>NZ_JBIAFO010000011.1:0-300990 GCF_042869355.1 Streptomyces sp. NPDC007088
GCGTGGGTGGCGTTGCGGGTGGCGCGGCGGACCTCGGCCTCGTCGGGCTTGGGGACGTCGCGGCCGTGGTTCTTGGCGGGGTCGTAGGAGTCGGCTTTCGCGTCCGCCGTGCGCACGCCCTCGGTGGCGGTGCCGAGGGCGGTGTGTGCGGCGGCCAGGTCGGCGCGGGCGGTGCGGGCGTCGCGCAGTGCCTTGTCGGCCTGGTCCTGTGCGCTCTCCAGGTCGGGCCAGTAGGAGGCGAGTGCGTCGCCGGCGAGGTTGTAGGACTTCTTGAGTTTCTTCAGTTTGCCGGGGGCTTCCTGGAACTCCTCGGTGAAGGAGTCGGCTGTCTTCCCGGCCCAGGACAGGATCGTGTCCTCGCCCGCCATCCCCTTGATGTCGCGCAGGACTTGGGCCACGTCGTCCGCGAAGTCGTGCAGTGAGGCCGCGAGCTTCTTCACTCGCTGCGGGTCACCCGGTACCGGGTCCTTGTCCAGGTCCAGGATGTGCCAGTCCGTCGGACGGTACGCAGCCACCGAAGCCCCTCCCCCGTGTCGTCCGCGACTACCCTGCCATGCGCCGGGGGCGAGCAACAGCGGTGACCGTGAGGGCTGCACGCTGGTGCCGGCCCGGCGTCGATCGGCTGTTTCGTGGCGCTGATTCGGTGCCGTCGGTAGCGTGGGCGGCCTGTGTCTGGTTCCGTCTCGTCTCGCCCCACCGGGAGTTGTCCGTCCGTGAATCGCCGTCGTCGTCCTCTGCTCGCCGTGACCGCGTTGTGTGCTGTCGCAGCTTTCTCGCTCAGCGCCTGTGGGGGCGGTGATGACGCGTCCGACGAGAAGGCCGACAAGCCGGTCGCCGGGGCGGACACGTCCGGTGGGAGTTCTGCCTCCGCCGGCCCCAGTCCCAGCGCCTCCACCGCTGCGGGGCGGCCGAAGATCGAGCTGCCCGCCGATCTGACCTACGACTTCGAGTGGCCGAAGACGGGGGACGCGAAGAAGGACGCGGTGATGGCGGACACGCGTCAGTACCTCCAAGCCGTGGACATGGCCATTGCCCGGCAGGACCCGGACGATCCGGCTTTCCGCTTCTACACGGCCGGGGAATCGGCGGCCGGCGCTCAGGCGTATGTACAGCGTTTCGTCGACACGCACGACCGGACCACCGGAGTCATGCGGTACTCCAAGCCGAACGTGCAGATCAACGACGACGACACCGCTGGGTTCACGTACTGCGAGGACCAGAGCAAGGCGTACCGCAAGAACGTCAAGACCGGGAAGACGAAGGTGACTCCGGCCACCAAGGACGGCTACGTCCTCTACAACGCCCGGCTCCGGCTCAACGGTAAGGGCGTATGGGTCACGGAGAAGCTCGTATCCGATGCGGGGAGCGACCTGTGCCAGCCGTGAGGAGAAGCTGGGCGTGGGCCGGATGTGCGGCAGCACTGATCCTTCTCTGCCCGACGCAGGCGTCGGCGGTACTCGGCGATGACAAGGGCGACCAACACGTCTCCGGCAACGCCGACAAGTCCGGCAACCTGTCCGCCACCGCCGCCGGGGCCGGGGTCGTCATCGACCGGTCGCGTAACGGGCACGGGCAGGGGGCTGGGCCGGTGGCCGCCGCCTCCGACTGGGAGCCGCCCGCCTGCTACTACGCGCCGAAGTACACGCCCGACGAGTTGCAAAAGTACCTGGAGCCGATCTGGGCGGTGGACTCCACCGGGCCCGAGTGGGACGCCGCGCAGCGTAAACGGTATGTCGAGGGCGGGGAGTACAAGGACTTCAACAAGGCCAAGGCGGGGGAAGGGTTCTTCTGGGACTCGTTCGTGACGCCGGGGCGGGAGGGGGACCCGGGCGCTCTGGCCTGCGACAAGCCGATCTTCTGGGTGGACACCGGGGACCCGCCGCCGGCCGACGTTCCGCAGGCCGTGACACCCGAGGTGCTCGCGCAGCTCGCGTACGCGGAGATCCGGGTGCCCTCCACGGAGGTGGAACTCGCGCCGGAAGCCGAGTCGAAGGTGAACCTGCCGACCTGGGCCTGGCTGGACGGCGCCAAGTTCGAGCCCGTGGCCGTCACCGCCTCCGTGCCACGCCTGGGGATCGAGGCCACGACCGTCGCCGAACCCGTGTCGCTGCGCATCGAGCCGGGTACGGACGACGCGCGCACCCTGCCCGCCTCCGGGGTCTGCCCGATCACCGACGGGCACATCGGGGAGGCGTACGCCCCGGGCAAAGCCGACCGTACTCCGCCCTGCGGCGTCACCTACCTGCGCGCCTCGCACGGCGGGAGCTACCCGCTGCGCGCCACCCTCACCTGGAAGATCCACTGGACCGGCACCGGAGTGGCCCAGCCCCAGGACCTGCCCGACGGGGAGTTCGGCGCCGCACAGGACGTCGTCGTACGCGAAGTCCAGGCCGTCAACCGGTGACACCACACCACACCGGGGCGGTGCGGCGGGCGCCCTCATCCCCCGCACAGTTTCAGTCCCTCCGGGGTGTAGCACGGGAGATGGCCGCGGGTGCGGACTATCTCCTGGCCCGCGCCGTGGATCATGAAGGTGAGGAAGTCGGAGACCAGGGAACTGCTGGGCGGGTTGCCGTAGGTGTAGGCGTACTCGATCTCGCGGAAGGGGTAGCGGCTGGCGGTCAGGTCGTCGGCGGAGGGGCGGTGGCCGTCGATCGAGAGCGGGTGGAGGCCGGCGGGCAGGTGCTGGTCGGTGCCGAGGTCGGCGTAGCCGAGCGCGCCCTCCGTTCGCGCGACGACGTCGAGGACGTGCCGTGTGTCCTCCTCCTCGCAGCGGTTGATCTTGACGTTCGGGTTGTCCTTGACGCCGCACACGCTCGCCGAGACGGCCTTCTCCCGGCCGTGCAGGACGCGTTCCTGGAGCACTTTCCTGGTGCCTGAACTCGCGTCGCGGCTCACGAGCACCACCGGGAGGTCCGGGCCGTCGGCCTGCTTCCAGTTGGTGGCCCGGCCGAAGTACAGGGCCTTGATCCGTTCGCTGCTCAGGTCCTTCAGCGGCACCGAGTCGTTGACGACGAGGGAGAAGACGGAGACGGCGACGCGGTGGCCCTGGAGCCGGGGGTAGCCCGCCGGTTTCGCGCCGTCCGAGAAGGCGATCGTCGCGGGTGAGCCGGACTTCGTCGCACTCCCGGTCTCCGTGAGCCGCTTGATCCCCTCCGTGCTGCCCCGCGTCTCCACCCTGATCCGCGAACCGGGGCACTCCGCCTCGTACTTCTGGCCCAGTTCCCCGGCGACCGGGCGGAAGGCCGTCGAGCCGGTCAGGGTGAGCGTGCCGGTCGCGCAGCCGCGCGGCGGTACGTCGCCCGGCAGGAGGATGAGGGTCGCCAGGGTCAGGACGAAGGCGGTCAGCACGGCGAGGCTGATGCGGGCCGCGCGGGACAGCAGGGGCGGGGTCTCGTCGGGGGACAGCGCCCGGTTCGGGGTGACCCGGCCCTCCAGCAGGCCGCCGCTCACCTTCACCTCGCCGCCCACCTCGCCGCCGTCCAGCAGCACCAGGAGCTTGTAGTACTCGCCCCGGTTCAGCGGCACCCGGGGGATGTCGAGGACGCTGCCCGAGTAGGACAGTCCGCCGCTCGGCGCGAAGTGCGCGAGCAGGTGTTCCGAGCCGGGGCGCTGCGTCACGTCCAGTCCGCGTACCGTCCGGCCGGTGAACTCGGCGGTCAGACCGTGCAGTTCGTGGCCCGTGTAGTGGCTGGCGTCGATGGACTGGGAACCGTCGTTCTCCACGCGCAGCAGCACCAGGCTCGTACCGGGGCCGGCGGGCGCGTCGTCGCCGAAGCCGTCGAACAGTCCGAGCGTCGCCGGGACCCGGCCCTGCTCGCGGCCCGCGTCCCGCGCGCGTATCGGCATGTCCACCTGCACGCGGTAGCCGATGTGCCGTCGGCGCGGTACGCGTCTCTCGTACCAGAGCAGCACGACCGAGGCGATGACACCGAGTACGGCGGTGAGCACCGCCACGACGTTCTCCGCGCTGAGCCATTCCACGACCGCGTACTCCCTCGGCTGGGCCTCGACGCGTGGGGGTGCGGTCACCGTACGGCGGGGGGAGGGGGTGGTGGCGGCCGGTGGGGGAGTGGCCGGGGAGTGTTCGCGTGCCGTTCTGCGGGGGCGGGAGGAATGTTCGGTTCCGCCCGCCCGCCCGCCCGCTCTCACTCACGGCCCGCCCTCGTCACCAGAAGTGCTTCGTGAGCTGCGCGGGCGGGGTTCCGTGCCGTAGGAAGTGCCCGCCGAAAGAGGCCGAGAGCTGGGTGAAGTCCCTTTACTGCCAGGGGCTTTCGAGGGCGGTCGCGGTGCCCCGGACCTCTCCCGCGCCGAGGTCCAGCCGGAGGGTGCCGAGGGGGTTGCCGGAGGCGTCGCACGGCCGCACCGTGCGCTCGGTCTCGTCCAGGAGGAGGTGGACGGAGTACGTGCCCCGGGTCCCGTCGGCCCACGCCCGGTAGAGGTGCCTGCCGGGCGCTCCCGGGCCCGGCGGCGCGAGCGGTACGCGTACGAGGTGGAAGGACGCGGCCACGTCTCGTCCCCTTCCGGGAAGGCGGACGCACAGCGGACGGCGGTCAGCGGTCAGCGGACGACAGGGTGTCGCGGACGGCGGACGGCGGACGGCGGACGGCGGACGGCAGGGGGTCGGGGGCGGCGGACACCGGGCGGTGTGGAGTGCGGCGGACACCGGGCGGCGCGGAGTGCGGCGGTGCGGGGGCGCCCGGGTGTCCGTCGTCCCCGACACTCTGTCGTCCCCCCGCCCCGGCCCGCTGACGGAACGCCCATGCCGGACACCCGGGGCGTCTCCTAGCCTGGACGGTATGACCCCTCAGCCTGCTCAGCCGAACCCCCAGCTCGGTGCCGCCGTCAAGGCAGCCGACCGCGCGCACGTGTTCCACTCCTGGTCCGCCCAGGAGCTGATCGACCCGCTCGCCGTCGCCGGCGCCGAGGGCTCCTACTTCTGGGACTACGAAGGCAACAGCTACCTCGACTTCACCAGCGGACTCGTCTTCACCAACATCGGGTACCAGCACCCGAAGGTGGTCGCCGCGATCCAGGAGCAGGCCGGGAAGCTCACGACCTTCGCGCCCGCCTTCGCGATCGAGTCCCGTTCGGAGGCCGCCCGGCTCATCGCCGAGCGCACCCCCGGCGACCTCGACAAGATCTTCTTCACCAACGGGGGCGCGGAGGCGGTCGAGAACGCCGTCCGCATGGCCCGCGTGCACACCGGCCGCGCCAAGGTCCTCAGCGCCTACCGCTCGTACCACGGCTCGACCTCCGCCGCGATCAACCTCACGGGCGACCCGCGCCGTTGGGCCTCCGACACCGGTGCGGCCGGGGTCGTGCACTTCTGGGCGCCGTTCCTGTACCGGAGCGCGTTCTACGCCGAGAACGAGCGGCAGGAGTGCGAGCGCGCCCTCACGCACCTGGAGGACACGATCGCGTACGAGGGTCCGGGGACGATCGCCGCGATCGTGCTGGAGACCGTCCCCGGCACGGCCGGGATCATGGTGCCGCCGCCCGGCTACCTCCAGGGCGTGCGGGAGCTGTGCGACCGGCACGGCATCGTCTTCGTCCTGGACGAGGTGATGGCCGGCTTCGGGCGGACCGGCAAGTGGTTCGCGGCCGAGCACTTCGACGTCGTACCGGACCTGATGACCTTCGCCAAGGGCGTCAACTCCGGTTACGTGCCGCTCGGCGGGGTCGCGATCAACGGCGAGATCGCCGAGACCTTCGCGCGCCGCCCCTACCCGGGCGGGCTGACGTACTCCGGGCACCCGCTCGCCTGCGCCGCCGCCGTCGCGACGATCAACGCGATGGCGGAGGAGGGCGTCGTGGAGCACGCCGCCCGGCTCGGCGAGGAGCTGATCGGCCCCCGGCTGCGGGAGATCGCGGCGCGGCACCCGAGCGTCGGGGAGGTGCGCGGGCTCGGCATGTTCTGGGCGCTGGAACTCGTCCGGGACCGCTCGACGCGCGAACCGCTCACGCCGTACAACGCGAGCGGGGAGGCCGCCGCGCCCATGAACGCCTTCGCCGCCGCCGCGAAGAGGAACGGCCTGTGGCCCTTCGTGAACATGAACCGCACGCACGTCGTGCCCGCGCTCAACATCAGTGAGGCGGAGGCGAAGGAGGGCCTCGCCGCGCTCGACGAGGCGCTCACCGTCGCGGACGGATTCACCGTCTGAGGGCTGTGGACCGGCGTCGCGCGGACGGTTCCGCCGTCTGAGGGCTTTGGGCCGGCGTCGCGCGGACAGATTAACCGCCTGAGGGCCTTGGACCGGCGTCGCGGACGGATTCGCCGTCCGAGGGCTGTGGACCGGCCGTCTCCGGAAACTGGCCGACCCGTTCCCGACGGCCCGTCAGGTGGGTGCCGTACGCTGAAGTCAGGGTCCCCTCTCGGGGCCCTGACCTCAATCGTTACCATGTGAATCGCTCCGGGCGCGGAGCGGGCGCGTAAGGTGTCGTGCTCCCGCTCCCGCTTCGGCGAGGAGCGGACGGACGAGGACGGAAGAGGACGGACGGCGACGGCGACCGCGAACGCGGCCCAGGGAGGCAGACCGACGATGCGCGGTACCGACAGCAGCGCTGTCACCCGCAGCACCCTGCGGCAGCAGATCGCGGACGCCCTGCGCGACGAGGTCCTCGCGGGCCGGCTCGCCCCCGGCCAGGAGTTCACCGTCAAGGAGATAGCCGAGCAGTACGGGGTGTCCGCGACGCCCGTGCGTGAGGCGCTGGTCGATCTCTCGGCCCAGGGCCTCCTGGACTCGGTGCAGCACCGCGGTTTCCGCGTCCACACCTTCTCACTCGACGACTTCCGCAACATGATCGAGGCCCGCTGCCTCGTCTCCGACGCCGTGTTCGGCGGGATCGCCGCCGAGGACCTGCTGCGTTCCGCGCCCGGCGCCCTCATCTCGATCCGGCGGCGCGGCGAGGAGGCCCAGCGCGCGGCGGCGGCCGGCGACCTCAACGTACTGATCGGCTACGACCTGCGGTTCTGGCGCGAGCTGAGCGCGGTCTTCGGCAACCCGTACCTGTCGGACTTCCTGCACCGGCTGCGGGTCCAGTCCTGGGTCGGGGCCGTCCCCTTCCTGCGCCGCCAGCCCGAACTGCGCGGACTGCTGTGGACGGGCCACGGGGAACTGGTCGAGGTCATGCTGAGCGGCGACCCGCAGGCCGCGCAGGCCCTCGTCACGGCGTACAACCGGGACTCGCTGCGGCTCATCGAACACCTCGCGGGCGGCGGCGAGGGCCCGGCCGCGCGCAGCGGTGGGGCGTTCTGAGGCGGGCGGCCGGTGGCGACCGCGGCTCGGCGCGCCGGCGGCCGGCGGTCACCGGGGGGCCGGGAGGACCGGGGCCCGGTGTCCCCGGTCCTCCCGGCCCCCCGGTGTCCCCGGCCCCCCGGCCCCCGGTGTCCCCGGTGTCCCCGGTGTCCTGGAGGTTCCGGGGGTGTACCGCGTCCGAACCGTCACCGGCCGGGATCTACGCCAGTGCGGGCGCCCGCACTACGCTGTCCGCACCGCCGGAACGCGTGACACCGGAACGCGTGACACCGGAACGTGTGGCATCGCGACCAGTGGCACGGGAACGGGTGACACCGGGACCTGTGGCACCGGATCGGCGGACGCCCGTAACGCCGAGCCCGTCCGTAACGCCGAGTTCCCTTCGTACGCCGAGCCCTTCCGTCCGCCCGCCGGGCCTGTCCACGAGACCGGGTGGCCCGGACGTGAGGACGCGCGACGTTCGCCCACTGAAACGCCGAGACGCTTGAGGAGACGCCCTCTTGGCCTGTGACCTGTGGTTGGTGCCCTTGGTCGACGTGCTGTGCCACAGCCCCGACAACCCCTTCGCCGAGGAGATCGCCACCTACGACCAGGCGCTCGGCGCCGCCGGTCTGCCGCCCGTGCCGGTCTACGCCTACATGCCGGGCCTGTCCGGGGACGTCGCGCCCGTCGCGGGCTTCGACTACGACGCCCTGCACTTCCTGCGCCGGGCCTACCTGCTGAAGCTGTGCGGCTTCGACGTGAGCCCGGTGGACGAACTGGGCGGTGACTACGAGCAGTTGCTGGAGATGTTCGAGCCGACCGCGCAGCAGTCGCACCTCGTGTGGCACTACGACCACGCGGGAGCCTACGTGCCGCTCGACTTCTCCGTGCCACTGGCCAACGACGAACTCCTCGCAGCGGGTGGCCCGTTGGGCTCCTCGCACGGGCTGCTGCGGGAGCTGGAACTCGTCGCGCCCGCCCTCGGTATCGACCCCGCCAACCCGCCGCCCGCGCCCGCCCCGCCCGCCGGTCCCACCGAGCTGGAGGAGCCGGCCGCCCCGATGGTCCGGGACGACGGCCCCTTCGCCAGGGAACGGCACGTGTGGCTCGGCCTGCACACGGCGGCCACCAGGAGCCTGGCCCAGGGCTCGATGATCGTGTTCAGCTGAGCGATGGATTTCAGTGAGCTGAGCCGGGCCGGGCTGGGGGAGCGGGCGGCCGCCGGGAGGACGGGCGGCCGCCACGCTCCGGCGATCACCGTGAGGGAAGCGTCCGGGGCCCCTCACCGGGCGTCGGGCGGCCGCTGCCTCGGCATGTTGGGCCGGGCTCCCGTAGGCATCGAGAAACGTCCCTGCACGGGAATCTCGGGACGCTGACCGCCCGCCGCGGAGGCGGACTGCGCGGCGAGCGGGGCCGGTCCCGAATGGAACTCCACCATCCAGTCGGCGGTCTCGGACCGGACGAGTTCGGTGACGTCCTCGGTGAAGCGCCGCAGCACCGTCAGGCACCGTTCGGTGGCCTCGCTCGCGGTGCCCTCGGCCGGGCCGAGCACCTCCCGGACGCTCTCGGAGGCCCAGTCGAACTGGAGGGTCTGCAAGCGCCGCTGCACGGCCTGCGCGGTCGCCACGTCCCGCATCCAGCCCGAGGTCAGCCCGAGGTAGCGGTCGCAGGCCACGCAGGCGCCCGCGACGAGCAGGGAGAGATACCCCCACTGCGCGGTGCCCTCCAGCCGCCCCGCGAGGTCCAGTACCGGCAGCGCGGCGCCCGTCACGACACCGGTGGCGGCACCGGCCCGCAGGGCACGGGCCGCGCGCCGCTTCCGGAAGCGGTCGGACAGGTACCACTGCGCGGTACGCAGCGCCCCGGCCTCCACCCACTGGTACAGCTCGTCCAGCCGCTCGGCCGGTTCGCCCCAGTCGCCGAGCGGGAAGGGGCGCCCGGTCAGGTCCGGCCGCGCCTCATCGGGCTCACCGGGGCCCGGCCGCTCCTCGCGGGGGTCCTGGGGAGGACCCTCGGGCTGCATGTCCGGCTGACTCACCCGTCCACTCCCTCTGCCTGCCTCTGCATCTCGGCGACCGCGCGTCCCGGTGACCCGCGTCCCGGCACGACCGCGCGTCCCGCGGGCTCCGTGCGCCCGCACGGATCGCGACCTTGCGGATCGCCCATTTACGCACAGTCGCGCGCCTTCCCCGTACGCGCCCGTAAGCGGTCCGTGAGCGCCGGTACGGGTCCGGTACGGGTTCCGCGCGCCGCTCCCGTACGCGTACCGGTCGCGTCTCCGGGGCGCGGGTCGGGTCTCTTCCGTCCCGACGTACGCGGTCAGGCCCTCGCGCGCCGCTTTGGCGGAAGGCATCTTCCTACCGCCCAATGGGTGGGGGCGGGCCCGGTTTCCCGCGCTTTCCGCCCGGACGAGGGGTGTGATCAGGTATAGGACCGTGTCCGGCATCACTCGAAAGAGTGCCGGGGCATCGGGTACCCGGCTCACGTACGCTCGATGCGGGTGGAATGGTGAAGCCGCCGCCGCCCGAGCAGGACCCGCAGGCGTACGCCCACAGCAGTACCGGCAGTACCGGCAGTACCCAGCGGCAGGCAGGACGAAGACACTGTGACCCGTAGCCGTCCGGAGAGCAGTCCGGCGGTGTCGAAGAGCGAAGAGCCAGGAGCTGATCGTGATCCCCGGTGGTGGCCAGCCCAACATGCAGCAGCTGCTTCAGCAGGCCCAGAAGATGCAGCAGGACCTCGCCCAGGCCCAGGAGGAGCTGGCGGCGACGGAGGTCGACGGCCAGGCGGGCGGCGGCCTCGTCAAGGCGACGGTGAACGGCTCGGGCGAGCTGCGCTCCCTCGTGATCGACCCGAAGGCGGTCGACCCGGAGGACACCGAGACCCTGGCCGATCTGGTCGTCGCGGCGGTCCAGGCCGCCAACGAGAACGCGCAGCAGCTCCAGCAGGAGAAGCTGGGCCCGCTCGCCCAGGGCCTCGGCGGAGGCGGCGGCCTCCCGGGCCTGCCGTTCTGACCTCTCCCTGTCCGGCCCCTCGTCGCTCTCCGGCCCGTCTCGTGGACCTCGGGGGGAGAGCGCGGTTCCGGGGCCGGGGTGTGCGGAGTCCTCGCGGAGCTTGTGGAAGAGCGGCGGGCCCCGCCCGTCGCCCCTTCCCCGGGGCAGCCGCTCGCCCTACCGTGAATCCGGGGGCCGGGGGCCAGGACGGGCGTCCTGGAACACCGAACACCGAACTTGAAACACTGAGCAGTGAGCAGTGCTCTCTAAGCACTGATGAGTAACGAACGCCGAACGCCGAACGCCGAACACTGAATCACTGAATACCGCACGTTGACGACCGAAGAGATCCCGTCGTCCCCGTCACCGGGGCCGGCGGTCAGGAAAGGCGACTGATCCGTTGTACGAAGGCGTGGTCCAGGACCTCATCGACGAACTGGGAAGGCTCCCCGGCGTCGGTCCGAAGAGCGCGCAGCGGATCGCCTTCCACATCCTCCAGACCGAGCCGACGGACGTACGGCGGCTCGCGAACGCCCTGATGGAGGTCAAGGCGAAGGTCCGTTTCTGCGCGGTGTGCGGGAACGTGGCCCAGGAGGAGCGCTGCGGCATCTGCCGCGACCAGCGCCGCGACCCCACGGTGATCTGTGTCGTGGAGGAACCGAAGGACGTCGTCGCGATCGAGCGGACCCGGGAGTTCCGGGGCAAGTACCACGTGCTCGGCGGGGCGATCAGCCCGATCGAGGGCGTCGGCCCCGACGACCTGCGGATCAGGGAACTGCTCGCGCGCCTCGCCGACGGCACGGTGACCGAGCTGATCCTCGCGACCGACCCGAACCTGGAGGGCGAGGCGACGGCGACGTACCTCGCCCGCATGATCAAGCCCATGGGCCTCAAGGTCACCCGCCTGGCCAGCGGACTGCCGGTCGGAGGTGACCTCGAGTACGCGGACGAGGTCACCCTGGGCCGGGCCTTCGAAGGGAGACGACTTCTCGATGTCTGAGTCCGACGTGCCGGGCGCGAGCGACGCGACCGAAGCGACACTGCGCCACGACGGGGCCGGGGGCCCCTCCGACTTCGCCGTCCAGATCGCCGACCAGATCGAGAGCTTCATCGTCGCGGTCACCGAGATCGCGAAGGGCGACGACCCCGACAGCGCCGTCCCGTACCTCCTGCTGGAGGTCTCCCAGCTGCTCCTGGCGGGCGGCCGGCTCGGAGCGTACGAGGACATCCTGCCGGACGAGCGCTACGAACCGGACCTGGGCGCCGAACCGGACTTCGACACCCTGCGGGAGGGCCTGGCCACGCTGCTGGACCCGGTCGACGTCTTCTCCGAGGTCTTCGACCCGTACGAGCCGCGCCAGGCCCCGGTCGCCCACCGCCTCTCGGACGACCTCTCCGGCGTCGTCACCGACCTGCGCCACGGCATGGCCCACTACCGGGCGGGCCGCACCTCGGAGGCCCTGTGGTGGTGGCAGTTCTCCTACTTCACCAACTGGGGCCCGATGGCCTCGGCCTCCCTGCGCGCCCTCCAGTCCCTCGTCACCCACGTCCGCCTGGACCAGCCCCTCACCCCCCTGGACGGCCTCGACACCGACCAGGACCTCGGCGAGGAGGACGACCTCGCGGAGGAAGCGGGCCGCGTCATGGCAGCGGAGATCCTGGGCCCCCTGGGCCTGAGCACAACCACACCGAACGGGGAACCGGGGGCGCGGTCGGGGGCGGGGAAGTAACCGCACGGAGCGGAGCGGGCGCGCAATGCGCCACTAGTCCTTTTCTGCGGAAGTTGCAGAAAACGCCCTGGCGCCAGGGGAAACCCGCAGGTCAGGGAGAGTGCTCCCCGCGCGTGCGGGGGTGGTCCCCGCCCTGTGCGGCCATCTGTGCGGCGATGTACGTGCTCCCCGCGCGTGCGGGGGTGGTCCGCACGGCGTCGACTTCAAGCTCCTCAAGACTGAGTGCTCCCCGCGCGTGCGGGGGTGGTCCCACCCCGCCGCCCGCTGGGCACCGGCCGCACCGGTGCTCCCCGCGCGTGCGGGGGTGGTCCCCGGGCCGTCCACTTGGCGGCCTCGTTGTCCACGTGCTCCCCGCGCGTGCGGGGGTGGTCCCTGCTGGGCGAGCGCGTAGACCTCCGCCAGCACGTGCTCCCCGCGCGTGCGGGGGTGGTCCCTCGACCGGGACACGGGGGCCAGGCTCCTCAATGTGCTCCCCGCGCGTGCGGGGGTGGTCCCGACATCTTCGACCTGATCAGCGCGGAGGATCAGTGCTCCCCGCGAGTGCGGGGGTGGTCCCGGCCCGGTGCGCGGTCGCGCGCAGACCGGTCGGGTGCGCCCCGCGCGTGCGGGGGTGGTCCCCCCGAAGGGACTGTCCATCGACGGCCGCACCGGTGCTCCCCGCGCGTGCGGGGGTGGTCCCTCCACCGACCCCACCCAGGCTGCCGACATCGTGTGCTCGCCGCGCGTGCGGGGGTGGTCCCCTGCGGGCAGACAGACGGAGGGGCCCCGGCAGGTGCTCCCCGCGCGTGCGGGGGTGGTCCCATTCGGCCCTGCGGCGAGCGACTGGCCGCAGGGTGCTCCCCGCGCGTGCGGGGGTGGTCCCGCGTACGCCTACAACGCCGAGGCCACTCTGCCCTGCTCCCCGTGTCTGCGGGGATAACCCGAACCCCTACAGGCAGGCAAGATCCTGCTCGGCTGTTCCCGCGGTCCGGTCGGCCGTTGCTCGCAAAAGTTAGCCGGGGGCAGGTACGGCCGCGCCGCTCACTCCCCGCCTTCCTGCAAACGATGGAGTTCGGCGAACAAGCCTCCGGATGACAGAAGTTCGTTGTAGGTGCCGGTCTCGGTGACGGAGCCGTTTCGCAGGACGACGATCATGTCGGCGAGGCGGGCGTTGGCCAGTCGGTGGGTGATGAAGAGTGCGGCCCGCCCTTCGGAGAGCTGGCGGAGGCGCTGGAAGATCTGGTGTTCGGCGCGGGCGTCGAGGGCGGCGGTCGGCTCGTCGAGGATCAGGACCGGGGCGTCTCGGTGGAAGGCGCGGGCGATCGCGATGCGCTGCCACTGCCCTCCGGAGAGGTCGTGGCCGCCCCACCAGGAGCGGGCGAGGGAGGTGTCCAGGCCGTGGGGGAGCTGCGCGAGTACCGCGTCGGCACCGGCGAGTTCGGCCGCCGCGTGCACGGCGTGATCGCCCTCGGGGCGGGGTTGGCCCAGTGTGATGTTCTCCCGTGCCGCGAGCGGCCAGCGCGTGTAGTCCTGCGGAACCATCGCCGTGTTCCGCCAGACCGATTCGGGACTGAGTTCCGCCAGGTGCTGCCCGTCCCAGGTGACGGAGCCGGAGGTGGGCAGGTACAGGCCGGTCAGTAGCTTGGCCAGGGTGGTCTTGCCGGAGCCGTTCTCACCGACGAGTGCGACGACCTGACCGCGTTTCACGTCGAGGCTGACGCAGTCGACGGCCGGGGACTTCTTGCCCGGGTAAGTGAAGGTCAGCTCGCGCGCCCGGATCATCCGCGGTCCACCGGCCGGGGGCGCTGTGGTGCCGCGTCGCATGGCCCAGGCGTTGGCGTGATCGAGGAAGTGCGCCCAGTCGTTGACGTAGAGGCTGGTGGAGAACAGACGCGCCGAGGCGCGGACGCCGCCGGACAGTGAGGCGTTGGCGGTACGCACCACGAGGACGGTGGTGGCGGCGGTCGCGACGTCCATTCGCCCGGTGAGCGCCAGGTAGAGGATGCCCGCCCAGACGACGGCCGTCGCGAGTGCGGCGAGGAAGTCGCCCGCGCCCTGGGTGAGGGCGGCACGGCGGGAAGCGGTGATCTGCTCGGTCTCCAGACGGCCGGAGATGATGCGGTACTGCTCCAGCAGAAAGCCGCCCATGGTGCCCGAGCGCAGTTCGGCGGCGGTCCCGCGATCGGTTGTGTACTGGGCCAGGACCCTGCGCAGCCGGGTGTCGGCGACATTGCGGTGCGCGGCCTCGTGGTCGAGCCGGGCGGCACGCACCGTACCCCACACGCGGGGGAGTACGGCCAGGAGCAGCAGGGGCAGGAGCGCTGCGTTGAGGGTGCCGACGACGACCGAGGCGGCCAGGAACTGGGCGCACGCGGAGATCAGGCTCTGTGCGCCCCCGATCAGCTCGGGCATCTTCTCGGCGCCTTGCGTGGCGGCGAACCGGCCGTCCTCGAAGGCCGAGTCCTCGAAGGCGGTCAGCTCCGCGGTGGTGGCCGCGGTGATGACGGCGAGGTCGGCTTCCCTGTGGACCTGCGGGGCGAGCCGGTTCGCGTAGAAGCGAGTGGCGGCGTCGGACAGGTAGCTCCCGCAGACCGTCACGGTCACGGTCACCAGAGCGGGCAGAGCCTGGTCCAGGCGGTGCGAGGCGGTCCCCGGGGCAAGGAGCGCTGTGAGAAGGGCGGAGGTGGCGCGCAACGCGCCGGCGGTGAGAAGCGCGCAACCCAGGGCGCAGGCGGCGAGGGCGAAGGTGGCCCGGGGATCGGCCTGTCGGCTCAGTAGCCAGGCGCGCCGCAGGGCGGCGGGGAGCCGGGTGGCGATGGCTCGTGTGCTGATTCGCGTGGCGGCGCCGGTGTGGCCGTCGTCCGACAATCGCATGACGGGCGGCGCCCCGGGACCGGTTGGGGAAGCGGCGGATGCGGCCGGGACGGTGCCAGGGGCCGCAGCGGTGGAAGTCACCCGTCACATTGGCGGGGACGTCGACGTGCGGCTTCAACTACATAACGTGGAGTGCCTGCGATCAGGGCAGTTCACACCCGGACAGGGTCAACTTCGCAATGGGGCGGCTCACTCGAAAGGGTGGCTGCCGGGGTCGGGCAAAGGGCCATGGTGCTCGGCCCCGGCGAATCACGGGGTGGTGTGGACCGGAGTCCATGGATGGTCATGTCCGCCGGCCTCGTCGTCGCCGACCGCAGTGCCGTCGCCCGTGGCCACCCAGGCGTGAAATGCGGCGGGCAGGGCGCGGGCGCCCAGTACGAGGTGGCAGCGGCGGCCAGTGAGGGCGGTGGCCAGGACGGTGGCCAAGGAGCGCTCCTTGCAGTCGATCTGCCCCCGCCACCACGTTGGCTGGCAGGCGACGACCGCGCGGTAGACGTCCTGTACGTGTGCGAGATCGGCAGCGGGGAGAGGACGCACCGAAGACGCGAGGCGGAGGCGGAGGCGGAACCGGCGCCGGTCGCCGGGGACGAGACGGACGGCGACGGCCAGTGCCATCGCGAGGTGTGCGGGCAGCCGTAGGCGCCACGGTGGGCGGTGGGGCGCATGGACCATCTGTGTCATCGGCGTCGCCTCCAGCAGCCCCTGGCTCGTGGCCCTCCGGTCGTGGCCTGCGAGCGAGTCAGCAGGCCCATGTCGAGCAGCGCTGCGAGGTAGGCGTCCACGGCTCGCCGGGCCGCGGCTACGTTCAAGCCGCCTGGTACGGCGATTTCTTCGGCGAGCCCACTGAGACCTCCGCGCAGCGCGACGGCGTCCCAGACCCTCGCACCCGTACCGGAGAACATGTGCCAGCGTCCGGCGCGCAGGTCCAAGACGGCGGTTCCGCCCCGGCAGCGGCCCCAGCGGACGTGCGCGGGGATGCTCAGCATGCCGACTCCGACTCCGACTCCGACTCCGACTCGACCGGGCGGATACGAGCGAGCCACTGGCACGACATGATCAACCTCTGGATGTCATAGAGAGCGTCGGAACGGGCTCCGCCGATGCCGGCCAGTGCTCGCAGGGCGGGATCAGGGTCCAGCAGGCCGCCGGCGACAAGAGGGCTGGTGCTGATCAGGGTGGCCAGGGCAGGCCGGTGGTGCAGCAGGCCGGCGGTGAGCTGACGGGAGAAGCTGCCCTTGGAGGTTCGAGATGTCAGCCAGGGAGGCAGAAACGGCAGTGCGGTGGCGAGTAACGGCTTGAAGGTGGCGACACCGTGCCGCTCGGCCGGAGCGATGGCGAACGCCGCTCGTACGACTTGGTTGTCGAGGTAGGGGTGTACCTGGCGAATCCGCCACGACGCCGCCAATGGGGCCGTTTCCCGGGCGTCCGCCCCGACCAGTCGTAGAGAGGAGCGCTGTTCGGTCAGGTCGGCCTCAGCGTACGCGTCGGAGCGGGAAGCGGCCTCGCGCAGCAGGATGGCCACCTCTTCGCGGCCTTGCGGGGTGAGCCAGGCCGCGAACTGCCCCATGTGGCACCACGTCCACACGCCTGGCCGACGACCTTCGATCTCGCCCCGGATCAGACGCGCGGCGGCGTTCTCCAGGGCGCCGGGGTGACTGTTTCCCGCGGCTTGGGTGACAGCCCGCCACAGTTCGCGCGGCGCCAGATTGCGGGCGCGGGCCCAGTCCGTCACCTGCCGGTGTGCGGCCCGGCGGTCACCACGCTGCACCATTCCGATCCAGGCGGCGCTGCACGAGTCGAGAACGATGTCTCCGCCGTTGCCAGTGAAGTGCAGGGGCAGTCCCGCCGCCGGCTTCAGATAGAGGGCGTGCTGTGCGGTGGTCAGGCTCAGCGCCGCGGGCTGCTCGGTCACCGGCTGACTCGGGGACCAGCCGAACGGCAGCTCACCGGGGCCACCGTTTCCCACGTGCAGACGCGTACCGATGTGTTCGGCGACCTTACGCGCGAAGTGCAGATCCTCGGTGCTCGTGAACTCGTCCGCGTACGTGACGGCGCGGACCTCTCCCTCCCGGGCCGCGAGAACGGCCACAGCCGAGGAGTCCAGGCCGCCGGATACATCGGCGCTCGCCAGGCCGCCCGCCTCCCGCATCCGCCAGGCGACGGCGCGCCGCAGCGCGTCTCCGAAGGCCGGGGCGCCCTGCGCCAGCGTCGACACCGGTTCTGTACCGACGACATCCACGAGTTCGGGACGGTCTGCGCCCAGCAGCAGCCCGTTCCCCGGGGGCACCGCGAGTACGTGCTCGTAGGCGGTGCTGTCGGGCCAGTGCTCGGGGCCTGCTGCGAGCCGGGCGGCCACCATCGCCAGGTCGGGCGCCGCTCCGAGGTGCTGAGCGAGTCGGCGAGCGCTGGTCGACCACAGGATGTGCGGGCCGTGCGAGCCGCTGTAGAACACACCGCGCAGACCCGACAGGTCCCCGCACACGAAGCTGTGTGCGCGGGTCTGCGCTACTACCCAGTACGAGCCGGTCAACCGGGTCAGACTCGCCCACTGCCCTTCGGCGGCGGAGCGAAGCAGTCCCTCCTCCTCGCCCGGCAGCAGGACGACGTCACCCACCACTGCGATGCGGGCCCGGTCGTCGGCGACCACTCGTGCGCGGCAGCCCTGGCCCACCCGTACGCCGGGCAGTCCCTCGGCCGCCCGGCCGCCGGCGCTCCAGTGCAAGCTCGACGTGCCACCGGTGATCCATTCCTCGTGCATGAGCCTCCCCTTCTCCGGAGCGGGCCCGGGGGCCGGTGTCTGGCCGGCCCCCGGGGTTCTTCCTGTGGTGGTTACTCGAACCACATCGCGCCGGAGTTGTCGCCGTCGTTGTTCGGCTGGCGGCCGAGCGTCGCCGCCTCGGCGTCGAAGCTGTCCGGCAGTTCGATCTCGGGGGCGGACTCGGCGGGAATGATCGTGGAGCGCATGGTGTACCTCCGTTGATGACGTCGGTGCCTGTGTTGCGCGGCGCTGGTTCGCCGTGCGTCACCAGAACACCGCGGTGCGGGCGGACCTGGGTAGTCGCCGAGATCCGCCGCTCGCGCCCACACCGTCCGCCGTGTGCCCGCCGCGTGGCCGCGCCGAAATCCGCCGAAAAACGCGACGGCGGGCCATGCTCCCCATAGCGCGCCTAGGGTGAGAAGTTGGACGGCGCTGGAGGATGCATGGCAGGCAGGCCCCGAACCGTGAAGCACCCCAACGAGTTACTGCACTACTGGCTCGGCCGGGCAGGCGTCTCCAACGCGGAACTCGCCCGCGAGGTGACGCGTCGCGCGAGAGCTCTGGGGGAACGGGGCATCAACCCCAGCGAAGGACGGGTAAGGGCCTGGAGAGGCGGGGAAACTCCACGTCACCCCGTCCCGCAGATCATCGCCGACTTCCTCGCGGACCGAACCGGCCTTCCCCTGAACTGCGCAGACATTGGGCTGCCCGACCGCACGACACCGGTGACGGCCGGGCCGGACCTCTCATGGAAACCCGCGGCGGCCATCGCCGCCATCGCACACCTCACCCGGAGCGAGATCATGGTCTCCCACAGCCGCGACAGCGTAGACGCCCGTTCCGTCCACACCGGCCACGATCTTCTCGACCCGCTCCAGCACTGGACAACCGCCTCCCCGTCCGCGCTCACTGCACGCGGTGGAGGCCGCCTCGGTGCCAGCGACATCAACGGCATCCGGGCTGTCACCGACATGTTCCGTGACGCCGACAACCGCCATGGCGGTGCGCTCTCCCGCAAGGCCGTCATCGCGCAGATGTCCGACGCGAACGCCTTGCTCAGCACAGCCTCCTACGACGAGGCCACCGGCCGCGCCCTTTTCGCCGCGGTGGCCGACCTCGGCAGTGTGGCCGGCTGGATGACCTTCGACGTCGGCCTGCACAAGCAGGCCCAGCACATCTTCTTCGCCGCCCTGCACGCCGCGAGTGAGGCGGGAGACAAAGTGCTCGGCGCGCACATCCTCCAGTGCATGGCACGCCAGATGTCACACCTCAAGCACTACGACGAAGCCCTGGACCTCGTGAACCTCGCCCAGTACGGCGCTCGTCGCCATGCCACCCCCGCCACCCGGTCCATGCTGGCCGCCCTCGAAGCGCGGTTCCACGCGATCCTCGGCCAGGTCACTGAAAGTGAGCGCGCCGCAGGAACTGCCGAGGAGCTGTTCGCGGCGGTCGATCAGGACAACGAGCCGGCCCACATGGCCTTCTTCGACGAAGCGGAACTCTGCGCGACCATCGGTGTCGCCCATCAGATCGCGGCGAAGCACGATGCCGGACCCGGCCGCGCGGTCAGGGCCGAGAACTCTGTGCGCCTGCTCGGGCGCGCCCTCGAACTCCGCCCGGAACACCGTGTACGCAGCGCGGCTTTCGACCACGTCGGCCTGGCCCGGACACACCTCGCCGTCGGGGAGGTGGACGGCGCCCTCACGGAAGCAAGGCGGGCTCTCCACATCTTCCGCAGTCTCGGCTCGCCGCGCGTCGGAGACCGACTGATCGAGCTGCAACAGGAAGCCGCCCCGTTCGAGGCAAGCCGGGCGGGTGGGGAACTGCGTGATGTGCTGTCGGAGGCGCTCGGCTGAGCCGCTCGCTGGCGCGAGGGGCCGTCGCCCACTGCCCAGCGGGGCGCCCGGCAGGGGTTGGGACAGTTCAGGAGGAGACGCGGCCCCGCCTTTGCGCTGCGTCCGTGACGGCGGACTGCTCCCCGCGCGTGCGGGGATGGTCCGTTTAGGCGTTGCCCGGGGCGTAGGCGCGGAGGAAGGTGTGGACGGCTGCTCGGGCGATCTCCTGGGTCTCGGTCGCGCCGACTTTCCGGGTGCCGAGACGTGAGCGCGCCTCCATTGGGCCTGTGAGCAATGCGAGGAACTGTTCGGCGGCGCGTGCCGGGTCCCGGGTGTCCAGACGTCCGGCCAGGGCCAGCCGCGCGAACCGGTCTCCCAGTGCTTCCCCGATCCGCTCGGACGTCCGGCCCTGCACGACCTCGGCGAGGTCGGGGAAGGCGGCGAGTTGTGCGTACGTCAACGCCCGCAGCGAGCGCGCACGTTGACCGCAGCACGTGTGCAGCAACCGGTTCCCGACGTCCTCCAGCGCGGCCCGTAGATCGTCTCCGGGCTCGCGCAGCCGCTCGACCACGGCAAGGTTCTCGGCCATGACGAGATCGGCGGCGGCCGTCATCGCGTGCCGGAACAGGTTCTCCTTGTCGCTGAGGTGGTTGTAGACGGTCGGCTTGGCGACCCCGGCCTCCTCCGCGATCTCCTGCACGCAGGCCCCCGCGTACCCGCGCCGCGCGAACACGGCGAACGCGCCGTCGAGTATGGCCTGCCGCTTGTCGATGCGGCCCCGGGGGGCGGGCCGTCCGGCAGCGGCGGTCTTCGCTGGTGTCACCTCGGCAGACTACCCCGCGGTTGCCGGTAGTTGAACGTGTGAGTTCATTTTCTGAAACCCTCGCACTCGACTGACCAAGACATTAAATTGAACCCGCTGGTTCAAGTAGAGAAGCCTTGTGAGGGGAAAGCCACATGATCGTGAACACCCTGCGGTTCAGCTTCAAGGCAGGCACGTCCGACGGGGAACAAGCAGCCGTACTCGCCGCGATGCGACGCACGGCGAGCACTGAACCGGTCGTCTTCGGTACCGTCGGCCGCTATCTGGGCGACCCGGCCGAGGGGTACACGCACACGTACTGCGCCGCCGTGGCGGACCTGGCGGCGCTGGAGCGCTACCTGCATGAGCCGGTCCACATCGACGGCGACTGGTTGATCATCCCGCGCCTTGAACGGCTCGACGCGTTCCGCTTCTCCGACGACCCCGACCCGGATCTCGACGCCAAGATCCTCGCCCTGCACGCGCGGAAGGTGGAGATGTACCCGGAGTGGGGCCGGCTTCTGGACGCGATCCCCGGAGCGGAGGGATCGTTCGGAGATTAGGGTTTGTCCGGTGCCCTTGGTCGGCCGTCGCCCTCGTGTGCGGGTGCGCGGGGCCCGAAGCGTCGAGAGGCATGTGTGGGGGGGCTTGGAAGTGAAGCTGCTTACGCCTTCCGGGCAACGGCGGTGGGTGAAATGTGGCAAAAGTTCGTTTCCACGATACTTGCAAAAACTGCTGCCTTGACGGGGTAAAACCGCAGGTCAGGAAGAGTGCTCCCCGCGCGTGCGGGGATGGTCCCCCGCGCGACGGCAAGATGACCATCGGAGCGTGGTGCTCCCCGCGCGTGCGGGGATGGTCCTGAGCGCGAGCCCCCCTCCAGTCACCGGAGGGGGTGCTCCCCGCGCGTGCGGGGATGGTCCCCTCCGCCTCCTCCAGGCGCGCGCCCCGAACTCGTGCTCCCCGCGCGTGCGGGGATGGTCCCGGGCTGCGGAGGACTACGCCCACGGTCTCGAAGTGCTCCCCGCGCGTGCGGGGATGGTCCCAGGCCCGCACCACGGCCGCGAAGGCGCGCCGGGTGCTCCCCGCGCGTGCGGGGATGGTCCCGGGGCGAGGGCGTCAAGGGCGTTGGTGCCGTGGTGCTCCCCGCGCGTGCGGGGATGGTCCCGACTTCGGCGCGGCCTGGACGATGACGACGGTGTGCTCCCCGCGCGTGCGGGGATGGTCCCGCAGGACGGCGCCGGGCCGCTGGACACGGACCGTGCTCCCCGCGCGTGCGGGGATGGTCCCCAGCGGATGACGCTCAAGCTCGGGGAAGCGCCGTGCTCCCCGCGCGTGCGGGGATGGTCCCGGCGATGGATGAGCGTCCTGACTGGGCACGCCGTGCTCCCCGCGCGTGCGGGGATGGTCCCCGCGACCTCGTTACACAGATGCTGACCAACTAGTGCTCCCCGCGCGTGCGGGGATGGTCCCATGGCTCACTGGCGGAACCTCAAGGTCACTCCGTGCTCCCCGCGCGTGCGGGGATGGTCCTCGTGCTGCCGCTACGCGTATGGGGACCGAGCGGTGCTCCCCGCGCGTGCGGGGATGGTCCCAGGCACTCAAAGATCGGGGCGCAGCCGCTGCCGTGCTCCCCGCGCGTGCGGGGATGGTCCCAGTGCGGCGGTCGCCCTGTTCGGCACGAAGGCGTGCTCCCCGCGCGTGCGGGGATGGTCCCAAGGCGAATATGGCCAGGGTGGACCTGCGCAAGTGCTCCCCGCGCGTGCGGGGATGGTCCCCCTGTGCCCACCGACCGCGCCGCCGTGCTCCGGTGCTCCCCGCGCGTGCGGGGATGGTCCCTCCACAAGCGCGCGAAGCGGGCGGCGGAGATGGTGCTCCCCGCGCGTGCGGGGATGGTCCCGGCATCGTCGCGCGCCGCCTGTCCGAGCGCACGTGCTCCCCGCGCGTGCGGGGATGGTCCCTCATGAGGGCGCGAGCGATGTCCGAAGCGACGGTGCTCCCCGCGCGTGCGGGGATGGTCCCGACCCCAGCGGCCACGCCTCTCCGACCGTCCAGTGCTCCCCGCGCGTGCGGGGATGGTCCCGGATTGAGGGGCGAATTCTCCAGACGTTCGGCGTGCTCCCCGCGCGTGCGGGGATGGTCCCGGGCCCATGGTCGCCGACACCGTCGAACACATGTGCTCCCCGCGCGTGCGGGGATGGCCCCCGCGACACTCTCACCCCTGAGCTGATCGCGGTGTGCTCCCCGCGCGTGCGGGGATGGTCCCGAGCACCTCATCAGCGAGGAGGATCCTCCACCGTGCTCCCCGCACGTGCGGGGATGGTTCCACCCGGTGGTCAGGTTCACCTTGGTGGTGGTCTGCTCCCCACGCCGGGCCCTCGGGGGCTCTGTGGGGTTATTTCGGCTGGTCCCTGGGGGTGGGGCAGCGGGGTTCGTGTCTGCGGCGTAAGACGCGGATGTCTGTTTGGCGGCTCCAGTCGTAGGTTTGCTGGGCCTCGCGTTCCGCTGTGTCCAGGGTGGCGCAGACCGGGCAGGGTGGCGGTGGGGGTGTCGGTTTCTGGGTTTCGGGCATGGGGGAACTGCCTTTCTGGTCTGAGGACTTCGGTGGTGGTCAGTCCCGGGTCCACGGGATGCACTGGGGTTTGTGGCCCAGGTCCAGGGTCGGGAGGGTGCGGACGGGGTGCACCGTCCAGTTCCATGTGCGGGATGACGTGCTGACCGTGAGGGTGTACGGCGATCCCCCGCGCAGGCTGCGGCAGATGCCATGCATGTCGCGGTGGTTGCCGAGCCAGGACCAGGCTCGGCAGAACTCCGTTCGGTCGAGGTCCGCGACCACTGCGCGTACGCCCTCCCGCATCCAGTCGACCGCCTCCGGTGCGGTGAGGGCCATCAGGTCCGTGGGCGGACGGCCGGCCCGGTCTCCGGGCTGGTCCAGGTGGCACCAGTACGCGAGGGGTGGTTTCAGGTCCGGCACGGTGGGGCCGCCTTCCGGAAGGCGGCCCATACGTCCTTGGCCCATTCCGCGCCGTTCGGGCGGAGTTCACTGCCCCACGACGAGGCGAGTCCGTTCACCAGGACCAAGCCTCTGCCGCACTCCGCCCGCCCGTCCGGCTCCTTCAGCCGGGGGCGGGTGACGCCACGATCGCTGAGTACGAGGAGCAGGGCCGGGCCGTCGTCCTCCGTTCCCGTCAGTTCCGTCAGTTCGACCAGGCACTCGGGGCTCGGTGCGTGGCGGCCAACATTGGCCAGCAACTCGTTCAGACACAGGACCACTTCGGCCGACATGGTCGGCTCGCAGCGCGGTTCCAGCCAGTCCAGCGCGGCCCGGCGCACCTTCGCGAACTCCTCGGGGAGTGCGAGTGCCCGCAGGTGAAAGCGGTTCGGGGTGCTCATCGGCGTACGTAACACGGCTCCTCCAACGCAGGCGGAAGGCATGGGTGTTCACGGCCTCGCGCATCCGACCCGCGTCGTTCGCCGTGAGGAAGAGAGTGCCCGGCGCGCTTCGCGCTGGCAAGTTATTCCGGGGTGCTAGTAGCTCGAAAGGGTGACTTGGCGAGGAAAGCTTGTGTCGCTGTAACTGGCGCCGCCATCATGTGGACATGGCTCAGGACGACATGCCCACCATGCGAAGTCGCAGGCTCGGGGGCGAACTGCGCAGGCTCCGACTCGAAGCGGGACTCAAGGTCCAGCAAGTAGCCGATGCGCTGGAATGCGGTCAGCCCAAGATCAGTCAGATCGAGAACGGCAAGCGCGGCATACGGCCGCTCGACCTCACGACGTTCTTCAACCTCGTCAAGCTGGAGGACGAACAGCACCGGAACAATCTCCGGCGCCTCGCCAAGCAGATCCACAAGGTGGACTGGTGGAGCGGGGACGGCCCGATCCTGGACGACTCGCTCCGGGACTACCTGACCTTGGAGGTCGACTCCGAGCTGGTGCGTACTTACCAGTCGGACCTCATTCCCGGCCTGCTTCAGACCGAGTCGTATATGCGGGAGATTTTCTCGACCAATGAACGCCCGGACATGGTCGACCATCTGGTGAGCACGCGACTGAAGCGGCAGGAGCTGCTGGAGGACGCGAACGGGTTCCGGTTCCGCGCGGTCATCGACGCGCCCGCCCTGCATCGCATCGCGGGTGGGTCGGACGTCGTGCGCGAGCAGTTGAGTCACCTGATCGAAGTCGGGAAGAAGTCCAACGTCACGATCCAAGTTCTGCCTCTGGACGCCGCGCTGCCCATGGATCAGCACGTGCCGTACAGCATCCTCAGTCAACGTGGCGATCCCCCGGTCGATATCGCCTGGTTGGAGCACCTCACCGGTGGTACGTTGCTGGAGCAGCGGTCTCAAGTGCAGGTCTACGCAGGGTTCTGGGATGAACTCACGGCCGCCGCGATGTCCCCGTCGGCCTCCCAGCGCTATATGCGCGACCTCATCAAGGAACGTGGATAGTGATCCAGCGCGCCACCCCCGACTGGTCGGAAAGTGAACTGGAGGGTGCGAACTGGCGCAAGAGTTCGCGCAGCGGTAACGCGAACGACTGCGTTGAGCACGCCGCCCTCCCCTCCGGCCGTCAGGCGGTCCGTGACACCAAGGACCGGGCGCGCGGGGTGCTGTTGTTCAGCCCGGACACCTGGCAGGACTTCCTCGGGGCGGCACTCGACCAGATCTGAGCCGCGCTGAGCCGGGAGCGACCGTGCCCGGCCGGACAGGCTTGTGGGCCCGACCTCGTGAACCGGGGTCGGGCCCTTCCGTATGTCCCCGGTCCTTCCCCGTGTCCCCGGGCCCGTCCCCGGCCGTCCCCTGCCATCGCCGCCCGTCGCCGCACAGTGGGGCGTCTGTCAGACCTGCCTGGAAGGCTCCGGGCATGGAGATGACCGTGCAGCTGACGATCGACTGTTCCGATCCGCAGAGAATGGTGGCCTTCTGGGCCGAGGCTCTGGGCTACGTGCCGGAGCCTCCGCCGGGCGGCTACGCCACGTGGCGCGCTTACTGGGTGGCGGCGGGGGTGCCCGAGGCGGAGTTGCCGGACGGGGCCGGGGATGTTCCGGAGTCGGTCGTCGATCCGTCGGGGCGGGGGCCGAGGGTGTGGTTCCAGCAGGTTCCGGAGGCGAAGGCCGGCAAGAACCGGTGGCATTTCGACCTGAAGGCCGGCGGGGGCCGTGACGTCCCACTGGACGTTCGCGCACAGCGGGTCAGGGCCACGGTGGAGCGGCTGGTCACGGCCGGTGCCACCGTGGTGCGGATCAGGGACGAGCCGGACGCGGGGCTCTACGCCGCCGCCATGCGGGACCCCGAGGACAACGAGTTCGACGTCGTCTGAGGCGGCCGGTCCTGGTTCGTGGCGGGCCGCTCGGGGCGCACCCACTCGTCACGGTAGCGAGCCGCACCGGCGGGCGCCTCGTCGTACCTGCTGGCCACCGCCCAGTGCGTGCGCCTCGATTGTTCCCGTGATCCCGTGATCGCGTGATCCCGTGATCCCGTGATCGCGTGCGCTCCCGTGTTCCAGCGCTCGGCCGCGTAGCCCTCGCGGACGTCCGTCGCGTCGGAACGCGGCGGTCCGCCGTCATCCGCCGTCATCCGCCGTCAGAAGAGCCGGCTTGCGTACCCCGGACCGTATGCCGTCGATCAGCCGGCGCCGGGGTCGGGCAGGTCCCGCAAGCCGCGGTCCGTGAAGGCGATGAGCCACGCGAAGCTCTGGTCGTTGTCGTCGCTCCACTGGAAGCCGTTGCCCGCCTCCAGGGTGGCGAAGCCGTGGCACAGGCTGCGGACGGTGCGCAGGGCGTGGTTGACCTGCGGGGCCGGGATGTCGTAGCCGCGCAGGACCGCCGTGAACGCCTCCAGCAGGCGCTGGGCTCCGAGGGCCAGGGGGTCGTCGGGGCCGGACGGTTCCACGCCGATCGTCGCCGCGTACCGGCCGGGGTGCTCCAGGACGAAGGCGCGGAAGGCGCGCGCGGCCGCCGCGAGGGCGTCGCGGCCCGCGTAGCCCTGGATGGCGCCGCCCACGGCGTCGGCGGCCTGCGACAGGGCCAGGGCCGCGATGCGGCGGTTCAGGTCTTCCTGGCCGCCGACGTGTTTGTACAGGGACGGGGGGCGGACGCCGACCCGTTCCGCCAGCGCGCCCATCGTCAGCCCGGCGATGCCGACCTCGTCGGCGAGGGCGGCGCCGGCCGCGACGACGGTCGCCGGGTCCAGCCCGGCCCTAGGCACGGGCGGCGTCCGAGCGGAGGAAGGTGAGCATGAGCGAAACCACCTGATCGGGGAACTGGTCGTGCGGGTAGTGCCCGGCGCCCTCGATCATCTCAAGGCGGCCCAGGCCCGGCGGCAGGGCCTCCACGATCCCCGCGCCCTCGGCGCGCGGGTCGGCCCAGTCGGGGTCGAGCGTGCCCATCACCACGAGGACCGGGGAGCGGACATCGCCGAGCCGCGCGCCCGCGTCGGCCGGGGCGCTGCGGCCCATGGCCTGCATCGCCTTCATCCGGCCCGGCTCGCGCAACGAGCTGTCGATACGGGCGAGGCGGTCCGTCCAGTCGGCCGGTCTCACGCCGGGGTAGGCCACGTCCAGGTACGAGCGCCACAGGCGCGTGCTGCCGGACACGCCCGTGCCGAGCAGGCGCAGCATGCCCTGGCGGAAGCGCTTCACCCGCAGGTCGCCGAGGCGGACGGACTGCTTGCGGGTGAACGGTCCGAGTTCGACGACCGCCGTGATCAGCGCGGGCTCCCGCGCCGCGGCGATGGTCGCGGCGCCGCCGGAGACGGAGTGGCCGACGAGGACGGCGGGGCCGCCCAGGTGGCGGATCACGGCGATCAGGTCGCCCGCGATGTCGGTACGGCTCCAGGACGGCCAGTCGGTGCTGGACTCGCCGCAGCCGCGCAGGTCGACCGCCGCGACCCGGTAGCCCTCCGCCACGAGCCGCGGGACCATCGCGCGGTACGCGGCGCGGCTGTCGCCCATGCCGTGGGCGAGGACGACGAGCGGGCCGGAGCCGGTCACCTCGTAAGCGATCGTGCCGCCGTCGACGGTGAGGTACTCGGTCATGGCTTCCCCCTGTTTCGGTGAGCCGTCAGCCACCTGGCGGCTAACTGCGTTAGCTAAAAGCTATGGGTGTTAGCCAGTTGTGTCAAGGGCGAGCGGAGCCGGGTCCCTCCGCTGTCACGGGCCGCGCTGTCACGCGACGGTGGTGTCACACGACGGTGGTGTCACACGACGGCGCTGTCACACGACGGTGGTGGCACGCGACGGCGGGTGAGAGTCCCGGCACGTACGACGTCGGCCCCACCGTGTCGCGCACGGTGGGGCCGACGAGGCGGCGCGGGGGAGTCCCGGCGCGGTCAGCCGATGACGATCGGGTCGACGAAGGTGCCGGGGTGGGTGGCGCCCGACTGGTCCAGAATGGCGCCGCCGTACGGCCACTTGAGGGTCACGTGGGTCGTCTCGTTCGGCGGGGTGAGGAGGATCTTCGCGGGGACGAAGGGCCGCACGTCCGGGTCGTTCTTCTGGACGGGCAGGATGCTCATGCTGACCATGGCCGTGTCGTCACCGGGCTTCAGGGTCATCGTGGACGGGGTGACACCGGAGCGCTGGAGGTCCCACGCCTCGCCCGTGGTGCTGACCAGCCGCACGCCCGGGAAGCCGCGCAGGGTGCAGGTGCGCGTGCTCTTGTTCGTCAGCCGGATGGACACCTGCTGCTGGTCCGTGGTGTCCATGTCGGGGCGTCCGCCGTGCGGGCCGCCCCAGGTGTAGCGGAGATCGCCGGTGTGGCAGCGGCTGGTGGTGCTGGTGGCGGAGACGGGGTTCACCGCGTCGGTGCGCGAGCCCTGCTGGGCGGTGGTCTGCGTGCGCGCCCCGGCCCCGGAGGAGTCCCGCGCGCCGGTCTGGCCCGAACCGGACGCGCCCGAACCGGACTTGGCGTCCGTACCGGCTTCGTCCGAGCCGGACCCGGTGTCCGTACCGGCCTTGTCCGAGCCGGACCCGGCGTCCGTGCCGGCCTTGTCCTGGCCGCCGTCCCGCTGGCCGGAGGAGGACAGGTTCAGCGCCGCGTCGGAGTGCGAGCCCGCGGCCTTCG
This sequence comes from Streptomyces sp. NPDC007088, assembly GCF_042869355.1. Classification (NCBI taxonomy): domain Bacteria; kingdom Bacillati; phylum Actinomycetota; class Actinomycetes; order Kitasatosporales; family Streptomycetaceae; genus Streptomyces; species Streptomyces sp. NPDC007088. The sequence goes on from NZ_JBIAFO010000011.1 coordinate 28,275, forward strand.
AGGAGGAGTCGCCGGACGAGTCGCACGCGGTGGCACCGGCGCCGATCGCGGCGGCGGCCAGGACGGCGGCGGTGCAGCGGACGACGCGGTTGAGCTTCGCGGTCATGGTTCCTCATTTCCGGCGCCGGGTGTCCGCCCGGCGCTCCCCGTGTCGAGTGCGTCTTACGGGAGGTGTGATGCGGCCTTTCGCGAGGGAGTTCGCGGAAGAATGTCCGGAGCGTGTAACAGGGGCCCGGCCGTCCTCGCGGCCCTTCGGCCGAAGGGCCCGCGGTGGGGCGGCGCGCGGTACGGCGGGCGGCCGGTGCCCCGCCTGGGGGACACCGGCCGCGTGCCGTACGCGTGTCTCTCAGGCCGCCGCCTGTTTCTTCATGGACGTCAGGTGGGCGAAGACGACGACGTTGGCCGAGTAGCCGCTCTTCTTGTCGAAGCGGCCGCCGCACGTCATGAGCCGGAGTTCGGGGCGCCCGCCGGCGCCCCCGTACACCTTGTCGTCCGGGAACTTGTCCTTCGTGTACGTCTTCACCTTGTCGACGGTGAAGACCGCGGTACGCCGGTCGGCGCGGGCGACCTTCACCGTGTCGCCCCGGTGCAGCGCGTTGAGGTTGAGGAAGACCGCCGGTCCCGTCTTGGTGTCACGGTGCCCGACGATCAGGGCGGTGCCCGCCGCTCCGGGCGACGGGCCCTTCTCGTACCAGCCCACCTGCTTCGGCCTGCTCATCGGCGGGGTGCGGAGCCGGCCGTTCTCGTCGAGGTCCAGGCCCATGACCGGGGCCTCGACGAAGAGGGCGGGGACGGTGACCTTCAGGGGCCGGGAGGGCAGCAGGGGCGCGTGCGAGGCCGGAGCCCTCCCCTGCTGCCGATCGCGCGGCGCCCGCCGGGGCGGCTGTTCCCCGCCGCCCGCGGCGTCGCCGCCGCGGGCGGTGGCGGCCGGCGGGTCGTCGGGCGAGTCGGAACACGCCCAGACGATGCCGGTCACCAGCGAGAAGGTCACACTCAGCGTCATCGTGAGACGGCACGCGCGACTCGGTCCCCGTCGCCGTCGCCGTCGTCTGCGGGCGTTATGCCTCGTTGCGGGCACGACGGCGTGCGGATCGGCGGACCAGGAGCAGCCCCGCGATTCCGGCCGCGCCCGCGGTCAGCGCGACGGGAGCCCCGAAGTCCGCGTCCTTCTCGGCGCTGACGCTCTTCATGTCCGGGACGCCGCCGCCGCCCGCGGGCACCGCGCCGGAGGGCCGCTCGTAGCCCGGCGTCGAGGGACGGCCGTGGCCCGTGTGGCTGCCGCGCTTGACGGGCCGGTCGCAGTTGACCTTGAAGCTCCGCTGCTTCGGGCCCGCCGGTACGGTCCACACGAGCTGGTACGTGCCCTCGGGGAGCAGGTACTCGTGGCTGCGCGCCGCGCCGTTGATGAGCGGCAGCGTGCTCTGGAGCGTGTCGCCCGGGGGGACGGTCGGGGGCTGCGCGGTGATCGTCCAGGGGACCGCCTGGAGCGACTCGAAGTTGGTCGCCACGAGCACGAAGTGGCAGACCTCCACCCCGTTGCGGTCGCCGCGCGAGTGCCAGCCGACCGAGCGGACTTCGAGGTTGCCGCTGTCGCCGGGGGCGGCGTGGGCGGCGGGGGCTACGGCGAGGGTGGCTCCGGCGACGGCGACCGCGGCGGCCACCGTGGTGCCCGCACGGGCTCTGCGGGAACGGACGGAAGCGGGAGTGCGCATGGCTGGGCTCCTTCAAGCCGGGATGATTGTCATACTGATCACCTGATCGCCTAAGGAATGCCATGAGTCGCGGAAAGGGCGCGCCGGGACACGGGCGAAACGCGCGGAAGCGACCCGAACGGCCCACAGGGCGAGGCGCCCAGGCTTCCGCGAAGGGCCTTCAGAGGTCCGTGGAGGGCCTTTACGGGGTTCCGTGGCCGAGCTTTGCCGGTTCGTGGAGCGCCTTTACGGGGTTCGTGGAGGGCCTTTACGGGGTTCCGTGGCGGAGAAGCTCTGCCGGGTCCGTGGCGGAGCTTTGCCGGGTCCGTGGCGGAGTTTTACGGGGTCCGTGGCGGGTCGTGGCGGGCCGGAGCGGCTGCCGCCGGGCGCCGCGCGGCGCCCTTCGGCCGGGGCCGTCGTGCACGGACGCTCCGCGCGCCGGGCCCCGCGCGTCGGTCCGTCGGGCGGCTACCGCTTCTCCCCTTCCGCCGCCCGCTCCCCCTCGGGGGCGTCGTTGAAGAAGGCGAGGAACCGGTGCGGGGCGTCGTCTCCGAGGCAGATGTCCAGGATCTCGCGCGCGTCCTCGTAGAAGGCCGCGCTGCGCGGGAACATCGCCTCCTCGTAGGCGGTGAGCGCGGCCTCGGTGTCGCCGGGGTGGGCGGCGATCGCCTTGCCGAGTTCGGCGCCGTCGAACATCGCGAGGTTCGCCCCGTCGCCGGACGGCGGCATGAGGTGCGCGGCGTCACCGAGCAGCGTCACCCCCGGCACGCGGTCCCAGCGGTGCCCGTCCGGGAGGGTGTGGATCATGCGCGCGACCGGTGCGGTCTCGCCCTCGGTGATCAGCGCGGTGAGGTGCGGGGCCCAGCCCTCGTACTCGGCCGCGATCCGGGCCCTCGCGGCGTCGGCGTCGGCGAAGTCGATCCCGGCGAACCACTCGGCGGAACGGTTCAGCTGCGCGTACGTGTGCAGGATGTCCCCCGCCTCACGGTGCGCGGTGATGCCCTTCCCCGGAGTGAGCACGTACAGGGCTCCCGCGCCGACCGCCGCGGCCGTGGCGGGGTGCCGTACGTCGACGTCGTGCAGGTAGGTCTCGACGAAGGTCGTGCCGACGTACTCGGGCCGCGCGTCCGAGAGCAGCGGCCGCACGCGCGACCAGGCACCGTCGGCGCCGACCAGGAGGTCGCTGGTCACGGACGGGCCGTCGGCGAAGGACACCTCGTGCCGGCCCTCGCCGAGAGCGCGTACGCCGGTGACCTTGCGGCCCCACTGGACCGTCCCCGCGGGCAGGGAGTCGAGCAGCACGCGGCGCAGGTCGCCGCGCAGGACCTCGGGGCGGGCCAGGGAGCCGTCGCCGGGGGCGTCGAGCAGCAGCTCGCCGTGCTCGTCCAGTACGCGCGCCGCGTCGGCGCCCTCGTGGATGATCGCGCGGAACTCCTCGGTGAGACCGGCGTCCGCGAGCGCCCGCTGCCCGTCGGTCTCGTGGATGTCGAGCTGGCCGCCCTGGGTGCGGGCCCCGGCCGAGAGGTCGGACTCGTAGACCGTCGAGGCGATGCCGTGGACGTGCAGGACGCGGGCGAGGGTGAGGCCGCCGAGGCCCGCGCCGATGATCGTGACAGGTGTGGTCGTCATGGCTGTTTCCTTTCGCGGTACGCGCCCGGGAGGCACGTGGACCGAAGAGGGGGGACGTATCTGGAACGCTGTTCCAGTTCTTCATGTTGGAACATCGTTCCAGTCATGTCAAACTAGAGGCATGGCGACCAGGGCACAGCGCGGCGAACGACGTACGGACGCGCTCTCCAAGCAGCGGATCGTCGAGGCCGCGATCGAGCTCCTCGACGCCGGAGGCGAGAGCGCCCTGACCTTCCGCGCGCTCGCGGCGCGCCTGTCCACCGGGGCCGGGGCCATCTACTGGCACGTCGCCAACAAGGACGAGCTGCTCGGGGCGGCCACCAACGATGTCGTCGCCCGTGTCGTGACGGACGTGGCCGTGGACGCGGAGCCGCGCGAGGCGATCCGCGCCGTGGCCCTGGGCATCTTCGACGCGATCGACGCACACCTCTGGGTGGGCACCCAGCTCGCCCGCTCGCCGTGGCTGTCCGCGATACCGCAGATCTTCGAGAGCTTCGGCAGCCAGCTCCACGCGCTGGGCGTCCCCGAGCGGGCCCAGTTCGACTCCACCTCGGCGCTCGTGAGCTACGTCCTCGGTGCCGCCGGGCAGAACGCCGCGAACGGCCGCGCGCACGCGCACGGCCCCGACCGGACGGCCTTTCTCGGCGCGGTCGCGGAACAGTGGAGGCAACTCGACCCCGCGCGCTACCCGTTCGTGCACCGGGTGGTGGCACAACTGCCGGAGCACGACGACCGCGTGCAGTTCCTCGCCGGTGTCGACCTGATCCTCAACGGCGTCGAGACGGGGCGCTAGGCGCGCGAGGCCCGCAGGACGCGCCGCACCGGGGCCGGGGGCCGGGCCCGCGTCCGGGTGTCACACGCGGCCGGCTCCTCCGGAGGCTTCCGGCAGGTGCCCGACGGCACGGGCGGCGGCGTCTCCTCCCCGAACGCCTGCTGAGCGGGGACGAGGGGCGGGGCACAGGGCGGGGGCAGCGGCAAAGGGCGGGGAGGGGCGGGGCGGCCGGGAAAACCGGTGGACCGGTTCCGGGCGGGCCCGGATACTCTCCCCGTCCGTGGGCCGTCCACGGACGGCTGGGGGGAGAAGACCGTGCGCGACGCCGTGGTGACGTCCGAGGGTGACCGGATGCGCTGGACCGAACTGCCGGGGCTGGAGCCGCCCCGGGTGTACGTGCACGGGCTCGGGGCGTCCGCGGCCGCCTACTTCACGGAGTCGGCGGTCAACCCGCTGCTGGCCGGGCGCCGTTCACTCCTCGTCGACCTGCTGGGGCACGGGATCAGCGACCGGCCGGCGGGCTTCGGCTACACGCTGGAGGACCACGCGGACGCGCTCGCCGCCGCCCTGACCTCCGCCGGTGTCAGCGGCGGCGAGATCATCGGCCACAGCATGGGCGGCTCGGTGGCCATCGTGCTGGCCGCGCGCCATCCGCACCTCGTCTCCCGGCTGGTCCTGGTCGACGCCAACCTCGACCCGATCCCCGTCGCCTCCTTCACCGGGGGCAGCAGCCACATCGCCTCGTTCACGGAGGAGGAGTTCCTGGCCGAGGGGTGGAAGGCGGTCCGGGAGCAGGCCGGCCCGCACTGGTGGGCCACGATGCGGCTTGCCGGGCGCGAGGCCCTGTACCGCAGCGCGAAGGGTCTCGTACGCGGCAGCGTCCCCACCATGCGGGAGCTGCTGCTCGACCTGAGCATCCCCCGCACCTTCCTGCTGCCCGAGGCGGACGGGCCGCTCCCCGGCGCCGACGCGCTGACCGGGGCCGGGGTGCGCGTCGTCACGGTCCCGGACTGCGGGCACAACATCATGCTGGACAACCCCGAGGGCTTCGTCCGGGCGACGGCGGCGGCGCTCACGGAGCCGGAACAGGGCTGAGGAGGGGTAGGGGTACGGGACGCCGGCGCGGGGCCAGAAGTGGGGGCCCGCCGGGCGGCGTCCTCACTGCTTGCCGGTGCCGACCGGGTCGACGACGACGTGGTCGGCGGCGCCGGCGCTGACCGGGAAGCTGATGCTGACCGGCAGGGACTTGGCGTGGGTCTCGTTGGGCGGAGTGACCTTGATGGCGCTGACGTGCACGCCGGTGCCACCGGTGTTGTTCGGCGGGTAGTGCACGGTGAAGCGGGTCGACTCGCCGGGCCGGACCGCGACGGCCGGGGCGGCGAGCCCGCTGCGCTTGGCGCTGAGCGGGCCGGAGGCGTCCTGGGACAGGAAGTCGACTCCGGGGAAGCCCTTCAGCGTGCAGGCGTCGCCGCCGTTGTTCTTGAGGCTGACGAGGAGGTCGCCCTCGCCCATGCCGTGGGACACGCTGAAGCCGAGGTCCGCCGTCTCGCACAGGCCGGTGGTGATCTGGCCGCCGCCGCTGCCCTTGTCGGCGCCCGTGCCGGAGCCGCTGCCGCCGGTGCCGGTGCCGGTGCCGGTGCCGGTGCCGGACGCCGTCCCCGCCGCCGCGCCACCGCCGGAGGTCCCGGACGAGGACGAGGAACCCGAGGTCCCGCCCTGCGAGTCCGACGATCCGGACGACGACGAGGAGGACGACGAGGCCGAGTCCGACGAGCCCGAGGAGCTGGAGTCACCGGCCGAGGAGCCCGCGTCACCGGCGGAGGAGGAGGCGGAACCCTTGTCGTGCGGGCTCGACGCGGCGTCCTCGCCGCCGTTGCAGGCGGTCAGCGAGAGGCCGGCGGTGAGGGCCAGGGCGACGAGGGTGAGCTTCTTGGCGCGCATGGTGTCTTCCTTCGCGGTCGGGTTCGTGGTGGCCGGCGGTGTCCGCCTGGCCCGGTGTGCGTATCTGGGAGGTGTGATCCGCCCGGCCCACGGAAAGTTCGGACCGGCCGCCCGTCAGGACATTCCTGTTACACGCGGAGCGGCCGTGGCGCTCGGGGAGCAGCCGGCCGTACCGCTCGGCTACGTGGTCCTCGGCCTGGCGGCGAGGAGCGCGGGCACCCCGGACGTACTGGCCTGGTGCGGAGCCCTGCTGTTCCTGTCCGGCGCCGGGCTGCTCGCCGTACCCGGGCGGTGGACGGTGCGCAGGGGCGGGAACGAGGAGGTGGGGGAGGGGAAGGAGGCGACGGAGGCCGCCGACCCGGTCGCCGCGGAGGGGGCGTGACGCGCGGGGCGTGACCCCGGCCGGGGTCCGGTGGCGGCCCCTGGGGCTCAGATGCGCTTGCCACCGTGTGCGGTCGTCGGAGTCCTCGCCGTCCCGGTGACCGCCGTCGTCAGCTCCTCCAGCTTGCGTCGCGACTCCGAGCCCGGTTCCGCGTGGTAGACGACCATCACCTGGCCCTCGACCCCGTTGACGTTGAGTTTGTCGCGGTACAGGTCGAGGTCGCCGGCCCGTGGGTGGCGCATGGGGCTGCGGACCGAGTCGGCGCGGGACACGTCGTGGCGTGCCCACAGGCTGTGGAAGACCTCGCTGCCCCGCGACAGCTCCTCCACCAGCTCAGCCAGCCTCGGGCCGGTGCCGGCGGGCCCCGCCGAGGCGCGCAGCTGGGCCACCATCCCGACGACCTCCGTGTCCCAGGACCGGTACAGGGCGCGCTCGGCCGGGTCGAGGAAGGTCGCGAGCAGCCGGTTGGCCCCCGGCGCCATGTTCGGGGACAGCGCCTCGGCCCGCGGGTTCGCCGCCAGGACGTCGAAGTACCTGCCGTGCAGGAACGCGGGCACCGGCATCTCGGACAGCAGGAAACGCACGCTGTCCGAGACCCGCTCACTCGCCGGTACGTCCTCGGCCGCACCCGCCCCGCCGGGCCCGCCCCCGTCGTACGCCCGCCGGGGGCCGCCCGTCGCCAGGCCCTCCAGGTAGGCCCGCGCGTCGGCGTCCAGCCGCAGGACCCGGGCCAGCGCGTCCACGACCTGCGGGGACGGGTTGCGGTCCCGGCCCTGCTCCAGACGCAGGTAGTAGTCCGCGCTGATCCCGGCGAGCAGCGCGACCTCCTCCCGCCGCAGCCCCGCCACCCGGCGCCGCCCCTGCGGGGTGATGCCCATGTCCTCGGGCCGCACCTGCTCGCGCCGGGCCCGCAGGAAGGCGCCGAGAGGGTTGGTGTGCTCCATGCGGTCAACGGTATGCCGCGGCGGCCCCGCCGGACGGCTCCCGCCCCGGCAGCGGGCCCCACCGGGGAGAACCCGTCTGCCTGGGACCCGCGGTCCTAGGAACACGGGGGCACTGGCCGCTCCCCGCCGGATGCCGGAGAGTGGAAGACACGGGAGCAGGAAGCCGTGCCCGGCGGACGCCGTACCCAGCGGCGGACTCCGTACCGGCAGGTCGACCTGCACACCGGTCGTCCAGCACACCGGTCGCCCCGGACACCGGTCGTCCCGTGTGCCGGTCGCCGTACGCGCCGGTCGCCGGGCGGACCACCACGGCCACCGACCACGGCCACCCACCAAGGCCACCCACCAAGGCCGCCCGCCAGCCGGTCACCACCGCGCCCCCTCCCGGCCCCGCCCACGCACTTCACAAGGAGCGCCCCCATGAGCAGCAGCACCACGCTTCCCGGTGGAACCCTGACCCTCGCCGAGGACCTGACCCTGACGCGGATGGGCTACGGGGCGATGCAGCTCGCCGGCCCCGGTGTCTTCGGGCCCCCCAAGGACCGGGACCAGGCCCTCGCCGTCCTGCGCGCGGCCGTCGACGCGGGCATCACGCACATCGACACGAGCGACTACTACGGGCCGTACGTCGTCAACGACCTGATCAGGGAGGCGCTGTACCCCTACCCGGAGGAGCTGCACCTCGTCACGAAGGTCGGCGCCCGGCGGGACGACACGGGGGCCTGGCTGCCCGCCCTCGACCCCGCCGAGCTGAAGGCACAGGTCCACGACAACCTGCGCCGCCTCGGCCTCGAAGCCCTCGACGTGGTGAACCTGCGGGTCGGCACCGCCGAGGGCACCGCCCAGGACCCCCTCACCGAGCAGTTCTCCGCCCTCGCCGAACTGCGTGAGCAGGGGCTGATCCGGCACCTCGGGATCAGCAACGTCCGCGTCGAGCAGCTGGCCGAGGCCCAGACCGTCGCGCCGGTCGTGTCCGTGCAGAACCTGTACAACCTCGCGAACCGCGAGGACGACGCCCTCGTCGCCCTGTGCGCCGAGCAGGACATCGCCTTCGCCCCGTTCTTCCCGCTCGGCGGCTTCAGCCCGCTCCAGTCCGCGACCCTGACGGAGGTCGCCGGGCGGCTCGGCGCGAGCGACCAGCAGGTCGCCCTCGCCTGGCTGCTCCAGCGCTCCCCGAACATCGTCCTCATCCCCGGCACCTCGTCCGTCGGCCACCTGCGCGAGAACATCGCCGCCGCCGGACTGGTCCTGCCCGAGGCCGAACTCGCCGAGCTGGACGCGATCGGCGGGTAGTGCCGGGAGCCGCGCCCGGCTGGGACGACGCGGACGGCGAGCGGCCCCTTGCCGTAAGGTCCCGGCCCATGCGCGTTCTCGTACCGGGCGGCACCGCCCTCGTGGGCCGGGCGATCACGGCGAAGGCCCCCCGGACCGGCGCCGGAGGTCACGGCTGCCCCGTCCGGACCGCCCGGGGAGCTGCCGGAGGGGCGAGGCCGTGACCCTGATCAGGACGGCCGGGTTCTACGAGGAGCTGGACCCGGACCGGAGTGTGCCGCACGACGGCCCGATCCGGGACGCGGTGCGGGAGCACGGCGAGCCGGACGAGGCGCGGGTCCTGGCGTACCTGTACGAGGGGACCGAGCTGTTCAGCTGGATGGGCGGCGCGCCCGACGTGCTCCGGGAGGACGACGGCGGCCCGGTGCTGCTCGGCGGCTCCTCGTTGTGCGGTGACGGGACGTGGGTGTGGCGGAGGGACCTCACCTACTACCTCCCGGCGTACCACCTCGCCCTCCCGCCGGACTTCCTCGCCCACGTGCGCGGCGCGGACTACCGGCCGCCGCCGGTGTCGGAGGAGCGGGGACGGGAGATCCTGGCCGCGTTCGGCCTCCAGTGAGCCCGGCCCCGGACGCACCCCCCCCGCTTCCTCCCCCCAGCCCCGGACGTACCCCCTCCGTTTCCTCCCCCCGCCCCCGGACGCACCCCCTCCGCTTCCTCCCGCCTCCCGGCACCCCGTGCCCGGCGTGACCTGTCCCACAATCCGAGTGCTCCCCGGCCCACTGGGCAAGGGCTGGTAAAGAGTGGCACCGGGTGCCGCGGCCGTCGCCCGTACGGGGGCGGCCGGTCCGGCCGGTGGGCGCGACGGGCTGGACCGGTGTGGTGGGCGCGATGCCGTACCGGTCGATATGTCTCACCTGTCGATACCCGCCGGGCGAAAACCCGCCGCTCGTTAAACTGAGCCGATCGCAACACTGACTACCGAGGAGCGCACGTGGGCCTTGTCGTGCAGAAGTACGGAGGCTCATCCGTTGCCGATGCCGAAGGCATCAAGCGGGTCGCCAAGCGAATCGTGGAAGCCAAGAAGAACGGCCATCAGGTCGTCGTCGTGGTGTCCGCGATGGGTGACACGACGGACGAGTTGATCGATCTCGCGGAGCAGGTGTCACCGATGCCTCCCGGCCGCGAGATGGACATGCTGCTGACCGCGGGGGAGCGGATCTCCATGGCCCTGCTGGCCATGGCGATCAAGAACCTGGGCCACGAGGCCCAGTCCTTCACCGGCAGCCAGGCAGGTGTCATCACCGACTCCTCCCACGGGAAAGCGCGCATCATCGATGTCACGCCGGGCCGTATCCGTACGGCCGTGGACGAGGGCAACATCGCGATCGTGGCCGGCTTCCAGGGCGTGTCCCAGGAGAAGAAGGACATCACCACCCTGGGGCGCGGCGGCTCGGACACCACCGCCGTCGCCCTCGCCGCCGCGCTCGACGCCGAGGTCTGCGAGATCTACACCGACGTGGACGGGGTCTTCACCGCCGACCCGCGCGTCGTGAAGAAGGCCCGCAAGATCGACCACATCGGCTACGAGGACATGCTGGAGCTGGCCAGCTCCGGCTCCAAGGTGCTGCTGCACCGCTGCGTCGAGTACGCACGCCGTTACACCATCCCGATCCACGTCCGCTCCTCCTTCTCGGGGCTCCAGGGCACGTGGGTCGGCCAAGCGCGAGGGAACGAAGCGATGGAGCAGGCACTCATCTCCGGTGTCGCGCACGACACCTCCGAGGCGAAGATCACCGTCGTCGGGGTGCCGGACAAGCCGGGCGAGGCCGCCGCGATCTTCAAGGCGATCGCGACCGCCGAGGTCAACATCGACATGGTCGTGCAGAACGTGTCGGCGGCCTCCACGGGCCTGACGGACATCTCCTTCACCCTCCCGAAGGACGAGGGCCGCAAGGCCATCGACGCCCTGGAGAAGCTCAAGGCCACCGTCGCCTTCGAGTCCCTGCGCTACGACGACCAGATCGCCAAGATCTCCCTGGTCGGCGCCGGTATGAAGACCAACCCCGGGGTCACCGCCACGTTCTTCGAGGCGCTGTCCAAGGCGAACGTCAACATCGAGCTGATCTCGACCTCCGAGATCCGCATCTCGGTCGTCACCCGCGCCGACGACGTCAACGAGGCCGTGCGCGCCGTGCACACCGCCTTCGGGCTCGACAGCGACAGCGACGAGGCCGTGGTCTACGGGGGCACCGGGCGATGACGTCCCCCTCCGGCGGCCGGGGGTGCCCGCGCCGCTGTGGCGGCCACCGCGCCGCGTACCGGCGGGCGCGGCCCGGCCCTCCCCGCGCGCCGGGCGGTGCCGAGGTGACCGGGCGTCCCATGCTCGCCGTGGTCGGCGCCACCGGCGCCGTCGGCACCGTGCTGCTGGGCATCCTGTCCCAGCACGCGGACATCTGGGGGGAGATCCGGCTCATCGCCTCCGCGCGTTCGGCCGGACGGAAACTGACCGTGCGCGGGGTCGAGACCGAGGTCGTCGCGCTGAGCGAGGACGCCTTCGACGGCGTCGACCTCGCCCTCTTCGACGTACCCGACGCCGTGGCCGCGCACTGGGCGCCGGTCGCCGCCGCGCGCGGAGCGGTCGTCGTCGACAACTCGGCCGCCTTCCGCATGGACCCCGAGGTGCCCCTCGTCGTCCCCGAGGTCAACCCGCACGCCGCCCGCAACCGGCCGCGCTCGATCCTCGCGAGCCCCAACTGCACGACGCTCTCCATGATCGTCGCGGTGGGCGCGCTGCACGCCGAGTTCGGGCTCAGTGAGCTGATCGTCTCCTCGTACCAGGCGGTCAGCGGCGCGGGCCGCGCGGGCGTCGACGCCCTGCGCGAACAGCTCGCCCTCGTCGCCGGCACCGAACTCGGCACCTCCCCCGGCGACGTACGCCGCGCGGTCGGCGAGGACCACGGGCCCTTCCCCGCGCCGCTCGCCCTCAACGTGGTGCCCTGGGCCGGTTCGTACGCCCGCGACGGCTGGTCCACCGAGGAGCTGAAGGTACGTGAGGAGTCCCGGAAGATCCTCGGGCTGCCCGGTCTGAGGGTCACCGCGACCTGCGTGCGCGTCCCCGTCGTCACGACGCACTCGCTCACCGTCCACGCCCGCTTCGAGGACGAGGTGACCGTCGACCACGCCCGGGAGATCCTGGCCACCGCGCCCGGCGTCGTGCTCTTCGACGACCCGGCGGCCGGCGAGTTCCCCACGCCCGCCGACGTCGTCGGCACCGACCCCACCTGGGTCGGACGGGTACGGCGCTCCCTGGACGACCCGACCGCCCTCGAACTCTTCGTGTGCGGAGACAACTTGCGCAAAGGCGCGGCGCTCAACACCGTGCAGATCGCGGAGCTCGTCGCCGCCGAGTCCCGCGGCCGGGACTCGTGACCGGGTCCCGGACCGTCCGCACCCGCGCCTGACATACCCTCGGTTCCCGCCCTTCCCGGCCGCTTCCGCGCATTGCGGAAGGTCGGGAAACCCTTCCCAAACCGCCTGGTGGGGGACTCGGCGGGGCACACCGGACGATCCGCGGGCGGCCCCGGCGCCGCCCGGCGCCACGAGGCTCCCTGTGTGATCAATGTGATGTCCGTGTGCTCAAATCCATGACCGGGGCCACTTGTGTGCGGTTGCCTTCGCAACGGACGATGCGAGGGAACTTCCCTGCAACCGTGCACGGGATGTGGGGCGTCTATGCGGACATCCGTCAGGTGGCATCCGCGGGGCGGCGTTCGGTGCGGTGGGGGATTGAGCTGGTGCGTGTGAGGGCGGTGGGGGCGGTCACCCGGGGAACCCGGAACAAGGGCGAGCGACAGCCCGCCGGAGGGGGAACGGGGACCGGCACGGCCGGGAGCGCCCCGGTGCGCGCCCCGGTGGCGGAGGCCCGCGCGGTCCCTCCGGGCGGGCCCGTACCGCGGTCGCGGCGGGCCGCGCGGGGCGGGGGCGGGGCGTGCGCGCCGTACGAGCTTGAGGACCCGTACAACCCTGCGGCGGGCAAGCGTGTCCAACTGGCGTGGCAGAGGTTCTCGAATTCACGGTGGCGCGGGCTGCGACAGCCCCCCTGCGCCCGCTCAGGCGACCCCGCGCGCCCGGTGCCTCCGGCACGATGCCGGTGATTGCGCCGATGCCCTTGACCAGGCCCTCGGCCCGTATCCCGGGACAGCGTGAGGCGGCCGCCGAGCAGACCGCGGCGGCCGGCACGACTGTCGACCACCTCACCGAGACCTACCGCGCGCACTACCGCTCGCTGCTGGGTCTCGCCGCGCTGCTCCTGGACGACACCGCCTCGTGCGAGGACGTCGTGCAGGAGGCGTTCATCCGGGTGCACTCCGCGCGCAAACGGGTGCGGGACCCGGAGAAGACGCTCGCCTACCTGCGGCAGACCGTCGTCAACCTCTCCCGCTCCGCGCTGCGCCGGCGCATCCTCGGCCTCAAGCTGCTCTCGAAGCCGATGCCGGACATGGCCAGCGCCGAGGAGGGCGCGTACGACCTGCTGGAGCGGGACGAGCTGATCAAGGCGATGCGCGGCCTCCAGCGCCGCCAGCGCGAGGTCCTCGTCCTGCGCTACTTCGCGGACATGACCGAGGCCCAGGTCGCCGAGACCCTCGGCATATCGCTCGGCTCGGTCAAGGCATACGGCTCACGCGGCATCGCCGCGCTGCGGATCGCGATGGAGGACCCGGCGTGAGCGAGACACCCCCCACGCGGCACGGGGAGACACCGGGCGCGCGGGCCGAGTCCCCGCCGCGGGACGAGTCCCCCGTACCGAACGCGTCCTCCACGGGGGACGAATCCTCCGCACCCAACGCGTCCTCCGCGCCGAGGACGGACGACACCGGAAGAACCCCGGCAGCGGGGCCCGCCGCCGAGCGGCCCGCCGCCCCGGCGGACACTTCGCAGGACACGCTTGATGAACCGCAACCGCAACCGCAATCACGATCACGATCACGATCACACCCGCGTCCCCGGCCGGAACCGGAAGCCGAGCGCGGACCGGGACCCGGACCGGGACCCGCACCGGGACCCGGACCGGAACGACCCGCTTCCGCTACGGACGAAGGCGGGCCGACGGCCATGACCCCCGAAGCGGACGCCCTCGACGAACTGGCCCTGCGGCGCCTCCTGCGGGACGCCGTGGTCGGTGTCGAACCCTCGACGGCCTCCCTGGACCGGCTGCGCGTCGCCGTCCCGGCCCGCAGGGCCAGGAAGCGGCAGGCGCTGGTCGGGGTCGCGGCCGCCGCCCTCCTCCTCGGTACGGCGATCCCGGCCGCCGTGCACGTCGTGAGCGCCCCCGCCGGCGAGGACGACACGGCGATCGCGGGCAGCAGCCAGGACGCCCGCGAGCACCCGGCCGGCTCCGGCACCCCCCGGGACGGTCACCGCGCCGGTCCCGCGCCCCGGCACAGCGGCGACTCCGGCGAGGACGGCGCGGACGAGCGCGGCGAGGGGAAGCACGGCGGGAAGGGCGCCACCGGCGGCACCCCGGAACCGACGAGCAGCGCCGCCCTCGCCGCCGCCCCCGCGTGCTCGGCGGCCCAGCTGGGCGACACCGTCGTGAACTCCGGGACCCCGGGGCCGGACGGGACCGTCTACGGCAGCTTCCGCGTCGCCAACGTCTCCGGCAAGGGCTGCACGGTCGACAGCCCGGGGCAGCTCGACGCGACCGCCCACGGGAAGGCGGCCCGCACGGTCATCCAGGTCGTGGAGCACACGCCGGGCGACCCGGCGGGCCGGCTCCCCGCGCCCTCGGCCGCGGTGCCCGCGATGGTGCTCGCCCCGGGGGCCTCGTACGAGGTGCGGTTCGCCTTCGTGCCGGACGCCCAGTGCCCGAGCGACCCCGGGACCGTACCGGGCGAGGGCGAGAGCAGCGGCGGCACGGGCGGCGAGGACGACGACGGCGACAGCGGCGGGAGCGGCGGTACGCCGCCGAGCCAGCCCGCCGAACCGACCCCGTCCACCTCGGCGGGCGCCCCGGGGGAGGGGCCGGACTCCGGGCCCTCCCCCGTGGTGGACAGCGGCTCCGGTGGCGGGGCCCCGCAGGGCGACACGAAGAGCGGCCCGGCGACGGCGGACACCGTGGTCACCACCCAGCTCCTGACGACCGCGCTGCTCCAGGACAAGGGGGAGCCGGGCGGCGTCTCGCTCACCCACACCACGCTGCCCGGCGGACCGAGCGCCGGTACGACGCTGCCCGAGGCGTGCGGCGGCGGCACCGTCTACCGGACGGGCATCCTCCAGACGCCCGACGCGACGGGCTGAACAAGGGACGGGCCGAGCCGGGAACCGGCGGGCCGGCCACCGGCCGCGCCCGCCCGTACGGCAGGCCACGGTGAGAGAGGGGGCGCCTCGCGGAGGGGACGAGGCGCCCCCTCGCCGCCACCGCGCCGCCCCGTGAGCCCCTGTCGGGAGCCGGTCCGGGCGTACTCGGCGCCTGTTCCGGTGGAAGCCGGTCCGGGCGTGTTCGGTGCCCGTCCTACCGGGAACCGGCCCCGGCGCGCTCGGTGCCCGCGTCCCCGGAAACCCCGGCGGGCTCCGCGTCCGGGTCCGCGTCCGGGTCCTCGTCGTCCTCGGGGCCGATGCCGAGCAGCGCGTCGCGCTGGGCCTCGACCTCGCGCCGCAGCAGCCGGTACCACATGAAGACGACGAAGCCCGCGAAGACGAACCACTCACCGGTGTACCCGAGGTTCTGGAACGCCTTCAGGTCGAGCCCGCTGTCCGGCGCCGCCTCGGCCGGGACCGGCTTCATGCCGTCCTCGGCCCGCTCCTGCGTGATCCACCCGTCGTACACGTCGTCCGGCACCAGATTGACGAGGGAGGCCGCGCTGATGATGCCGAGCTGCCCCCGGGGCAGACCGCCCTCGGTGTGCGCGCCCTTGGTCTCGGTGCTCTCCGGCGCCTGGAGCGCGCCCGTGACGGTGACCTCGCCCCTCGGCACGGGCGGAGCGGCGGACGTCCGCGCCCGGCCCGGCAGCCAGCCGCGTACGACGGGCAGGACCTTGTCCTCGTCGGTGCGCAGCAGCCCCAGGACGTAGAAGCCCTGCCGCTCGTCCAGCTCCCGCCCGGGGACCAGATACTGCCCGACGTACCGGCCGCTCGCCACCGTGCGGTCCCCCACGGTGTCCTGCGTCACCGGCAGTACCCCGGAGAGCGGGACGGCCCGTTCGTGGCGCTGGACGGACCGCGCCTCGTCACTGTCCTTGTGCTGGTCGACGCGGTCCTCGAACCGGCCGAGCTGCCAGGAACCCATGAACACGCAGAACGGGATGGCCAGCAGGACGAACACGTGGATTCCCCACCACCGGGGAGTCAGCAGGAACCGGTACACACCCCCACGGTACGGGGCGACCGCCGTTTCCCCGGCGGCGGCCCCGTACCACGACGGCGCGTCCCTGCCCGCGGCCGGTGGCCGCCGGACCCGGATCAGGGCTTGAGATGCCTGCGTACGAAGTCGATCTCCAGGCGGAGCTGCTTGATCCGCTCCTCGACGACGAGGGAACCGTGCCCGGCGTCGTAGCGGTACACCTCGTGCGGGGCGCCGCGTGCCGCGAGCCGGTCCACGTAGTTCTCGACCTGCCGGATCGGGCAGCGCGGGTCGTTGACGCCCGCCGAGATGTACACCGGGGCGCGCACCTCGTCGACGTACGTGAGCGGCGAGGAGTCCCGGAACCGCTCCGGCACCTCCTCCGGCGTACCGCCGAGCAGCGTGCGGTCCATCGCCTTCAGCGCCTCCATCTCGTCGTGGTACGCCGTGACGTAGTCCGCGACCGGCACCGCCGCGACCCCCACCGCCCACGCCTCGGGCTGCACGCCCAGGCCCAGCAGCGTCAGGTAGCCGCCCCAGGAACCGCCCGAGAGGACGAGCCGCTCCGGGTCCGCGAGCCCGCTCTCCACCGCCCACGCGCGGACGGCCGCGATGTCCTCCAGCTCGATCAGGCCCACCCGGTGCTTGAGCGCGTCCGTCCAGGCCCGCCCGTACCCCGTCGAACCGCGGTAGTTGACGCGGACGACGGCGAAACCGTGGTCGAGCCACGCGGCGGGCGCCGCCGCGAAGGCGTCACTGTCGTGCCATGTCGGGCCGCCGTGGATCTCGAACACCGTCGGGAACGGCCCCTCGCCGCCCCCGGCGGGCCGCTGCACGAGCGCGTGCACCCGGCCGCCGGGACCCTCCACCCAGGCGTCCTCCACCGGCACCGAACGCGGCGCCCTCATCCCGGGCGGGTCCAGGACCACCCGGCCGCTCGTGGACCGCACCACCGGCGGCTCGGCGGCCGAGGACCAGAGGTACTCGACGCTCCCGTCCGGCCGCGCCGTCGCCCCCGACACCGAGCCGGCCGGGATCTCCACCCGGGTCAGGGCCGCGGTCGCCAGGTCGTAGCGGAACAGCTCGTCGCGCGCCTCGAAGCTGTGCTCGACCAGCAGCGCCGAACCGTCCGGGTACCACTCGGCGCTCACGTCGCCCGGCAGGTCCACGGCCAGCCCGGTCTCCGTACCCGCCACCGGGTCCCAGATCATCGGCTCCCAGCGCCCGCGCCGCTGGTGGCCCACGAGCAGCCGCGCGTCCCCGTCGACGGGCGCGAAACCCATGACGGCCAGGCCCAGCTCCTTCGTCCCGCCCTCCGTGTCGTCCAGCTCGGCGACGACCTGCGGGGAAGCGGCCCCCGCGGGCGCCCCGGCCGTGTCCAGACGCAGGACGCGCAGCGCCGAGTGCATCGCGTCACCGTGCTCGGTGTGCTCGATCACGAGCAGCGACTCGTCGTGCGAGAGGTCCCCGACCCCGGCCGACTCCCGGTGCCGGTACACCTCGACGGGCTCGCCCTCGTCCCGTACGACGTGCACGCTCGACCCGTGCTCGTCGGTGGACCGCCCCACGACCACGGTCCGCCCGCCCCGGCCCAGCGCCAGCCCCGCCGGGTACGAGGGCGCGAGCCCCGGCACCGCCTCGGTGTCCTGACCGCCGGGGAAGGGCTGCCGCATCCACACCCCGAACTCGTCCCCGTCACTGTCGTCGAACCACCAGATCCACCGTCCGTCCGGGGACAGCGTCCCGTCGGTCGTCCCGTTGGGCCGGTCCGTGACCTGCCGCTGCGCACCGGTGGAGCGGTCCCAGGAGTACAGCTCGTAGGTCCCCGTCGCGTTCGACACGAAGAGGGAACGGTCCGGGGCGTCCTCGGCCCACTCGGGCAGGGACACCCGGGGAGCCCGGAACCGCTTCTCCCAGTCGGGCACGGCGGCCCCGGCGTCCCCGTGCGTACCGGCGTCCGGGCCGGCATCCGTACGAGAGTTCGCCTGGGCGTCCGTACGGGCGGGTCCCGCCGCGTCATCACTCATGTCACTCATACCGCCATCCAACCCGATGGGGCGGGGCAGGGGTGGCGGGGCCGGGGCGGGTAAGGAGAGGGAACGAGAGCTGATGACCCGGTCCGCACGAGGCGCGACCGTTCCAGGAGAGGCGGTACGGCGTGCGCACGGTCGGTGTGGAGGAAGAGCTGTTGCTGGTGGACGAGGAGACGGGGGAGGCCCAGTCGCGGTCCTCCGCCGTTCTGGCCTCGGCGGAACGGGACGGGGGCGTCGGGGCGCCCGGCGACCCCGAGGAACTGTCCCTGGAACGGGAACTCCACGGCCAGCAGATCGAGTTCGCGACCCGCCCGGCCGCCGACATGGCGGAGCTTGCCCGGGAGATCCGGCGGCTGCGCACCGAGGTCTCCGCGCACGCGCGGCGCGCCGGAACGGCGGTCGCCGCCCTCGCCACCTCCCCGCTGCCGGTCAGCCCCCGCCTGAGCACCGGCGAACGCTACCGCTGGCTCGCCGAGCAGTTCGGCCCCACCATCCAGGAACAGCTGACCTGCGGCTGCCACGTCCACGTCTCCGTCGACTCCGACGAGGAGGGCGTGGCCGTCATCGACCGCCTGCGCCCCTGGCTGCCGCTGCTCCTGGCCATGAGCGCCAACTCCCCGTTCTGGCAAGGGGAGGACACCTCCCACGGCAGTTACCGCAGCCGCGTGTGGAACCGCTGGCCCTCGGCCGGCCCCACGGAGCCCTTCGGCTCGGCCCGCCGCTACCACGAGGAGGTCGAGGCGATGGTGGCGAGCGGAGTGATCCGCGACAAGGGCATGGTCTACTTCGACGCCCGCCTCTCCCACCGCTACCCGACCGTCGAGGTCCGGGTGGCCGACGTCTGCCTCGACCCCTCCACCCCCGTCGTCCTCGCCGCCCTGACCCGCGCCCTGGTCGACACGGCCGCCGAGGAGTGGCGCGCGGGCACCCCCGCCCCCACCACCGGAGTCCCCCTCCTGCGCCTCGCCGCCTGGCGCTCCGCCCGCACCGGCCTCGACGGCGACCTCCTCCACCCCACCGCCCACACGCCGGTCCCCGCGGAGGAGGCGCTCACCACCCTCCTCGACCACGTCCGCCCGGCCCTGAAGAGCAACGACGACCTCACGCTCGTGGAGAACGGCGTCACCAGGCTGCTGCGCGACGGCAACGGCGCCCGCGTACAACGGGAGTTGCTGGCGGAGACGGGGAGCCTGCGGGAGATGGTGGGGGAGTGTGTGCGCAGGGGGGAGTGAGCCTGCCCACCCCACTCCCGGTCTCCCGAACGCCGTGCGCTCCGGTTCCGTGCGGGTGCTCCCCGCAGGCGAGGGCGGCCCCGGCGGCGCCGCGTTCTGCCGTCGATGCGTCTCCTGAGCGGACGGGGGCTGGTCCGCGGGGCGTCGGAGGGTGCTTCCGCCACGGTGACGACAGGCACTGAGCGCCGGAATCACGCCCCCCGCACCCTCTGACCTCAGCCCACGGCCGGCAGTGTCGGCGGCGTCCACCACCCGATCCCCGGCGGCAGCCGGACGGCCTCCCGCTCGGAGCGGACGAGACGGGGACCGGCCCGGCGGAGCGAGGCGAGGACGCCCGCCGCCTCCGGGCCGGGGGCGGGCGACCGGCGGGCCCGCGCGGCCGGGGTGGTTCCGGTGGTTCCGGCGGGCGGACCGGCTCAGCCTCCCGCTACGGACGCATAGCCCCGAGTGGTGATCATCTTCGCCGACTCCTCGAAGTAGCCCCGGTCCTCCGGGTAGCGGGTGTCCAGGCAGGTGACGTAGCGGTTGTACATGCAGAACGCCGCGGCTATCAGCACCGTGTCGTGTATCCGCCGGTCGTCGGCGCCCGCGGAGCGAGCGGCGGCCACGGCCTCGGCGGACACCGGCCCGACCTCCCCCCGCACCTCGGCGGCGATGCGCAACAGCGCCCGCAGCAGCGGCGTTATCGGCGCGCTGTCCGGGTCCTTGAGCACCGCGGCGACGAGTGCGTCACCGCCGTCCAACTGCGCGGCGGCGAAGGCACCGTGCGAACCCGAGCAGTACGGCGTCCGGTTGAGGTGCGAGGTGTAGGCGGCGATCAGCTCGCGTTCCCCGCGGTCCAGGGACAGGGGGGAACGCAGCAGGGTCTCGGCCAGGTGGTTGAGGGGGGCGGCGGTATCGGGCCGTTGGACCATGAGCCCTCGGATACCGGGTTCGTCGTTGCTGATCTCGATGTGGGGCACAACCGACCTCTCACGTAAGGCGGATGACGGAATCGTGCGACGTGCGACGTGCGACGTGCGACGTGCGACGTGTGCTGTGCGAGTGTGACTGTGACTGTGACGTGCGAGTGTGACTGTGACTGTGACGTGCGGCAGCAAGGCCATTTTCGGCGCTCCGGGGCCAACGGGCTACTCCCGTAGTGCCAGTTGACCCATGGCCCGCACGCCGGGCCGTGGACGGGGCCCGTGCCCGTACGCCGGGCGTCGTCCACCCGCGAGAGACCGCGAGGGCCCCGGCGAGGAGTACCGCTCGACCGGGCCGGGAGCGGGAGAAGGCCCGACCGCTGGCGACGGGGGATGCGTCAGCGATCGGGCCGTGACCAACGGTACTAGCCCGTAGGAGTGTTGCGGCAGGCTCCGGTGAACGTGCCGACACGATGTGACCGGTTTCACTCGGTGTGAGGGGTGGGGCGCGGAGCGCGAACCGTTGCCCGTCTACTCGTCACACGGCGGGTCGAAGGAGAGGCGCGGCAGGAACTCCTCCCACTTCTCCCGGGTCAGGACCCCCCGGGTGGTGGAGCAGATACGGCGGATCGCCGCGTCGGTGTCCAGGTTCCACAGCCGTACGGTGTCGGTGCCGCTCGACACGCCGAGCATGTTGCTGTGCGGGCGGAAGGACAGGAAGCTGCCCGTCTTGGCGTTGGGGCTCATCGACTGGCCGATGGCGGACACCTCGGAGGGGTGCGAGACGTCCCAGAGCCGGACCGAGTTGTCGTTCCCGCCGCTTGCCAGACTGTGGCCGTCCGGGCTGAACGTCAGGGACACCACCGCGTCGGTGTGCCCGGTCAGCGGAGCGCCCAGCCGGGCCGCCTCGCGGGGTTTCGTCACGTCCCAGAGCCGGACGGTGCCGTCGTCGCTGCCGCTGGCCAGCGTGTGCCCGTCCGGGCTGTAGGAAAGGGTGTTGACGGCCCCCAGGTGTCCGGTGAGCGGACCGCCGAGCCGAGCGGCGCGCAGCGGGTCCGACACGTCCCGGAGCCGGACGGTCCCGTCCGCGCTGCCACTGGCCAGGGTCCGCCCGTCGGCGCCGAAGGCGAGGGCGTTGACATACCCCTTGTGGCCGGTGAGGGGCTGCCCGACAGGGCGGGGCCGGGACGGGTCGCCGACGTTCCACAACCGCACCGTGCGGTCGGTCCAGGCGGTCGCCAGCAGCCGCCCGTCGGGGCTGAACGCGAGGGCGCGGGGGCCCGCGAACCGGGTGCGCAGCGCCATCGCCGGCCCGTAGGGCACCGGCCGGGCGGGGTCCGTGACATTCCACAGCCGTACCGCGTGGGTCCCCGTCAGTACCGCCAGGGTGCGGCCGTCGGGGGAGAAGACCAGCGAACGCGGCGCCCCGCTCCCGGGGGTGAACGGCTCGCCCAGGGCCACCGGTCGGCTGGGGCGCGCCACCCGCCACAGCCGGACCTTGTCGTCCCCGGCGGCCGTGGCGAGCACCTTCGCGTCGGGACGGAACGCCCCGATGCGGCCGATCACGTCCGAGGTCGGGACCGACCACAGGCGGACCTTGTTGTCCCCACTGCCGGTGGCGAGGGTCCTCCCGTCGGGGCTGAAACCGATCGCGTACATCTCCCCGCTGCCGCCCGCGAGAGGCTCACCGACCTGTGAGGGGTGGGCCGGGTCGCTGACGTTCCACAGACTGGCCTTACTGTCGGCGCTGCCGTCCGCGAGCATGGTCCCGGCGGAGTTGAAGGCCACCGACCATATCGGGCCGGTGTGCCCGGTCAGCGGCGCGCCCAGCGCCTTCGCGCGCCGTGGGTCGGCGACGTCCCAGAGCCGTACGGTGCGGTCCGTGCCGCCGCTGGCGAGCGTACGGCCGCCGGGGGCGAAGGCGACGGAGTGCACCGTGCCGGTATGACCGGTCAGCCGCGGGCCGGCCGGCTTCGGGCGACGGGGATCGGCCGTGTCCCACAGCCTGATCGTGCCGTCGTCGCCTCCGGCCGCCAGCGTCCGCCCGTCGGGGCTGAACGCCACGGACCGTACGGCCGCGGTATGACCGGTCAGCCTGCCGAGCGCCTTGGGCCGCCGCGGCTCGTCCACGTTCCACAGGCCCACGGTGTGGTCCTCGTCGGCGGAGGCGAGGGTGCGGCCGTCCGGGCTGAAGGCGAGCAGGTAGATGGCACCCCCGTGCCCGGGAACGGGAGCGCCCAGCGCCCGCGGGTGACGGGCGTCCCGTACGTCCCACAGGCGGATCGTGCCGTCGTCCGAGGCGCTGGCCAGCGTGGTGCCGTCCGGGCTGAAGACCGCGGTGCTCACCCAGCTCCGGTGACCGGTGAGCGGGGAGCCCAGCGGGTGGGGGAGGTTCGGGTCCGACACGTCCCACAGCCGGACGGTCCGGTCGTAGCTGGCGGTGGCCAGGACCTGCCCGTCCGGGCTGAACGAGGTGAGGTAGACGGCGCCGGTGTGACCGAGCAGCGGGGAGGCCAGCGGCGCGTTCACGATGGAGAGCAGCCGGTTCCTCGTGTCCTCGTCGTCCGGGCGCAACCGGTGCGCCACCAGATCGAGTTGGGCGGACAGCGACGGATCGGAGTCCGCGGCCCGGTCCGCCTCCGCGACCACCTGCTGGAACACGGCGTCGTTCCGCTGCTCCCACGCGATCACCGCGGCGGTGACGGCGAGCATCGCGAGGACGACCAGCGCCGACACCGCGCTACGCCCGAGCAGGACCGTGCGCCGGCGCAGCTTGGCCGAGGCCGCGAGGAAGCCGGCCGCGACGCGGGTCAGACCGGTGTCGTCGGCGGACCTCACCCAGGCGCGGGCGTGGTCCAGCCGGGACCCCCGGTAGAGCAGCGCGGAATCGCGTCCGGACTCCTCCCAGGCCCGGCCGTCCTCCTCCAGCCGCTGGCGCAGCAGATGGTCGTTCTTGTCCTCGTCGATCCAGCCGCGCAGCCGCGGCCAGGCGTGCAGCAGCGCCTCGTGCGTGATCTCGACGGTCTCCGCGTCCAGAGTCACCAGGCGGGCGCGGACCAGCGCTTCGAGCGACTGCTCCGTCTTCGCCGGGTCCGCCGACTCCTCCACCAGCTGGCGCCGCGTCTCGCGTCTCCGCGTGGCCTGGGTGTCCTCGCCCAGCCGCACCAGCCTGAGGAGGAACTGCCTCGCCGCGACGCGGGCCGCCGGATCGAGTACGGACCAGGCGCGCTCGGCGGTCGCCGCCACCGCCCCCTGGATACCGCCCGCCGCGCGGTAACCGGCCAGGGTCAGCCGCCCCGACCTGCGTCGCTGCCAGGTGGCGAGCAGGGCGTGGGAGAGGAGCGGGAGCACCCCCGCGTCGTGTGCGCCGCGCGGCCCGTCGAAGGTCACCTCGCGGACGATCAGTTCCGCCAGCCCCGGTTCGAGCTCCAGTCCCACGGCCTTGGCCGGGCCCGTCACCGCCTTGCGCAGGTCGGCGGCGGTCAGCGGACCGAGCACGGTGTGCCGGCGTTCCAGCGCCTCGGCCAGTTCGGGGTACCCGAGGCACCTCTCGTAGAAATCGGCCCGTATACCGACGACGACGAGGGCGGGAGCCTGCTCACCGTCGTCCCCGGGCGAGCTGACGGCGTGCAGGAGCCGGATGAAGACCTGCCTGTCCGCCTCGTCCGGGCACAGCGTGAACAGCTCCTCGAACTGGTCCACGATGATGACGGGGCGGGCCCCGGACGTCGTCGCCCGCCGGGTCCACGAGGCGACGGCCTGCCGCACCTCCCGGGCGAATGGCGGCGTACCGGACACGCCGGAGAGCGATCCCCTCACGGCCGGCGACACGTCACCCAGCTCGGGGACGCGCCCGGTCAGCTCGGCCAGCGGATCGCCGCCGGGGACGAGTTGCAGCACCGGCCTGTCCCGGGCGTCCTCCCCTTCCAGTTCCAGCGCGCCCTTCCGCAACGCCGGCACCAGGCCGGCGTTCAGCAAGGAGGACTTTCCCGCCCCCGAGGCGCCCACGAGCATGACCAGCCCACCCGTCGCCTCCGCCGCGCGGAGCAGGCCGATGAGGGTCGCCGTACTGCGCTCCCGGCCGAAGAACCACTGGGCGTCCTTCTGGCGGTACGAGGACAGCCCCCGGTACGGGCACACGGCCGCGCTCCCCGGGCCGGGCGTGCCGCCCGCGCCGCCCGCGCCGCCCGTGCCGGACGACTCCTCGGCCGGGCGCCGCCCCGCCCCCTCGACACCCGCCGCCCCGCCGTCGGCCACCGGGCCGGCCACGGCGCTCTCCCACTGCGCGAGCCAGTGGGCCATGTCGTAGAGGCCGGGGGAGACCGGTACCGGCCGCCTGCGCCGGGCCTCGGAGATCAGCAGGTGCAGAACCGCGCTCAGAGCGGCGAACTGGGCGGGTACGTTCCTGGCCCGCCGCCAGTCGCTGATCCGCTGCGCGGACACCCGCACGGGCCGCCCCCGCTCGTCGACCCGCTGAAGACGGGCGACCGCGTCGGAGACCCGCTTGAGAGGAGGGTCGCCGGCCTCCTGGTACAGCAGGGCGAGACGCTCCGCGAAGGCCGCCCGCGCCCCCGAGTCGCCACCCAAGTCCTCCACCCCCTCACTTCCGCCACACCCGCGCGTCCGGACCGGAAAACTCACCCTATAGCCCTGACCTGCACTTATGTCATCCGGATACGGCGGCGGCCCCCTCCATGGGCTACGCGAATGGCAGGATCAGGACGCAGTAGCGAACCGAACACGTTGCGTCCGGGCCACCATCCTCCCACCGCCCGGAGAGACCGTCCCCGGCGCTCGCGCCTTCCCGGACCGCCTCACGCGACCGTTCTTCTCCGGACCGCTTCCCCCTGGGAGAAACGGCCCCGGAGACCGTCTGCCCCGCGCCGCCCCGCCGACGCGGCACGAGGCAGCACAGCCCGCGTCGTCCGGTACCGGTCCGCACGAGGGGAGGGACCGGCACCGGAGGACGTGGGGCAGTTGATGGCCGGAACCGGCTCCGATGGCGGCCTCCACTGGGACCAGAAGAGACAGCGACGAACCGCCACGGCGAACCTCGGCTTCGATCCGGCACGGCCGTGACCGAGGAGGTCCACCGGAAGCAGATCCGCCCCGTGACCCAGACTGGCGCGGTGGTCATGGACGGCATCTTCAAGCGCGGTCCGGAGCGGTAGTCACCCAGATGGCCACGCAAACGAAACAGGTCCCCAACCTACTCACGTGAGTAGGTTGGGGACCTGATGCTTCACTGTCGGGGTGGCGGGATTTGAACCCACGACCTCTTCGTCCCGAACGAAGCGCGCTGCCAAGCTGCGCTACACCCCGATGTCGGCCTGGCGGGTCACTCGGAGGTGATTCCGTCGTGGCGACATCGATTACTTTAGCGGACCCGAGGCCGTAGACGAAATCCGGTTCTCAGAGGGTGGGGCGGACGTGGTCCGTGGCCACCAGCAGCAGGGCCAGGGCCGTCGTCGTCACCGCCAGGAGGGCGGAGTGGGCGGCCAGTGTCGTGGCGGGGAGGGTGTCCGGGTTCAGGTAGGGGTGGAGGTGGCGGCCGGGCTTGAGCAGGGTGAAGGCCAGGTAGGCCGCGGGGTAGGGGAGCCAGGACGGGAGTATGCGGACGTGCAGGGTGCGGGGGCGGGTGAACAGGAGCCAGTCGAGGAGGGCGGCCAGGGGAGTGGCCGTTGCCAGGAGCGAGAGGGACGGGCCGGTCGTCGCCCATGAGGTGATCGCCGCCAGGAGGACGTAGAGGAGGGCCGCGCCGGTGAGGGCGGGGCGGACCGGGCGGCGGGGGCGCCAGGCGCGGGCCGCCGAGACCGCTGTGACCAGGGCCAGGAGGAGGTTGCTCTGGACCGTGAGGCGGCTCAGCGCTTCCAGGGGCGGGCCCGTCGCCACGGCGAGGGCCACTCCTGCGGCCGCTGCCGCCGCGAGCAGCGCTCGGCAGGTCGCGACGACCGGCCGGCGTACCGGCGGGGCCACCGCTTCCACGGGGACTCGGGTGGGGTAGGGGGCGACCATGCGGTCCACCGTAGGCAGACACCTACCCGCGGTGAACCTCCCGGGGGTGTCCGAGGGGCCGAGGGGCCCCGCCCCCGGCCCCCACCTTGTTCTTGATCCTGATCCTGATTCTGAACCTGATCGGACACCCCTCGGACACCCGGGGACTGGACCGCTTCGTCCCTCCCCGCTTCGTCCCTCCGCCTCGTCCCCAAGCGCCGGACCGGTTCCGGGGCCGGTGGCGAGAGACGTGGGGAGGGAGGGCGGGCGGAGGGCTATCCTTCCTTCGCCACCAGCGTCAGCAGCGTCGCCTCCGGGGGGCAGGCGAAGCGGAGCGGGGTGTAGCGGTTGGTGCCGCAGCCCGCTGATACGTGGAGGTAGGAGGTGTTGCCGTTCTCCGTGTGGGTCGACAGGCCCTTCACGCGGTCCGTGTCCAGGTCGCAGTTGGTGACCAGGGCGCCGTAGAAGGGGATGCAGAGCTGGCCGCCGTGCGTGTGGCCCGCGAGGATCAGCGGGTAGCCGTCCGCCGTGAAGGCGTCCAGGGTGCGCAGGTACGGGGCGTGGACGACGGCCATCGAGAAGTCGGCCGTGGCGTCGGGGCCACCGGTGACCCTCGCGTACCGGTCCCGCTTGATGTGCGGGTCGTCGAGGCCGGTCAGGGCGATCGCGTGGCCGTCGATCTTCAGGGTGCCCCGGGTGTTGGTCAGGTTCAGCCAGCCCGCCGCGTCGAAGCCGTCCCGCAGTTCCTCCCACGGGTTGTGCACGACGTTCTGGGCGGGCGGGTTGCCGTTCAGGCCGTGGGCGCCCCGGGCCTTCTCCATCAAGTAGCGGGCGGGGTTGCGGAGTTTGGGGCCGTAGTAGTCGTTCGAGCCGAAGACGTACGCGCCGGGGAACTCCATCAGCGGGCCCAGCGCGTCCAGGGCCTCCGGGACGCCCTCCGGGTCGGACAGGTTGTCCCCGGTGTTGATCACGAAGTCGGGGCGCAGTCCGGCCAGCGACTGGAGCCAGCGGCGCTTCTTGTTCTGGCCGCTCACCATGTGGATGTCCGAGACCTGGAGGACGCGCAGCGGGCGCATCCCGGCCGGCAGTACGGGGACCGTCACCCGGCGCAGCCGGAACGACCGCACCTCGAAGCCTGCCGCGTACACGAGGCCGGCCGCCGCCGTCGCCCCGATTCCCGCCGTGATGCCCAGGGGTACTCCGTATCGCGCGCGCATGGCGCCATCGTGTCAGATCCGGGGGGAGCACGGACCGGCAGGGAGCCGCCGCCCGCCCCGCAACGGCCCTTCCGGGCAGCGGAAATCCGCGCGGCGATCGGCCCCGCCACCTGAGACACTGGCGGCATGACCACGCTCAAGGACACTCTGCGCGAAGACCTCACGGCCGCCATCCGGAAGCGGGACGAGCTGCGCTCCGCCACCCTCCGGCTGACCCTCACCGCCATCACCAAGGAAGAGGTCTCCGGTACGGCGGCGCGTGAGCTGTCCGACGAGGAGGTGCTCCAGGTGATCGCCAAGGAGGCGAAGAAGCGCCGCGAGGCCGCCGACGCCTTCGAGCAGGGCGGTCGCGGGGAGCAGGCCGCCCGGGAGCGTGCCGAGGGCGAGGTGCTCGCGCACTACCTGCCCAAGCAGCTCGGCGACGAGGAGCTGGCGGGGATCGTCGCCCAGGCCGTCGAGGAGGCGCGGGCCGCCGGCGCCGAGGGGCCGCGCGCCATGGGGCAGGTCATGAAGATCGTGAACCCGAAGGTGAAGGGGCTCGCGGAGGGCGGCCGTGTGGCCGCCGCCGTCAAGCAGGCCCTCGCCCAGTAGGCCGCGAACGGTGAGCCCTCGCCCTCAGCGGCAAGCCTTGGGCGGTGGGCGGTGGGCGGTAAGCGGTAGGCCGTCCTGGAGGAACGGGAAGGAAAGCAGGGCCCCGGCTGGATCATCCAGCCGGGGCCCTGCTCACGAGTCCCCCCACGAGTCCCCCCACGAGTCCCCCCACGGGTCCTCCCCCAGGGGTCCTCCCCCACGAGTCCTCGTCACGGGTCCTCGGGTGCGCCGTCGGCGTCGGCTCGCTCGCGCTCGCCGTCCCGGGGCCCGGTCTCAGTGCCCGAACCAGCCTCCGTCGTCGCCCCGGTCGCCACCGTTGCCGTTGCCGTTGCCGTTCCCGTTGTCGTTCCCGCCGTTGTCCCCGGGGAACAGTCCGCCGAGGCCGCCGTCGGGGTGCTCGTCGCCGCCGTCCTGCGGCTGGCCGGGCTGGTCCGGCTGGTCGGGCTGGTCGCCGTTCCCGGGCTTCTTCGGGTCCTTCTTCTTCGGGTCCGGGATGTCGATCAGGTTGAAGTCGGGAGCCTCCTGCCCGGCCAGCGCGCCGTTCACCGCGTCGCGCCAGATGGGGCCCGGCACCGCGCCACCGAAGACCAGCTCGTTGTAGCGGCCGCCGATCGTGATGTCGCGCATCTTGACCTGCTGCGTCGCGCTGCCGACCCACACCGCGCCCGACATGTTCGGGGTGTAGCCCACGAACCAGGCGTTGCGGCGCTCGTCCGTCGTACCCGTCTTACCGGCGCTCGGACGGTTGTCGAGCCCGGCCTCCTTACCGGTACCGGAGTCGATCACGCCGTTCAGCAGGGTGTTTATCGTGTCGGCGGTCTTCTCGGACATCGCCCTCGTGCAGGTCGACTTGGGGACCGCGATCGGCTTCTTGTCCATGCCGGTCACCGACTCGATCGCGACCGGGGTGCAGTACGTGCCGCGGGTCGCGAAAGCCGCGTACGCCGAGGCCATGGTGAGCGGGGACAGGCCCTTCGCGCCGAGCGCGATCGAGGGGACCTGCGGCAGCTTCTCGCCGCTGCCCTGCACTATGCCGAGCTTGTCGGTCAGCTGGGTCACCGGGCAGGTGCCGACCTCGGAGATGAGCGAGATGAAGTAGGTGTTGATGGACTTCGCCATCGCCTCCTTCATCCGGTACGGGCCCTTCTCGGTCTCGTTCTCGTTCTCGACCTTCGCGTGTTCCTCGTTGGTCCACGGCTTCTCGCAGCCCTGGACCGGGCTCGGGTACTCCATCGAGTACGGCGAGGGGTACTCCTTCGTGGGCGGCATACCCTTCTCGATCGCCGCCGCCGCCACGAAGGGCTTGAAGGTCGAACCGGTCGGGAAGCCGAAGTTCGAGCCGCTCATGTCCTTGTTGACGCTGAGGTTGTAGGCCGACTCGTTCTTGCCGTTGCCGTACGGCTTGGACTGGCCCATCGCGAGGATCTTGCCGGTGCCCGGCTGGACCAGCGTGCTGGCCGCGTCCACCGGGTCCGTCCGGTAGACGTGCTCGGACAGCGACTTCTGCACCGCGTCCTGCGCCTGCGGGTCCAGCGTCGTGCGGATCGTGAGGCCGCCCCGGTTCCACAGCTTGGCGCGGTCCGCCTTCGTCTTGCCGAAGGCCGGATCGGTCATGAGCACGTTCTCGACGTACTGGCAGAAGAAGCCGGCCCCGCGCGTGGCGGTGATGCAGCCGCTCTTCGGGCGCTGCACCTTCAGCCCCAGCGGCTTCGCCCGCGCGGCCTGCATCTCGCCGCGCGTGATGGCGTGTACCTCGTACATGCGGCGCAGCACCGTGTCCCGGCGCTTCTTCGCCTCGTTGGGGGCGTTGACCGGGTCGTAGCGGGTCGGCGACTGCACGATGCCGGCCAGCATCGCGGCCTGCTCCAGCTTCAGGTCCTTCGCGTGGGTGGAGAAGTAGCGCTGCGAGGCGGCCTCGACGCCGTACGCGCCCTGACCGAAGAAGGTGATGTTGAGGTAGTTCTCCAGAATGCCCTTCTTGCCGAGTTCCTTCTCGATCTGAATGGCGTACTTGAGTTCCTTGATCTTGCGCCCGATCGTCTGCTGCGTGGCCTGCGCGACCTTGTCGGGGTCGTTCCCCGCCTCCTCGATGAAGACGTTCTTCACGTACTGCTGCGTCAGGGTCGACGCCCCCTGGGCCACTCCGCCGCTCTGGGCGTTCTGGTTGACCGCGCGCAGGACGCCCTTGAGGTCGACCGCCCCGTGCTCGTAGAAGCGCGCGTCCTCGATGGCGACGAGCGCCTTGCGGACGTACGGAGACATGTCCTTCAGCGGTACGACCGTGCGGTCGCGGAAGTAGACGGTCGCGATCTGACCGCCCTTCGAGTCCAGGATGGTCGAGCGCTGGCTCAGCGGCGGGCGCTTCAGATCGGCCGGGATCTCGTCGAACTCCTGGACGGTTCCCTTGGTCGCCAGTCCCAGGGCACCGACGGCCGGGAGGGCGATCCCCGCGAGCACCGCCCCCGAGAGCACGCTGACACCGAGGAACTTGGCGGCTTGCTGGACAGGGGAGAGTCCACCGCCCGAGCGCTTCTTTCCCATGCAGGGCAGCCTACGTTCTCAATCGCCGGACATCCGTATATGCCTTGGCCTAAGCTGCACCCAACTGTCACAGCAGCAGTCACGGGAGCGCAATCCCGTCCCCGAGCTGTTGCCCGACTGTTGCCCAGCCGCTCGTCCTCCCCGGTCAGCGCCCCTGTGTTCTCCCGCTCAACCGCTGTCCGGTTCCCTCCCTTACGTCCTTCCTCGTCCCTCGCGTGGCAATCGAACTGTCCCGAACAGTTCGGCTTGGTGTGTTTGTCCTGCGCTCACTCCGTTGGGTGATGTGCCGCATGCGCATAGTCCGTTCGGGCCATTCAAGATTGGGCCCGAAGGGGGTGTTGCGCTGTGTCCACGTTCCGTAACGTCCTGGACTGGCGGCGGTGAATATGCCGCTGCCGCCGTGGGGGAGCCTCGATTCGGGAGAGGACGGCGCCGGCATGGGCTGGGTTACCGACTGGAGTGCGCAGGCTGCCTGCCGCACTACCGATCCGGATGAACTATTCGTACAAGGGGCAGCGCAGAACAGGGCCAAGGCGGTGTGCACGGGTTGCCCCGTGCGGACCGAGTGCCTGGCCGACGCGCTGGACAATCGTGTGGAGTTCGGTGTCTGGGGAGGGATGACCGAGCGGGAACGCCGCGCGCTGCTGCGCAGGCGCCCCACCGTCACCTCCTGGCGCCGACTGCTGGAGACCGCGCGCAGCGAGTACGAGCGCGGGACGGGCCTGATGCCCGGGAGCGCCGACGGGGGCCTCGACCTGGGCCTGGGCGTCGGTGTGGACACCGGCGCCGGGCTGTCCGGGGTCGAGCTGTCCGAGAGTGGCGGCGGCGACCTGGAGAGCGCGGACGCGCGGGAACGGGAGCGGCGCGAGTCCGCCGCCGCCCGGGTCCTGCGGTTCGGGCGGTACGCGGCCGTGGGGTGAGGGCGGCGCGCGGGCCGGCGCGCCGCTGACGACTGGTGCGGTCAGTGACGTACGCGGTACGGGAGTTGGGCGTTCGGTGCCGTGCCGTACGGTGCCGTGCCGTCGCGAGCTGTGTGGTGGTGGGGCGTGCCCATGTCGTGTGTCCTGCGCGGGTGCCGAGGGGGACGGCTGCCGGGCGGGCGACGCGACGGGCGGTTCTGTGACGTGGGGGTTCGTCGGCCGGTGATCCGGCGTCGGCCGGTGATCCGGTAGCGCTGTGGCCGGCGGGCCGTTCGACGTGTCGTCGTGTCCTGTCCCGGCCTGTCGCGGATCGCGCCCTCGTTGCGGGCCGCTCTTGCTCCCGGCTCAGCGCTCGCTGCTCTCCTCGTCCTCCCGTGGGTCCCTGCTTACTCGTCGTCGCCCTAGTCGCCTTTGTCGGCCTTGTCACCCGTTGTCGACGGTCTCGTCCTTCCGTTCCGCTGGCGGGCGGGGCTCCTCGGCCGCCGCCGCGAGGCGGTCGCCGATCGTGCGCAGGCCGGACAGGTCGTGCACATCGGCGGGGAGTGCCGCCACCTCGGCCACCGGCACCTCGGGGTGCAGGGCCGTGAAGCGGTCCCGGGTGCGCTGCTCGCGGTCGAGCAGGCGCATCCGTTCGGCGTGCAGACGCAGCAGTCCCGCCGCCACGCGGGCCGCGGCAGCCGGATCCTCCTCGTCGGGCGGCGCCGCCGAACCCGGTCCGTCCTCGGGGGAGTCGAGGGCGCCGGAGTCCGTCTCGGGGGCGTTACCGAGACCAGCTTTCCCGGCCCGCTGATCCACAATGCCGTTCTCGTCAAGATTTTCGGCGGCGGCGAGCGCGCGTTCCGCCGAGAGCCCGGCGGCGCCGCTGCGGTGCGTCCGGTTGAGGACGAGACCGGCCAGCGGCATCCCGTCGGCGGCCAGTCGCTGCACGAAGTACGCGGCCTCCCGCAGCGCGTCCCGCTCGGGCGCCGCGACCACGAGGAACGCCGTCCCGGGCGCCTGGAGCAGGCGGTACGTCGCGTCGGCGCGGGTGCGGAAACCGCCGAACATCGTGTCCATCGCCGCGACGAAGGTCTGTACGTCGCCGAGGAACTGGCCTCCCAGCAGCTTGCCGAGGGTGCCCGTCATCATGGACATCCCGACGTTGAGGAACTTCATCCCGGCCCGGCCGCCGGCCTTCGCGGGGGCCATCAGGACGCGGATGAACTTCCCGTCGAGGAAGGAGCCGAGGTTCTTCGGCGCGTCCAGGAAGTCCAGCGCCGAACGCGAGGGCGGGGTGTCGACCACGATGAGGTCCCACTCGTCCCTGGCCCGCAGCTGGCCCAGTTTCTCCATCGCCATGTACTCCTGCGTACCGGCGAAACCGGCGGACAGGGACTGGTAGAAGGGGTTCTCCAGGATGGCCCGGGAGCGCTGCGGATCGGCGTGCGCCTCGACG
The DNA here is from genome assembly GCF_042869355.1 of Streptomyces sp. NPDC007088. NCBI lineage: Bacteria > Bacillati > Actinomycetota > Actinomycetes > Kitasatosporales > Streptomycetaceae > Streptomyces > Streptomyces sp. NPDC007088. The sequence goes on from NZ_JBIAFO010000011.1 coordinate 61,116, forward strand.
ATCTCGTCGAAGGTCCGCTTCATGTCGAGCATCATCGCGTGCAGTTCGCCCTCACCCTTGACGTCGGTGACGCGGCGCGGGGTGTTGTCGAGGGCGTCGATCCCCATGGACTGCGCGAGGCGGCGGGCCGGGTCGATGGTGAGGACGACGACCTTGCGGCCGCGTTCGGCGGCGCGCAGGCCCAGGGCGGCGGCCGTCGTCGTCTTGCCGACGCCGCCGGAGCCGCAGCACACCACGATGCGGGTCCCGGGGTCGTCCAGCAGCGGATCGATCTCCAGGGCGGGCGCCGGGTCCAGGCTCATATGTCCTTGTCCCTCTCGGTGGCGTGGGGCGGTACGGCGGTGGTCAGCGGGGTGCCGGGGCGCGGCGGGGGAGCCTGCGGAGGCGGCGGGGACGTCTGTGGTGGAGGCGGCGGGGACGTCTGTGGAGGCGGCGGCTGAGGCGGCCGTGGCGTTCGTGCTGGCGGGGGCGCGGTCACAGGCCCTGGCTCCGCAGCTCCTTCTGGCGGGGGCGCGGTCACAGGCCCTGGCTCCGCAGCTCCTTCGACAGGCGGTAGACCCCGGCCAGGTCCATTCCCCCCGCGTAGAGCGGCAGTTCGTGCAGGGGCTGACCGAGACCGGCGAGGACCTCGCGCTGGGCGGCCTCCAGGGCGTGCCGTTCCGCGTACTCGGCGGCCTGCTCCAGCAGCGGGTCCACGAGCCGCCGCGCGGGGCCACCGGGCCGCGCGGAGCCCAGTCCGGCCGCCGACAGGGTCCGGGCGAGTTCCGCGTGCCGGGTGCCGTCCCCGCCGTCGTCCAGGGCGCGGCCGAGATCGGCGTCCCCGATGAGCGCGGGGCGCACCATGTTGACCAGGACCCGGCCCACCGGGAGCCGGGCCGCGCGCAGTTCGGCGATGCCGTCGGCGGTCTCCTGGACCGGCATCTCCTCCAGCAGCGTCACGAGGTGCACCGCCGTCTCCGGGGACTTCAGCACCCGCATGACGGCCTGCGCCTGGTTGTGTATGGGGCCGATCCTGGCGAGTCCGGCGACCTCGTCGTTGACGTTGAGGAAGCGGGTGACGCGGCCGGTGGGCGGGGCGTCCATGACCACGTAGTCGTACGCGAACCGGCCCTGCTTGTCCTTGCGGCGCACCGCCTCGCAGGCCTTGCCGGTGAGCAGGACGTCGCGGACGCCGGGCGCCATGGTCGTCGCGAAGTCGATCGCGCCCATCTTCTTCAGCGCGCGGCCCGCGCTGCCGAGCCGGTAGAACATCTGGAGGTAGTCGAGCAGCGCCAGCTCCACGTCGATGGCGAGCGCGAACACCTCGCCGCCGCCCGGGGCCACCGCGATCTTGTGCTCGCCGTAGGGCAGCGGTTCCGTCTCGAAGACCTGCGCGATGCCCTGTCTGCCCTCGACCTCCACGAGGAGGGTGCGCTTGCCCTCGGTGGCGAGGGCGAGCGCCAGGGCGGCGGCGACCGTAGTCTTTCCGGTCCCGCCCTTGCCGCTGACGACCTGGAGCCTGCTCACATCCACCTCATGCCCGCGAGCCTAAATCCTCACCGGCTCCTGTGGAGGGGCTGGGGAGGTTCGTCCCCTTTGTTCCGCTGTTCCGTTTGTTCCGCTGTTCCGTCGTTCCAGCGGGGGGCCGCCGCCCGGCAGGCGTCGCGCACGGCCCGGGGCGGCCGTCCGGGGAGGCGTTGGGCCGCGTCCCGGCCAGCCGTTAAAGTCGCCGCATGACCAAATGGGAATACTCGACCGTGCCGCTCCTCGTCCACGCGACCAAGCAGATCCTCGACACCTGGGGCGAGGACGGCTGGGAACTCGTGCAGGTCGTTCCCGGCCCGAACCCGGAGCAGCTGGTGGCCTACCTGAAGCGCGAGAAGCAGGCGTGAGCGCCGTCGAGCGGCGCCTCGCCGACCTGGGGCTGACCCTGCCCGACGTGGTGCCGCCGCTGGCCGCCTACCAGCCGGCCGTACGCAGCGGCGTGTACGTGTACACGGCCGGGCAGCTTCCCATGGTCGACGGGGCGCTGCCGACGATCGGCAAGGTCGGCGCCGAGGTCACCGCGGAGGAGGCCAAGGGCCTGTCCCGGGTGTGCGCGCTCAACGCGCTGGCCGCGGTCAAGTCGGTCGCCGGGGACCTCGATCAGGTCGCCCGCGTCGTCAAGGTCACCGGCTACGTGGCCTCCGCGACCGACTTCGCGGGGCAGCCCGCGGTGCTGAACGGGGCGAGCGAGCTGCTGGCCGAGGTGTTCGGTGAGAGGGGCGTGCACGCGCGCAGCGCGGTCGGCGTCGCCGTCCTGCCGATGGACGCGCCGGTCGAGGTCGAGCTGATCGTCGAACTGCTGGGCTGAGGTCGTCCGGGGGGCGAAAGCCGTCGGCCGTCGGCCGTCGCCCGTCGGCCGTCGCCCGGAGCGGGGCGGGCCCGAAACGGGGCCCGCCCCGCTTCCTTCGCCCCGGTGCGCGCCCCGCCGCCCCGTTCCTGCTTCGAACTGTCGCTCGGGAAGAGTTAGCCTCCGGCCATGGGTAATGGTCGTCATGGACAGTGGTATCCCGCCGAGTGGCCCGAGCGGATCAGGGCGCTCGCGCGCGGGGAGCTCGAACCCGTGACGCCGCGCCGGGCGTCCACCGTGCTGTTGCTGCGTGACGTGCCGGACGGCGCCGGTGGTCTCGCCGTGCACATGCTGCGGCGGCGCGCCTCGATGGCCTTCGCGGCCGGGGCGTACGCGTATCCGGGCGGCGGCGTCGACCCGCGCGACGACGAAGAGCAGGTGCGCTGGGCCGGGCCCTCGCCCGCCGACTGGGCCGTACGGCTCGGACTGGACGAGCCCTCCGCCGCGCAGGCCGTCGTGTGCGCGGCCGTGCGCGAGACCTTCGAGGAATCCGGGGTCCTGCTCGCCGGGCCCACCGCAGACACCGTCGTCTCCGACGTGTCCGGCCCCGAGTGGGACGCCGAACGGGCCGCTCTCGTCGCGCACGAACTGTCCTTCGCGCAGTTCCTGAACCGCCACGAGCTCGTGCTGCGCAGCGACCTGCTGGGCGCGTGGGCGCGCTGGATCACCCCCGAGTTCGAGTCCCGCCGCTACGACACGTGGTTCTTCGTCGCCGCGCTCCCCGAGGGCCAGCGCACCCGCGACGTCTCCACCGAGGCCGACCGCACCGAGTGGGTCCGCCCCGTGGACGCGCTGGGCCGCTACGAGGACGGGGCGTTGCAGATGATGCCGCCGACCGTCGCGACCCTGCGTGCCCTCGTCCCGTACGGCTCGGTCGTCGGCGTCATGGACGACCTCGACGCCCCCGATCTCACCCCCGTCCTCGCCCAGGCGCGGCTGGAGGGCGAGGAGGTCGTCCTGACCTGGCCGGGCCACGAGGAGTTCACCAAACGGGTCCCGGAGATGCCGGAGATCCCGGAGCCCCCGCGGTCCGCCGAGTCCGTCGGCGTCCCCACGGACGTACCGGCCGACGAGGGGCGGGGCGCGCGGTGAGCGCCGTGCCCGCGCCGCCCGGCAGCCCCCGTGACGCCGTCGTGAGCGGTCCCGCGAGCGAGCGCGCCGTGAACGTCCTGGCGCCGAACCCTTCGGTCATGACGCTCGACGGCACCAACACGTGGATCGTGGCCGAACCGGACTCGGACCTCGCCGTCGTCGTCGACCCCGGGCCGCTCGACGAGACGCACCTGCGCGAGGTCGTCGCGACCGCCGAACGGGCCGGCCGCCGGATAGCCCTGACCCTGCTCACCCACGGGCACCCCGACCACGCCGAGGGCGCGGGGCGCTTCGCGGAGCTGACCGGGACGGCCGTACGCGCCCTCGACCCGGCCCTGCGGCTGGGCGAGGAGGGGCTGGCCGCCGGGGACGTCGTCACGACCGGCGGGCTGGAGATGCGGGTCGTGCCGACCCCCGGCCACACCGCCGACTCGCTCTCCTTCCACCTGCCGGCCGACGGAGCCGTCCTGACCGGCGACACGGTCCTCGGGCGCGGTACGACGGTCGTCGCGCACCCGGACGGACGGCTCGGCGACTACCTCGACTCGCTGCGCCGGCTGCGCTCCCTGACCACCGACGAGGGCGTGCGCACGATCCTGCCGGGCCACGGGCCGGTCCTGGACGACGCGCAGGGCGCCGTCGAGTTCTACCTCGCGCACCGCGCCGCCCGCCTCGGCCAGGTCGAGGAGGCCGTCGCCGCCGGGCTCACCACCGCGCCCGAGGTCGTCGCCCGCGTCTACGCCGACGTGGACCGCTCCCTGTGGCCCGCCGCCGAATGGTCCGTGGCCGCCCAGCTGGAGTACCTGCGGGGACGCCGCTGAGCCGGAGCGGCCCCGTGCGCCGGGTACGCGCACGACGGCGGCCGGCTCCCGTGCGGGGGGCCGGCCGCCGTCGTGGTCGTGGGCCCGGACGTGCGGGCGGGGGCGCGGGGCGCCGGGGGTCAGCGCGAGCGCTTCGCCAGCCGCTCGACGTCGAGGAGGATCACCGCGCGTGCCTCCAGACGCAGCCAGCCGCGTCCGGCGAAGTCGGCGAGCGCCTTGTTGACCGTCTCGCGGGAGGCGCCGACGAGCTGGGCCAGCTCCTCCTGGGTCAGGTCGTGCACGACGTGGATGCCCTCCTCCGACTGCACGCCGAAGCGGCGCGACAGGTCGAGCAGGGCGCGGGCCACGCGGCCGGGGACGTCCGAGAAGACCAGATCGGACATCTGGTCGTTGGTCTTGCGCAGTCGGCGGGCCACGGCGCGCAGCAGGGCCGCGGCCACCTCGGGGCGGCCGTTGAGCCAGGGCTGGAGGTCGCCGTGGCCGAGGCCGAGCAGCTTCACCTCGGTCAGCGCGGAGGCGGTGGCCGTACGCGGGCCCGGGTCGAACAGCGACAGCTCGCCGATCAGCTCACCGGGGCCGAGCACCGCGAGCATGTTCTCGCGGCCGTCCGGCGAGGTGCGGTGCAGTTTCACCTTGCCCTCGGTCACCACGTAGAGGCGGTCTCCCGGCTCGCCCTCGTGGAAGAGAGCCTCTCCACGGGCGAGGGTCACCTCACTCATGGAGGCGCGGAGTTCCGCAGCCTGTTCGTCATCGAGCGCCGCGAACAGCGGGGCGCGTCGCAGAACGTCATCCACGAGTTCTCTCCTTGTCGACCTGCTCAGGGGACCGGTCGGACCCCATTTTGCCGGACGTGCCAAACAGTGTGATCAGTCACAAGTCTGCCGCACGCTTGTCGTGTCCCGAGCGGTAGGGGGCCGATTGGAGTGCTCTACCCCGTCCTCGACGGCGAATGTCCGCACCGCCCTCTACGCTGACCGAGTGCCCAACACACCCGTGAGAGCACAGGCCAGAGGGGTGGGCGGCGCGGGACGTCCCCTCGATTCCGCTCTGGGCGAACATGCACCTGATGGGCCCGTAAGAGCGCATGAGAGCGGCAGACGACACACCGGGGAAGGGCTTCGACGGAGGGTTCGGAGGGCACGACGTGACAGCTGAGAAGACGGCGGCGGCGAAAACCGCGGGAGCGAAGAGCGCGGCGGTGAAGAGCGCGGGAGCCAAGAGCGCGGGAGCCAAGAGCGCGGGAGCCAAGAGCGCGGGAGCGGGCGCCGCGGCGACGGGAGCGGCCGAGAGCGCGACGGGCAAGACCGCCGCGACGGGCAAGACGGCCGCGACCAAGGCGGCCGCGACCAAGACCGCCGCCAAGAAGACCCCCGCCAAGAAGGCGGCGGCGAAGAAGACCCCCGCCAAGAAGGCGGCGGCCAAGAAGGCTCCCGCGAAGGCTTCCGCCAAGAAGGCTCCCGCCGGCAAGGCTTCCGCCGGGAAGACCGCGGCCAGGAAGGCCCCCGCCAAGAAGACCTCCGCGTCCGCCCGTCCCCCCGGTTTCGCGAAACGGGAGTCGCGGGCCGCGATGGTGCACCGGGCGCACCTCATCAACGAGGAACTGGCCGAGGTCTACCCGTACGCCCACCCCGAGCTGGACTTCGAGAACCCCTTCCAGCTCCTCGTCGCCACGGTGCTGTCCGCGCAGACCACCGACCTGCGGGTGAACCAGACGACCCCGGCGTTGTTCGCGAGGTACCCGACTCCGGAGGACATGGCGGCGGCGGTCCCGGAGGAACTGGAGGAGGTCATTCGGCCGACCGGGTTCTTCCGCGCCAAGGCCCGCTCGCTGCTCGGCCTCTCCGCGGCCCTGCGTGACGAGTTCGGCGGCGAGGTCCCGGGCGAGCTGAAGGACCTCGTGAAGCTGCCCGGAGTGGGCAGGAAAACGGCTTTTGTCGTCCTTGGTAACGCTTTCGGTGTCCCGGGGATCACCGTCGACACGCACTTCGGGCGGCTCGCCCGGCGCTGGAAGTGGACGGCGGAGGAGGACCCGGTGAAGGTCGAGGCGGACGTCGCCGCGATCTTCCCGGAGAGCGAGTGGACGATGCTCTCGCACCGGGTGATCTTCCACGGCCGCCGGATCTGCCACGCCCGCAAGCCCGCGTGCGGGGCCTGCCCGATCGCCCCGCTCTGCCCTTCGTACGGTGTCGGTGAGACGGACCCGGAGAAGGCCACGAAGCTGCTCAAGTACGAGAAGGGCGGGATGCCCGGACAGCGGCTCAAGCCCCCGCCCGGCTTCCCCGGCCCGCCCGCCCCGCCCCTGGGTGCCTGACCTGCGAAGGAACGAACCGGGCGAGGACAGGCGTTGTGCGGGAGAACGACGGGCATGGATGGCGGGGGAGCGGGAGAGCGACGCCCCATGAAGGACACGGACCGGCGTGCCGGGATGGACACGGACCGGCGCGCCACGAGGGACGCCTCGGACGGGCGGGCCACGATGGACGACCCGGACCGGCGCGCCGCGAAGGCAGCCCCGGACCGGCGCGTCCCGAGGGAAGACCCGGACCGGCGCGCCACGAAGCAAGACCCGGACCGGCGCGCCGCGAAGGACGACACGGACCGACGACGATCCGGCCGGGGACGGCCGGAGGAAGCACCTGGCGGTGAAGCGACACTGAGCACGGACGGCACGACCGAGAACGCGCTGAGCGAGGACCGCGCGACAAGCGGGACGAGCACGATAAGCGGGACAAGCACGATAAGCGGCACGAGCACGTCAAGCGGGACGAGCGCGACAAGCGGCATGAACGGCGCGAACGGGACGACGGCGGCCCTGAGCACCCCCGTCCCGCCCCCCTCGCACCGGGCGGGGCCGCGCTCCGGGGAGAGCGGCCCGGGGGACACCCGGTGGGACCCGTCGGGCCCGGCGGGCCAGGCCCCCGCCCCCGCCGTCCGCACCGACGGCCTCCCCGGCTGGCTCGACCCGGTCGTACGGGCCGCCGGCACCGTACGCGGTGAGCAGCTCAGCCGGTTCCTGCCGCCAAAGAGCGGCGCGGGCCGGCAGTCCGCGGTGCTGATCCTGTTCGGGGAGGGCGCCGACGGTCCAGAGATACTGCTGACCGAGCGCGCCACCTCCCTGCGTTCGCACGCGGGGCAGCCCTCGTTCCCCGGCGGTTCCCTCGACCCCGTGGACGGCGATCCGCGGACCACCGGGCCGCTGCGCGCCGCCCTGCGCGAGGCGCAGGAGGAGACCGGTCTCGACCCCGCCGGGGTGCAGGTCTTCGCGGTGCTGCCGCGGCTCTACATCCCGGTCAGCGAGTTCGTGGTGACCCCGGTGCTCGGCTGGTGGCGCAGCCCGAGCCCGGTGCGCGCCGTCGACCCGGGGGAGACGGCCCGGGTCTTCACCGTGCCCCTGAGCGAACTCACCGACCCCGCCAACCGCGCCACGGCCGTGCACCCGCGCGGTCACGAGGGCCCGGCCTTCCTCGTGCGCTCCGCGCTGGTCTGGGGATTCACCGCCGGAGTGATCGACCGCGTCCTGCACCTCGCGGGCTGGGAACGCCCGTGGGATCGCCGTAAGCGTGTCTCACTCGACTGGCGCTCGTGACAGGGTGGCTCAGTGAACGCGCTGGACATCTTTCTGCTGGCCGCCGCCGTGTGGTTCGCGATCGTCGGCTACCGCCAGGGTTTCGTCGTCGGCATCCTCTCGGTGATCGGTTTCCTCGGCGGCGGACTCGTCGCCGTGTACGTGCTGCCCGTGCTCTGGGACAGCCTGACCGACAACTCGGAGGTGAGTACGACCGCCGCCGTCGTCGCGGTGATCGTGGTCATCGTGTGCGCCTCGGTCGGCCAGGCCCTCACCACCCACCTCGGCAACAAGCTCCGCACGCACATCACCTGGAGCCCCGCGCGGGCGCTCGACGCGACCGGCGGAGCCCTCGTCAACGTGCTCGCGATGCTGCTCGTGGCCTGGCTCATCGGTTCGGCGCTCGCCGGCACGACGCTGCCGACGCTCGGCAAGCAGGTCCGTAACTCCAAGGTCCTGCTCGGCGTGTCCCGGGCCCTTCCGCAGCAGGCCGACACGTGGTTCGCCGACTTCAGCTCGGTGCTCGCGCAGAACGGCTTCCCGCAGGTCTTCAGCCCGTTCTCGAACGAGCCGATCAAGCAGGTCGACCCGCCCGACCCGGCCCTCGCGAACAGCACCGTGGCGAGGACCGCGCGCCAGTCCGTCGTCAAGGTCGTCGGCACCGCCACCGGCTGCGGGAAGGTCCTCGAAGGCAGCGGCTTCGTGTTCGCGAAGAACCGCGTCATGACCAACGCGCACGTCGTCGGCGGCGTCAAGGAACCCACCGTGCAGATCGGCGGCGAGGGCCGGCGCTACGACGGGACGGTCGTGCTCTACGACTGGGCCCGCGACATCGCCGTACTCGACGTGCCCGGACTGCCCGCCCCCGCCCTCAAGTTCGCCGAGAGCGACGCCTCCGCGGACAGCGGCGCGATCGTCGCGGGCTTCCCGGAGAACGGCGCGTACGACGTGCGGCCCGCTCGCGTCCGCAGCCGCATCACCGCCAACGGCCCGGACATCTACCACCGCGGCACCGTCCGCCGTGACGTCTACTCGCTGTACGCGACCGTGCGTCAGGGCAACTCCGGCGGACCGCTGCTGACGCCCGGGGGGAAGGTCTACGGCGTCGTCTTCGCGAAGTCCCTCGACGACCCGGACACCGGCTACGCCCTCACCGGCGACGAGGTCCGCGAGGACGCCGAGAAGGGCCGCTCCGCCGACCAGCGGGTGGACAGCGAGGGCTGCGCGCTCTGAGCCGCGCCCACCTGACGACGCGATACGGCGACCGGGCGGTCCCGGTCGCCGTATCGCGTCGTCAGGTGGGTGTGCGGGGGCGAAGATGATGGCGGCCGCCGGAAGGCGGCGGCCGGTGAAGTGGTGGTGCGCGTGCGGTCAGGGGCGCGTGTGCTTCAGGCGCGCCGAGACCCAGCGGGCCCGGCGGCGCAGAATGTGGGGGATTCCGACCCCCTCCTGGGAGGGATGGTCGTGGCCCGGTACGAACGGGCCGACCCCCTCACGGCTGTTCAGCGCGGTGGCTGAGCGGCGGTCGCGTGCGGCGTCACTGTAATCGTGCGTCCAGCCCATACCCCCACGTCTGCCCGGCCCCCAAGGTCGGTAATCGCGGCGCCGGTCCCCAATTGGCCTATGCGGCTGGCAACACATGTTCGATGGGCGGTCAGGGGCGTCCGTTGAGCGACGCGTGGGGGCAGGCGGCCCGCCGGCCGGGGCTCAGCGGTCGGGTTCGGGGTCCTTGAGCCAGTTCACCAGCTCCGTGGAGAAGGCCAGGTGGTCCTCCTCGTGCGGGAAGTGCCCGAGGCCGTCGAAGAGCCGCCAGCGGTAGGGGGCCTCCACGTACTCCCCGGACCCGGCCGCGCTGCGCGTGCGCAGCACCGGGTCCAGCGAGCCGTGCAGATGCAGCGTCGGCACCCGTACGGGACGCTTCATGCGCCGGTAGAACTGCACGCCGTCCGGCCGGGCCAGCGAGCGCACGAGCCACCGGTACGGCTCGACCGAGCAGTGCGCCGTCGACGGGATGCACATGGCCCGCTGGTACGTCGTCACCGCCTTGTCGTCGGGCGGCCGCTGCCCCGACCAGTCCCGGATCAGCCGGCCCACCAGCGCGCCGTCGTCCGCCACGAGCTGCCGCTCCGGCACCCAGGGCCGCTGAAAACCCCAGATGTGCGAACCGGCCGCGCTCTGCTTCACGTCGGCGAGCATCGCCGAACGCCAGCGGCGCGGATGCGGCATCGAGGAAACGGCGAGGCGGCGCACCAGCTTCGGCCGCATCACGGCCGCCGTCCACGCGAGATAGCCGCCCAGGTCGTGCCCGACGAGAGCGGCGTCCGGCTCGCCCAGGGAACGGATGACGCCCGTGATGTCGAGCGCCAGGTTGGCCGGGTCGTAGCCGCGCGGCGTGCGGTCGCTGCCGCCGACCCCGCGCAGGTCCATCGCCACGGCACGGTAACCGGCCTCGGCGAGCGCGGTCAGCTGGTGCCGCCACGCCCACCAGAACTGCGGGAAGCCGTGCACGAGCATGACGAGCGGCCCCTCACCGGCCTCCACGATGTGGAAGCGTGCGCCGTTGGCCGCGACGTCCCGGTGGGTCCACGGACCCTCGATGCGGACGACGGAGGCGGGTTGCGCCGAATGGGGGGCAGAGGCGGTCATGAGGACGAGCGTGCCACAGCCGCGGTGCTGCCAGCCTCCCCCTTGGCGAGGGCCGGCTGCTCCTTGGTGAGAGCGGGCTGCTCCAGGGCCGGGAACTTCTCCAGCTCCGGCACCTCGGGACGCGGGTGCGGCTTGGCGTTGGAGAGCACCCCGGCATCGGTCTTCGCGGCGGCGATCGCCTTCTGCGGGCCCCTGCCGTTCTTGGCCTTCTTGCCGAAGACGGCGGCCACCAGCAGGAACAGGACGGCGACCAGGACGTTCGCGGCGAAGGACAGCAGGAAGCACACCGAGATGTGCCAGTCGCTCCACGCCTGAATCCCGTAGGCCAGGGCGAAACTCAGCATCGGCAGCGAGAAGATCAGGATCGCCCCGGCGACGGCCCCCGTGCCGCCGCTGACCGCGCCCCGCTTCACGTCCTGCTTGAGCTGCGACTTGGCCAGAGCGATCTCGTCGTGCATCAGCGCGGACATCTCGGCGGTGGCCGAGGCGACCAGTTCGCCGAGGCTGCGGTCCGCGCTGCCGAGTCCGGCGCTCGCGTTGCCGAGGCTGCGGTCTGCGCTGTCAGGTGCGCTCATCGCGTACTCCCTCATCTCTTCCCCGGGCCACCCGGCCAGGGGTGGCCCTGCTGTCGTCCGCCCCGGTTGTCCCGGCGGGTGGCTCCGGAGGCCCCGGCGCCGCGGCCCGAAACAGGGTCAGACCTCAGATCATGCCGGACCCCTGTCCTTGCCGCTTCCCCCACCCGGCCCGCCGACTCCTGAACCCCGTGCCTCGCTTCCCGCGGCTTCCCGTGGCGCGCCGCCCACTTGCCGCCTCCCCGCGACGGCCGCCCTCCGGCGCCCCGCTCTCCGCCGCCTTTCTGACGTTGCGCCGTACGGGCGTGGCGAAGGCGCGCGGACGGGGGAGCCGAACCAGCCGGGGAGACTGACCTGAAAGGGCGAAGCCTCTGTTCTACGGGGGATCTACGGGGCATCTACGGGGATCTATGGGGCTCTATGGGGCTCTATGGGGAGGCGCCTCGTTCTCATGAGGGGATGATCCTCCGTTCTGACGAGGGGAGGAGTCCCCGTCCTCCGTTCAGGGATCGCCGGCGCCGCGCGGTGTGCCGGTGGGGGAGGCGGTACCGGCGGTGGCGTCCGTCGGAGCGTGCCCGCCCCTGTCCTCGTCCTTGTCCTCGTTCCCGGGGTCCTCGTTCCCGGAGTCCTCGTCCTCGTCCCCGGACCCGGACCCGTGCCCGTCGCCCTCCGCCGGGGTCCGCGCCGGCCCGGGGCGGTGGCCGGTACGTTCCGCCGCGGGCAGCCCTCCGCCGAGTGCCGCCGCCTGTCTCCGCTCCGCGGCGGCCTTCCGCTCGTACAGGACCGCCAGCCGCAAGTGGTGCTCGGGATCGTCCTCCTGGTAGACGTCGGGCACCGCGTCCCGGTCCTCGTCCCGTTCCTCCTCCAGAGCGATCCGCCGGTACACCCGGTTACGCCTGCGCAGCAGGACCGCCGCGAGGAGTACGGCGATCAGTGAACCGGTCAGAACGGCGGCCTTCACCTCGTCGGCCAGTCCGGGATCGCCGGGGAAGGCCAGCTCCCCGATGAGCAGGGACACCGTGAAGCCGATCCCCGCGAGCACGGAGACCGCGAACAGGTCCGCCCAGGCCAGTTCCCCGCTCAGCGAGGCCCGCGTGAAGCGCACCGTCGTCCACGTACCGCCGAAGATCCCCAGCGCCTTGCCGACCACCAGGCCCAGCACCACACCGAGCGTCTCCGGACGGCTGAAGACGTCCCCGAGAGCGCCGCCCGAGACGCTCACCCCGGCCGAGAAGAGCGCGAACAGCGGGACCGCGAGACCGGCGGACAGCGGCCTGACCTGATGGTCGATCCGCTCCCCCGGTGAGACCGCCTCGCCCTCCCGGCGCGTGCACCGCAGCATCAGCCCCATCGCGACCCCGGCGATCGTCGCGTGCACGCCGCTGTTGTACATGAGGCCCCAGATCACCAGGGCCAGCGGGACGTGGACGTACCAGCCGCGTACGTTCTTCCGTACGAGCACCCAGAAGACGAGGAGCCCGGCGCAGGCCCCGCCCAGCGCCGCGAAGTCCAGGTCGCTCGTGAAGAAGACCGCGATGATCAGGATGGCGAACAGGTCGTCGACGACGGCGAGCGTCAGCAGAAAGGCCCGCAGCGGGGACGGCAGCGAGGTGCCGAGCACCGCGAGGACCGCGAGCGCGAAGGCGATGTCGGTCGCCGTGGGCACCGCCCAGCCGCCCAGGTCCCCGCCCCCGGCCACGTTGACCACCGTGTACACGAGAGCCGGGGCGATCATCCCGCAGGCCGCCGCGACCACCGGCAGCGCCGCCGCCCGCGGATCGCGCAGATCACCCGCGACCAGCTCCCGCTTCAGCTCCGCTCCCGCGACGAAGAAGAAGACCGCGAGCAGCCCGTCGGCCGCCCAGTGCTCCACCGACAGGCGCAGCCCCAGCGAGGCGGGGCCGAAGTGGAAGTCCCGCACGGAGGCGTAACTCCCGGACAACGGGGTGTTCGCCCAGATCAGGGCCAGTACGGCGGCCGTCAGCAGCAGCACCCCGCCCAGCGTCTCGGCGCGCAAGGCGTCCGCGAGGTATCGGTACTCCGGCAGCGGCAACCGCCCGAACACCTTGGGCCGGGAACGGGCCGGGGTGGCGCCGGGAAGAGGGGTGGGGGGAGGGGCGGGTGTTGGGGAACCGGGGGCCGGGGAACCGGGGTGCGGGGAACAGTCAGGGCCGGACGGGTCGGGCGGGGTGCCTGAGGGGCCGGACGGGTCGGGCGGGGTGCCCGACGGGCCGGACGAGGACGGGGGTGTCACGGAAGGGTGCCTCCGGGATATGGGCCGGCGCCTCACAGGCGCCGCGCGGCGTTGACTACAGCCGCCGACCAGACTTCCCGGCACCCCTCTTCTGTTGTGACTTCCGTTGTGGTCCGCTCCGCGCTGGGGCGTGCCTCTCACCCTAACGGGTGGCTCTCACCTCGCGTGGGTGGCGCGAGCCCATCCAGGGGACGCGAGCCCATCCAGGGGAGAGGAGCGGGCTCGGGCGTAATCCTGTGTCCGCCCGCGCCGCCCGCGCCCCCGCGCGCTCCTCTCCCCGCCCGCCCCGTCCTCTCCGCCTCGTCCCGGTCCCTTCTCAGACCCCGTTCAGTCGTTGCTTCCCGCGCTCGGCAGCTGCGTCTGGATGAGGTCCATCACCGCCGAGTCGGTCAGCGTCGTGACATCGCCCAGCTCACGGTTCTCCGCGACATCCCGCAGCAGCCGCCGCATGATCTTCCCGGAGCGCGTCTTCGGCAGTTCCTGCACCGGCAGGACCCGCTTCGGCTTGGCGATCGGGCCGAGAGTGCGGCCCACGTGGTTACGCAGATCGGCCACCAGATCCTCGGACTCCGCGGCCGAACCGCGCAGGATGACGAAGGCCACGATCGACTGGCCCGTCGTCGCGTCGTCCGCGCCGACCACGGCGGCCTCGGCCACCGCCGGGTGCGAGACGAGCGCCGACTCGACCTCGGTGGTCGAGATGTTGTGCCCCGAGACGAGCATGACGTCATCGACCCGGCCCAGCAGCCAGATGTCGCCGTCCTCGTCCTTCTTCGCACCGTCACCCGCGAAGTACTTGCCCTCGAACCGCGACCAGTACGTGTCGACGAACCGCTGGTCGTCACCCCAGATGGTGCGCAGCATGGAGGGCCACGGCTCGGTCAGCACGAGGTAGCCGCCCCCGCCGTTCGCCACCTCGTTGCCCTCGTCGTCCACGACCGTCGCGGCGATCCCGGGCAGCGGGGTCTGCGCCGAACCGGGCTTGGTCGCCGTCACCCCGGGCAGCGGGGAGATCATCATGGAACCGGTCTCGGTCTGCCACCAAGTGTCCACGATCGGCGCGTTGTCGTGACCGATGTTCTTCCGGTACCACATCCACGCCTCGGGGTTGATCGGCTCACCCACCGAACCGAGCACCCGCAACGAGGACAGGTCGAACTTCGCGGGGATGTCGTCGCCCCACTTCATGAAGGTCCGGATCGCGGTCGGCGCCGCGTACAGGATCGTCACGCCGTACTTCTGCACGATCTCCCAGAACCGGCCCTGGTGCGGGGTGTCCGGGGTGCCCTCGTACATGACCTGCGTCGCGCCGTTCGACAGCGGCCCGTAGACGATGTACGAGTGCCCGGTGACCCAGCCGATGTCGGCGGTGCACCAGTAGACGTCGGTCTCCGGCTTGAGGTCGAACACCGCGTGGTGGGTGAACGAGGTCTGTGTCAGGTAGCCGCCCGAGGTGTGCAGGATGCCCTTCGGCTTCCCCGTCGTACCCGAGGTGTACAGGATGAACAGCGGGTGCTCGGCGTCGAAGGGCTCGGGGGTGTGCTCGGCGGACTGGCGCTCCACGACCTCGTGCCACCACACGTCGCGTCCCTCGGTCCAGCCGACCTCCTGGCCGGTGCGCCGGACCACGAGCACGTGCTCGACCGTCTCGAACCGCGAGACCGCCTCGTCCACCGCGGGCTTGAGCGAGGTGGGCTTCGAACGGCGGTACCCGCCGTCGGCCGTGATGACGACCTTCGCGTCCGCGTCGGCGATCCGGGCCGCGATGGCGTCCGCGGAGAAACCGCCGAAGACCACCGAGTGCATCGCCCCGATCCGCGCGCAGGCCAGCATCGCGACGACCGCCTCGGGGATCATCGGCAGATAGACGGCGACGCGGTCACCGGTGCCCACACCCAGCTCGATCAGCGCGTTGGCGGCGCGTGAGACCTCGTCCTTCAGCTCCGCGTAGGTGATCGACCGGCTGTCGCCCGGCTCACCCTCGAAGTGGATGGCGACCCGGTCGCCGTGGCCCGCCTCGACATGCCGGTCCACGCAGTTGTAGGCGACGTTGAGCTTCCCGTCCGCGAACCACTTCGCGAACGGCGGGTTGGACCAGTCGAGGGTCTCGGTCGGCTCCGTGGCCCAGCTGAGCCTGCGGGCCTGATCGGCCCAGAAGCCGAGGCGGTCCTCCTCGGCCCGCGCGTAGGCGTCCGCCTTCACGTTGGCGTGCGCCGCCAGATCCGCCGGTGGCGGGAACTTCCGCTCTTCCTTGAGCATGTTGGCGATAGACGAACGCTCGCTCACTGACCCACCCTCCCGTGGTGTAGACCAATTCTGTTCTGCCAGGGGGATTCAACGCTTGCGCGTAGACGAGGTCAACCCCCGTCCGCCCCGATACTGGCAGGGGTGCGCGGATCAGGAGACCCGACACCGATGGCACGTATCCCGCAGGTGGAGGGTTCACCGCACCGCACGAACAGCCAGGCCCGGCGCAAGCCCTCCCGCCTGCTCCTTTGCTTCTTCCACCCCTGACGGTTCGCAACCGCGACCGGCACCCTTTCGGGGTTCCCCGAGCCGTACAGAGCAGGTGGACAGGAGACGGGAGAACGGAGGCGGGCGGCAGGGGACACGGGCACGGGACGCGGGGCACGGGCACGGGGCAGGCAGGGGATGCGGGACGCGCCATGCGGGAGACGGGACGGGACGCGGGACTCTGCTGACGCTCGGGGGACGGGGACGGGGACGGGGACGGGGACAGGGGACAGGGCACGTCCGGGGGGAGGCAGGCCGGGGCCCGGCCGAGCGGCCGGGCCCCGGTCGGGTGAGCGGACTTGCGGCGGGAGGACCCCCGCAAGCGGTCTCCTCGTGGGTGGGCAGTGGTGTCCGCATGGGTGGGCAAGCGGTCTCCCCGTGGGTGGGTAAGCGGTCTCCCCGTGGGTGGGACCCGGCAGGCGGGCCCACCCCAGCGAACGCTCCCCTCCCCAGCGGACTCCCCGTCAGGTCGCGCTGACGCGCTCGAAGAGCCTCGGGCCCTTCGCGCCCTTCGTGTCCCCGTCGCTCCCGTCCTCGGTCAGCAGGTACGCCTGGGCCTCGCCGACGTGGAAGTACATGCCGTGCAGTTCGAGCGAGCCCTCCGCCAGGCGCCGGGCCACCGAGGGATGCGCCCGCAGATGCCGCAGTTGCTGCACCACGTTGATCAGGCACAGTTGCTCCACCCGGTCGGCGGGACTGCGGTCCACGAGCCCGGGAAGTTCCTGGGCCGGAGCGGACAGCAGCTCCAGACTCGGTCCGCCGTGCCGCAGCCAGCGCCGCAGAGGCGTGACCGGCCCGGCCCCGGGCGCGACGGCGATCCCGCCCCCGCCCGGCCCGGCCGCCCTCGCTCCGGTGGCCGGCACCGGTTCCGCCGCCTGGTCCGCGTCGCTCAGCAGCGCCTGCATGGCCCCGCAGCCGGAGTGGCCGCACACCGTGATGGAGGCGACGCGCAGGACGTCCACGGCGTACTCGATCGCGGCGGCCACCGAGTCGTCGCCGCTCTCCTCGCCCGGCAGCGGCACCAGATTGCCCACGTTGCGCACCGTGAACAGGTCGCCCGGACCGCTCGCCGTGATCATGCTGGTGACGAGACGGGAGTCCGCGCAGGTGAGGAACAGCTGCGAGGGGCTCTGGCCCTCGCGGGCCAGCCGCGCGAGTTCACCGCGGACATGCGGAGCCGTGTCGCGCTGGAAGACGCCGATACCGGAGGCCAGTTGGTGTCCCCCCGGCCGTACGGCCACGGGCCGCCCGGGAGCCGCGGCCGGATAGCTGTGGTTGCGCCACGGAATCCACGGCCGACAGTGGATGTGCGGGTCCGCCGCGGGTTCGGCGATACGGGTACCGGCCGGTCCGGTCATCTCGACGGTTCCTCCCTGCGCGAGGTGCGCGGTCTCCCAGTCCTGAAGGGTTTCGTAGGCGGCGTGGTCCATGAACGACCCGTCCAGTTCGACGAACGCGGGTGCGCCAGGTGGTACGAGGTGCAGCGCGCGGCTGAGCCGGGGCACCGCGAGGAAGGTCAACTGGCCTCGGACCCGGACCAGATGGGTGCCGTCCTGCTCGTGGTGGCTGATACGGGTGTGGGCGAGCCGGTGCAGCGCCGTGGCGACGGCCGCGGCGACCCCGAGGGCGACCCCCTCCAGCACACCGAAGAGGACGACGCCGAGCGTCGTGACCCCGTACACGAGGATCTCGCGGTGCCGCGTGACGGTCCTGATGTGGTTCAGGCTGACCATCTGGATGCCGACCGCCATCACCAGCGCCGCCAGGACGGCGAGCGGGATGAGCTCCAGTACGGGCACGAGCAGCAGGGCCGCGACGACGACCCACACCCCGTGCAGTGTCGAGGAGTCGCGGCTGACCGCGCCCGCGTTGATGTTGGCCGTGCTGCGGACGGCGACCCCGGCCACCGGCAGTCCACCGAGGGCGCCCGAGGTGATGTTCGCCGCGCCCTGGCCGAGCAGTTCGCGGTCGAGGTTCGAACGGGGGACCCGGGTGGCCTGCTCCGGGCGGCCCGCGACCAGCTTGTCGACGGCCACCGCGCCGAGCAGCGACTGGACGCTGGTGACCAGCGTCGTGGTGAGAACCCCGGCGAGGATGCCGAGAACCGGCCCCTCCGGCAGACCCGGCAGAGCGTGGCTGCTCCACGAGGGCAGGTCCACCTTGGGCAGCCGCAGGCCGCTGAGCGAGGCCACGGCGGTAGCGAGGGTCACCGCCACGAGCGCCGCGGGCACCTTGCGGGCGATCCGGCCGAGCCGGCGCGGAAGCCGGGGCCAGAGGTAGAGCACGGCGAGCGCGAGCCCGCTCATCGTGACGGCCTCCCACTGCGCGGCGGCGAACTGCGCGGGCAGGCCGCGCAGATTGTCGAGCACGACGCTCTGCGGGGTGCCGCCCAGGACGACGTGCAGCTGGGCGACGGCGATGGTGATGCCGATACCCGCGAGCATGCCGTGCACGATCGCTGGGCTCACGGCGAGCGCGGTGCGTGCGACCCGGAGCAGCCCGAGGCCGAGCTGGCACAGGCCGGCGCCCACGGTGATGGCGCATGTGGCGCGCCAGCCGTACTGGTGGATGAGGTCGGCGGTGACCACGGTCAGGCCGGCGGCCGGGCCGCTGACCTGAAGGGGGGAGCCGCCCAGCCGGGCGGCGACGAGCCCGCCGACCGCGGCGGCCACCAGCCCGGACTGGAGCGGGGCGCCGGTGGCCAGGGCGATGCCCAGCGACAGCGGAAGCGCGATCAGGAAGACCGCGAGAGAGGCCGAGAAGTCGGCCCCGGCGATGCGGAAGGGCTTGCGGCGCGGCGGCGGGGCATGCGGCTCGGGGGAGCCTGAGTCCCGTGCGGGGCCGTGGGGGGTGGAAGTGGATACGCAGGCGGTCATGGTGTTCCCGTCTCCTCCGGGGCTGCGCGGTCGCGGTCTTGGGGCGCGGCCGTGGGTCACGGCGTACAGCGGCGGGATGTGCTCAGCGGGTGCGCTGCGCGAGGACGCCGGGGATGGGTCGGGCCGGCGGTCCCTGCGCGGTGCTGTGTGTTTCCTACATGTTTCTGGATTGATTCAACGTTCGGTAAATGGACCGTAATTCAGAGTAAAGAACTGCTGTGGATTATCGGGGCAAACGGATCATTAATTCACTCTAAGGAGTTATTAATAATTTTGTACGGCTTGTCAGGACATGACAGGCCGATCGGGCGTGTGAGGTTGGCGCCGACCTCGGCCGGACCGGCACCCGCACAGCGCCGGGCCCTCGTCGGTGCGGCCTCAGAGCACGACCCGAGAAAGAAGGTGGGCCGTCATGGCAGCCACCAAGAGGATCGCCGCGGCGGCCGCGCTGGCCGCCGCCTGCGCCACGGCCCTGGCCGGGTGCGGGATCGGCGACAGTTCCCAGGAGACGGAGAAGCACGCGCGCGAGGGGGCCTCGGGCGCCCGGGAGAACGCGGAGCCCGCGCCCGCGCCCAGGAACGCCGTACGCCTCATCGGCGACGGCTCCACCGCCTTCACCGGTCTCCAGCCGCACCAGCCGGCCAGACCGCAGAAGCTCAGACCCGGTCAACGCCCGCCCCAGTTCGTCGTGTTCTCGTGGGACGGGGCCGGCGAGGACAGCCAGAAGCTCTTCTCGCACTTCCGTAAGGTCGCCAAGGAGAACAACGCCTCCATGACGTTCTTCCTGAGCGGCGTCTACCTGCTGCCCTCCGAGAAGCGCGACATGTACCACCCGCCGATGCACTCCCCGGGCCGCTCCGACATCGGCTTCAACGACGAGAAGGGCATCCGTGACACCGTCACCCAGCTGCGGGCCGCGTGGCTGGAGGGCAACGAGATCGGCACCCACTTCAACGGCCACTTCTGCGGGAAGGGCGGCGGGGTCGGGGAGTGGTCGGTCGCCGAGTGGCGCAGCGAGATCAACCAGGCCAAGAGCTTCGTCAAGACCTGGAAGAGCAACACCGGTGAACGGAAGGCGGACCCGCTGCCCTTCGACTACGACAAGGAGCTGGTCGGCGCCCGGACCCCCTGCCTCGAAGGGCGGGAGAACTTCATGACGGCCGCCCGGGAGATGGGCTTCCGCTACGACACCAGCGGAGTGCGCAATCAGGTCTGGCCGGACAAGAAACAGGGCATGTGGGACCTCTCGATGCACCTCGTGCCCGTGCCGGGCCGCGCCTTCGAGACCATCTCCATGGACTACAACTTCCTCGTCAACCAGTCGGGGACGACCAAGGGGGACCCCTCCCGGCACGAGTTCTGGGGCAACCAGATGCGGGACGGGCTGCTCAAGGGCTTCGAGCGCTCCTACCAGGGCAACCGCGCGCCGGTGATCATCGGCAACCACTTCGAGTCCTGGAACGGCGGCACCTACATGCGGGCCGTCGAGGAGACGGTGAAGAGCGTGTGCCACAAGAAGGAGGTCCGCTGCGTCTCCTTCCGGCAGCTCGCCGACTGGCTCGACGCACAGGACCCCGCGACCCTGGCCAAACTGCGCGGCCTCGACGTCGGTCAGGCGCCCCGGGGCGGCTGGCAGCGGTTCCTGGCGGCCCCGCCACCCGCGGCCGACCCGGGCAGGACGACGGACGCCGGGAACACGGGCAAGGCCGGATCGAAGCCCGAGCAGCCGGGGAACGCCGAGGGGGAGGGGAAGCCTGAGGGGTCCGGGGGAGGCTGAGGGGTCCGAAGGAGGCTGAGGGGGCGTCGGAGTAGGGCGAGCGGCGGGTAAGACCGGATGGGGCCGACGGAGGCGACGGGACCGGTGGGTCCCGGGGGCGGTGGGCCGCGGCGGTCATGGGGGCCGATGGGGTGCTGGGGCGGCGGGGCGTCAGGGCCGGTGGTACCGACGCCCCCCGGGCCGGTGGGCTGCGGCGGTCGTGGGCGGTCGCGGAGGCCGATGGGACCCCGGGGTCCGTGGGCCGCGGCGGTCGTGGGGCGGTGGCGGGGGCCGGCGGGGCGCCAGGACCGGTGCGATGCCAGGGCCGGTGGGTGCGGGGGCGGCGGCGGGCCGGGACATCGCCCGGACCGCCGCCCGCCCTCCGGCCGCCCGCCCTCCGCCCTCTCCCGCCCCGCTCAGGCCGGCTGCGCGGCCCGTCGCTCGTGCAGGACGAAGGCGGGGTCGACCTGAGCGGCCAGATCGGCGCCGGTCTTCTCGTTTCCCCAGCTACGGGCGTTCTTCAGATGGAAGTGGACCATCTGCCCCGTGTAGCGCTCCCAGTCCCGTTGCTCGTACGCGGCGTCCGCACATCCCTGGAGCGTGCGCAGCGCCGTCCGGTTGGGCTCCTCCAGTCGCGCGAGGGGCGCGGGGCGGCCCTTCTCCATCGCCCGCACCCAGTCCGAGTGCCCGACGGTGACCAGCAGGTCCTCGCCTACCTCCTCGCGCAGGAAGTCCACGTCGTCCGGGCCCTGCACCTTGTTGCCCACCACGCGCAGCGCTACTCCGAAGTCCCGCGCGTACTCCTTGTACTGGCGGTAGACGGAGACCCCCTTGCGGGTCGGTTCCGCGACCAGGAAGGTCATGTCGAAGCGGGTGAACATGCCCGAGGCGAAGGAGTCCGAGCCGGCCGTCATGTCCACCACGACGTACTCGTCCCGGCCGTCGACGAGGTGATTCAGGTACAGCTCCACCGCCCCGACCTTCGAGTGGTAGCAGGCGACGCCGAGATCCGACTCGGTGAACGGCCCGGTCGCCATGAGCCGGATCTCCCCGCCCTCCAGCGGCAGATCGCGGGCGCACGCGTCGTACACCGGGTTCGACTCACGTACCCGTACGAGACGGGAGCCGGAGCCGGGCGGTGTTGTCTTGATCATGGTCTCGACCGAGGCGATCCGTGGGTTGCTGCCCCGTAGGTACTCCTTGATGAGGGGCAGCCGCGCCCCCATCGCGGGGAGCCGGGCCGCCTCCTGCTCGTCGAGCCCGAGAGCGGCGCCCAGGTGCTGGTTGATGTCGGCGTCCACGGCGACGACGGGTGCGGCGGACGCGGCGAGATGGCGGATGAAGAGCGAGGACAGCGTCGTCTTGCCGCTGCCGCCCTTCCCCACGAAAGCGATCTTCATGTTCACCAAGAGTAGTGGGATCATCGCCTTCCGTGCCGCATCGAAGTGAAGAACACCACTCCTTCGAGGGGTCCGCCGACGGACTGCGTACTGTCGTACTCATGAGTACGACACGTGCCGCCGCCGATCCGCTCGCCCCTCTCGCGGACCTGCCCGGGGTCGCCGAAGCCGTGGAATCCGTCCGCACGGCGGTGGACCGGGTCTACGGGCACCGCGTCATGCGTCGGCGCAGCAACGAGATCAGCTCCGAGGCCGCGCTGCGCGGGGCCCGGGGTACCGCCGCGCTCTCCGGCGCGGACTGGGCGCTGGAAGAGGTGCGGCGCCGCACCGACTTCGGTACCGAACCGGAGGCGCAGACCATGGGGGCGGCGCTGCGGCTGTGCGCCGAGGCCGGTCAGCTCCTGTCGATCTGGAAGCAGTCCCCTCTGCGCGTGCTGGCCCGGCTGCATGTCGTCGCCGAGGCGACCGAGGCCCCGGCCGTGGGCCGGCCGCGGCTCGCGGGCGAGGCCGTCGACGAGCCCCTCGTCGAACTGCCGCTGCCCGACGCCGCCGAGACGGCCGCCCGGCTGGAGGGCCTCGCCGGTCTGGTCACCGCGGGAAGTTCGGCTCCCGCGCTGGTCACCGCCGCCGTCGTCCACGGCGAACTGCTCGCCCTGCGTCCCTTCGGCAGCCGCAACGGGCTCGTCGCCCGCGCCGCCGAGCGCATCGTCCTCATCGGCAGTGGACTCGACCCGAAGGCCATCTGCCCCGCCGAGGTCGGCCACGCCGAGCTGGGCGCGGAGGCGTACACCCGCGCTCTGGCCGGCTACGCCTCGGGCACGGCCGAGGGGATGTCGGCCTGGATCGGGCACTGCGCGCGCGCCGTCGAACTGGGCGCGAGGGAGTCGACGGCGGTGTGCGAGGCACTCCAGCGGGGCGCGGCCTGAGGTCCGCCGCACGGCGTCGCCCGCTGCGGGCTTCCGGGCGCCGCGTGCCGTACCTCCCCGGCGCCTCCGTGAAGAGGGGGCGAAGGGCGCGGAGGGCACGGAGGAGAAGGGTGCGACGGCACGAACAGGAGGCGTACCGCCGCACCGCTTCGCGGCCGCCGGGTGAACAAGCGCCTGCGTGTTGCCCATCAGGACGGAGTCTTCGCCCGTTCCTGGTGCGGCTCCCGTAGTCGACGGGTGAACGTCGCGTGGGTACCCGGCGGTGCGCGCGGTCCGTGGGGCCGTACTGCGTATCAGGTCTTCCTCGCGGATGTCCCTGGTCTCGCGGGCCGTCTCTTCCTTTGTACTCCTTCTCGTGGGGGTACGACAGTGGGGCGGCGGGCGGGTGCCGGGCCCCGCTCCGCCGAGGCGTCCGGCGGCCCCGGTGGTGGATGCCGTCTTGTCGGGCCCGGCCCCGGTGGCGTCGGCCCCGGTGGCGCCGGCCTCGGATGTCAGGGGGAGGCGAGGGCGTTCCGGCGCCGGCCCGTGTACCAGACGAGGCCCGCGGCGGCCGCCGCCCCGAACGCGGCCGCCGCGAACAGTGCCGGTCGTGGGGCGGGGAACCGGGGCAACCGCTTCTTGAGTCGTACCGGCCGGTGGAAGTCCAGCACCGGCCAGTCCCGGGCCACCGCCTCCTTGCGCAGGGCGCGGTCCGGGTTGACGGCCGCCGGGTGCCCCACCGCCTCCAGCATGGGCAGGTCGGTCGCCGAGTCGCTGTAGGCGTAGGAGCGCGAGAGGTCGTAGCCCTCGGAGACGGCCAGCTCCTTCACGGCCTCCGCCTTGGTCGGCCCGTAGGCGTAGTACTCCACCTCCCCCGTGAAGCAGCCGTCCTCCCCGACGACCATGCGGGTGGCCACCACGCGGTCGGCGCCCAGGAGTTCCCCGATCGGCTCCACCACCTCGACGCCGGAGGCCGAGACGAGCACCACGTCGCGGCCGGCCGCGTGATGCTCCTCGATCAGCGAGGCCGCCTCGTCGTAGATGATCGGGTCGATCAGGTCGTGCAGGGTCTCGGCGACGATCTCCTTGACCTGCTGGACGTTCCAGCCGCGACAGAGCGCGGACAGATACTGGCGCATCCGCTCCATCTGGTCGTGATCGGCGCCGCCGACCAGGAAGACGAACTGCGTGTAGGCCGTCCGCAGTGCCGCCCGGCGGTTGATCAGACCCCCTTGATAGAAGGACTTGCTGAAGGTGAGCGTGCTCGACTTCGCAATGACGGTCTTGTCCAGGTCGAAGAAGGCTGCGGTGCGCGGCAAGGAGTGGTTTTCCACATGCCCGAGCATAGGCGCCCACCATTCGGCGTAAGGTCTGGCGTGTGGGTTTGCCTGAGAAGGCTCTCGGGTACACCATGGAAGTCACGGATCGTTCGCGACCGTGTCCAACCCGGTCCGACTCCTCCCCCCCCGAGTCGGCCGTGGAGACGACCCCCGCTCTCCCCCCCGGCGGGGGTCGTCGCATGTCCGGACCCATTTCGGGTGCTTTGTTCCGTTGACGTGTCACGTCCTCTCCCTTTCCGCCGCCCTGCGAGCCGCTCGCTTCGTGCCGCCGCGTGTGCGCCGCGAGTCCAGTATGTCACTCACTGTAGTCGTGTGGGCGGGTCGGGGAAGATCTGTGGAAAACCCTTGAGTTGTCACCGGTATGGGTGATGGGGATATTCCGAACCGCTGAGTTGTCCACAGTTTTCGACCAAGATCCACATCATTTCTCTTGCCGTCGCAAGGTGATTCCCGTTCGCGAAGAAGTCGGGCTGTTCACGGAGTTCGTGAGCGGTGCTGGGAGAGTCAATTCGCGGAGTTCACGGATGTTCACGTGCGTATGGCGGGGCCCGCGTGGTCTCGCGGACAAGGGGTGTGAATCGGGATGGAAGAGAACAGGGAGAACGCCGCCCGGGAGGGCGCGGGCGGGCAGCCGCGGCCGGCTGCCGCGGGTGGAGCGGAGCAGGCCCGGTCGCCGTGGCCGGACCGGTCGGGTCGGACGGACCGGCCGGGCCGGCGGGTTCAGTGGAATCGGCAGGACCCGTCGGATCGGGCGGATCGTCCGGATCGGGCGGCCGAGTGCCTGCCGGGCCGGACGCGGCGTCCCGGGCCGCTGATCGTCACCGAGGATCTCGACCTGCTGGACGATCTGCTGCGCCTGTGCGCGGCGGCGGGCGTGCGCCCGGAGGTGCACCACGGGGTTCCCGAGACACGTGGGGGCTGGGAAGCGCCGCCGCTGGTGCTGGTCGGGGACGACGCCGTGCCCCGGGTGCGGCGGGCCTCCCGCAGGAGCGGGGTCCTGCTCGTCGGTCGCGACACGGGCGAGCCGGACGTCTGGCGCCGGGCCGTGGAGATCGGCGCGGAGAACGTCCTGCGGCTGCCCGAGGCCGAGGAGTGGCTGACGTACCGGATCGCCGACGCCGCCGAGGGGGCGGCACGGCCGGCGCTCAGCATCGGTGTGGTGGGCGGAAGGGGCGGTGCGGGCGCTTCCACGCTGGCCTGCGCGCTCGCGATCACGGCGGCGGCGCGGGGCAGCCGCACCATGCTCGTCGACGCCGATCCGCTCGGTGGCGGCCTCGACGTACTGCTTGGTGGAGAGACCGTCGAGGGCCTCCGCTGGCCCGCCTTCGCCCGCTCTCGGGGCCGCGTCGCGGGAGGGGCCCTGGAGGAGTCCCTGCCCGAACTGCACGCGCTGCGGGTGCTGAGCTGGGATCGCGGTCCCGCGAGCACCATCAGCCCGGAGGCGGTGCGGGCGGTGCTGGCGGCGGCGCGTCGGCGGGGCGGGATTCTGATCGTCGATCTTCCGCGCCGCCTCGACGAGACGACGGCGGAGGCACTGGCCCAGCTCGACCTCGGACTGCTCGTCGTGCCCAAGGAGTTGAGGGCCCTCGCGGCGGCCAGCAGGGTCGCGTCCACGGTCGGCATGGTGCTGCGGGACGTGCGGGCGGTGGTGGCGGCCGGCACGGGGCCGGTGGCCAAGGGTCTCGACGCGCAGGCGATGGCGCGGCTGCTCGACCTGCCCCTGGTCGGCGAAGTGCCGTTCGACCGGGGTGTGTCGCAGGCCCAGGCGGCGGGGCGGCCGCCCGGCGCGGCCGCACGCGGGCCCCTGGCCCGCTTCTGCCGGGACTTCTGGGCGCGGGTGGCTCCGTCCGACCCGGAGGCGGGGCCGCTCGGGCCTCTGGTCGCGGCTTCGGGGGCGGTCGCCTCGTCCCCAGTCGCCGGTGGGTTTCCGGGGCCGGTGGTGACCTCGTCGCCACCCGCCGGAGAGGCGCCCGGCCCCGAACCCGTCTCCCGTGGCGAAGGGCCTGGTGCGTCAGAGGCGTTCGCCGAGGACGCCGGCGCTCCGAAGCTGTACGCCGAGGGCGCTCGTGAACCGGCGCCGTACGCCGATACCTACGGCGTCCGCGCCTCGGGCGCGCACGCCGACGCCTACGACGCTCGGGCTTCGGATTCGTTCGCCGAGGGCCGTGCGCCGGAAGTGTTCACCGACGGTGCCTTCGCCCGTGGGCCGCGGGTGCCGGGGTGGGTGCGTGGTGCGGGCGGTGGGGCCTCGCTCGGTTCCTCGTTTGTGGCGGCCGGCGCCCCGGTGGGCGGCGCGCCCACGGCACGGCTTCGGCCTCGCCGGGTGGGGGCCTGGCCCGCGGGCACGCGGCCGTCCACGGTGAGGGTTCCGGCCGGACCTGCCGAAGGCGGTGTCGGCGTATGAGCGCCGCGACCTCCGAAGCGCTCCTCGACGGGGTGCGGCAGTGGCTCGCCGAGCGCGGCGCGCAGCCCACTCCGGCCCAGGTGGCGCGGGCACTGCGGGAGCAGGGCCGGGTGCTCGGGGACAGCGAGGTGCTGTTCGCCGCCCACCGGCTGCGCTCCGAACTCGTCGGCGCGGGACCGCTGGAGCCTCTGCTCGCCGACCCCGAGGTCACGGACGTCCTGGTGTCCGGGCCCGATCAGGTGTGGGTCGAGCGGGGTGGCGGACTGGAGCTGACGGGCGTGCGGTTCACCGACGCGGGCGCCGTCCGCAGACTCGCCCAGCGACTCGCCGCCGTCGCCGGGCGCAGGCTCGACGACGCCAGGCCGTGGGTGGACGCCCGGCTGCCGGACGGCACTCGTCTGCACGCCGTACTGCCTCCCGTCGCGGTCGGCTCCACGTGCCTGTCGCTGCGAGTGGTGCGGCCAAGAGCCTTCACCCTGCGGGAGTTGACCGAGGCCGGCACCGTACCTCCCGGTGGGGACGCCGTCCTGCGGGGACTTGTGGAGGCCCGGTTGTCGTTCCTGGTGAGCGGCGGTACGGGCACGGGCAAGACCACCCTGCTGAGCGCCCTGCTCGGCCTCGTCGGTGAGCGGGAGCGTCTCGTCCTCGCGGAGGACTCGGCCGAGTTGCGGCCGGACCACCCCCACGTGGTGCGACTGGAGACGCGACCGGCGAACCAGGAGGGCGCCGGGCACGTGGCGCTCCAGGACCTCGTGCGGCAGGCGCTGCGCATGCGCCCGGACCGGCTGGTCGTGGGCGAGGTACGTGGAGGGGAGGTCGTCCATCTGCTCGCGGCGCTCAACACGGGTCATGAGGGCGGCTGTTGCACGGTTCACGCGAACACCGCGTCGGACGTGCCGGCCCGGTTGGAGGCGCTCGGCACGGCTGCCGGGCTCGACCGGTCGGCCTTGCACAGCCAGGTCGCCGCGGCCCTGTCCGTCGTGATCCACCTCGTGCGGGACCGGAGGGGACGGCGCCGGATCGCCGAGATCCGCGTGCTGGAAAGGGACTCGGCCGGGTTCGTGCGTACGGTGCCGGCACTGCGCTGGGGCGAACGGGCTTTCCACCGGGAAACGGGCTGGCCCAGGCTGCGGGAGCTGCTGGACGAGCGGGGCTGCGCGGAGCCGGCGTCGTGACGGGCCAAGGGCGGCTCGGCGCCGACTCGTGGCACGGGGCGGCCGGTCAGCTCACTTCGCTTCCCTGGGCGCTCGCGGTGTCGGCCGTGGCGGCCGGCGCGGTCCTCTGGGGCGCGGGGCGCGACGCTGTGCCCGCGCGCGCGGCGCGCCTGTTCGCGGACGGCCTGCACGACCCGAAGGGCGCTCGGGTGTCTTCGGCCCGCACACGGGCCGTCGCACTGGTGCGTGCGCGGATGCGGCCGCAGTGGTGGTGTCCGGTCGCGGGCGTGCTGGCCGCCGTGGGAACCGCGTCGGTACTGCCGCTTCTGCTCGGCGGCCTGAGCATGCCCCTCGTGCGGCGGGCGAGCCGAGGCCGGGCCGTGCGCAGGGCACGGGCCTCACGGACCGACGCGGTCATCACCCTGTGCGGGGTGCTGGCCGGTGAGGTCCGGGCGGGCCGGCAGCCCGCGGCGGGGTTGCTGACGGCGCTGCGCGAGTGCGGAGGACTCGGCGGGGCGGAGGCGGCCGTCGTGGCGGCGGCCCGCTTCGGCGGGGACGTCCCCGGGGCGTTGCGGTCCGCGTCCGGGGAGCCGGGCGCCGAAGGGCTGGTCGGCCTGGCCGCCTGCTGGCGCGTCGCGGTGGACCGGGGCGCCGGGCTCGCGGCCGGGCTGGAGCGGCTGGAGCGTTCCCTCACCGCCGAGCGCGACCAGCGGGCGGACTTGGAGGCGCAGTTGACCGGTGCGCGTGCCACGGCGCTGCTGCTCGCCGGTCTTCCGCTCCTCGGCCTGCTCGTGGGCACGGCCCTCGGCGCGAACCCGCTGCGGGTACTGCTCCACACCTCGGCGGGCCTGATGTGCCTCGGGGTGGGAGGGGCGCTGGAGGCGGTCGGCCTGTGGTGGGCGCTCGGGCTCGTGCGCCGTGCGGAGACCGGGGCCGGCGCAGGGAGGCCCGGATGACCGGCGCGGAAGTCGTCCACAGGCTGGGGGTGGTGGTGTGGGGGACGGCCGCGGTCCTGACGCTCCTCGTGTGGGCCGTCGAGCGGTACGCGATACGAGCGCTGCGGTGCAGGGCCGACCGGCTCCTGTGTGGCGCCGGGCCGCGGGCGGTCGCGCACCGGGTGCTCCTGGACCCGCCCGGGTGGTGGCGGTGGGTCGTGCCCCGGCTGTCGGGAGGGCCGGACGGTCCGGGCCGCCTGCGGGGAGGGGCGGAGGTGGTGGGGGCGGTCGCCGCCGGCTACGTCCTCGTCGGAGGAGTGACGGGGGTGCTCGCCGGATGCGTGGGCGGGTTGCTCGTACGGCGTCGACGTGCCCGGTCAGCAGGAGCGGCCCACCGGAACGGAAAGGCCGTCCGCGGGTCCTCCTACGGGGTGGCGCGCACCGGCGGTCCGGAGTGCGAGGCACAAGTGCCTCTTGCGGCCGACCTGCTGGCCGCCTGCGTGGCGGCGGGCGCCGGGCCGGTGGAAGCCGCGGAGGCCGTCGGCGACTCGCTGGGCGGCCCGGTGGGGACCCGGCTCGCCCAGGTCGCCGCGGAGATCAGACTCGGAGGCGACCCGGCGCGGGCCTGGGCCGGTTTCGGCGCCTTGCCGGGGGCCGGAGGGCTGGCCCGGTTACTGGAACGGGCGACCGCCTCGGGTGCGCCCGCCGCCGAGCCCGTGACCCGTCTCGCGGCCGACTGCCGGGCGCGCTGGAACCGCGCGGCGACGGCTCGGGCCAGGCGGGCCGCCGTGCTGGTCACGGCACCCCTCGGCCTCTGCTTCCTGCCTGCCTTCCTGGTCGTCGGGGTGGCCCCCGTCCTGATCGGTCTGGCCGGCGCGCTCCTGAGGGGGGCGTGAGCGGCCCGCACAGGCAGCCCGCGGCGAGCGGTGAGCGGTTCTCGACAGCACCCCATCGGCACCCCCATCGGCAGCACCCATATCGGCAGCACTGACATCGACAGCACTCGATCAGCGGCACTTGAGCAGGACGGAGACAGGAATGAGCAGGACGGAGACGGACATGGGCGGCACCGTGAGGAACGGCACAAGGACCGGCGCGGGCGGGCAGCGGTGCGCGGCCGGCCTCAGGAGGATCGAGAGGACAAGCGACCGGACGGGCGGAGGGCACGGTACGGAGGTCGCCCCGCCTGTCGGGACGCTCCGCCGGAGGGACACGACGAGGCCGCACGCGCTGGCGCGGGGCACGCGCACGGACAGCCCGCCCGGCGCCCCGGTGACGCGGCTTCGCCCGGTCGGGGTCCGGTCGGCGCCGCCTCGGAAGCGGACGCGGGAGGCCGCGGGCAGGAAGAGGGCACTTCTCGCCCTGCGACTGCGGTGGATCAGGAGGACGGCACGGCAGGACGCGGGGATGGCCACCGCGGAGTACGCCATGGCACTGCTCGCGGCGGTCGGGTTCGCCGGAATCCTCTACAAGATCGTGACGGGCGGAGCCGTGCGGTCCGCGCTGGAAGCCTTGGTCACGAAGGCGCTCCATGGCTAGGGAGGCCGGGGGCCGGCGCACCCGCCGGCCCCCGGGCCGCCCCGGACGCGCCGGCCGCCCTGAGCGGGGTGTCCGCCCTGAGCGGGGTGTCCGGCCCGGACGAAGTGACCGGCCCCGACGTGGTGGCCACCTCTGGCCCGGGGACGACAGGGGGACGGTGACGGCCGAGGCCGCCGTGGTGCTTCCCCTCCTCGCGCTGTTCGCGATGGGGCTCGTCTGGGCCCTGCTCGCGGCGGCGGCCCAGGTGCAGTGCGTCGACGCGGCGCGGGCGGCGGCCCGCTCGGCGGCCCGGCAGGACACCGGCGGGGAGACGCTGGACACGGCGCGTGGCGCGGCACCGAAGGGCGCGAGGGTCACGGTCAGCAGGGAGGGTGATCTGGTGCGGGTTCGGGTCAGCGCCGAGGCTCCGGGCCCCCGAGGGCTCGGGGTAAGGCTCAGTTCGACGGCGGTGGCCCTCGCGGAGGAGACGGTCGGCACCACGCCGGGTGGCGCGCCCGAACCGGGCTCACCACCGGCCGGTACGGGCCGGGGCTCCCCGCCGGCCGGTCACGCGGGAGCCCCGGCGGCCGTGGGCCGCTCCCTCACGGCGGTGCGCCCTGCGTCGTACAAGGGGCGCGAGGAGGCGGTGGGGCCGTGAACCCGAAGCCCCCCACGGGCGGGGGACGACCACCGGTCACCGGAGGCGGGGCGCGTTCGAGGGCGCGGTCCGATCGTGGGGCGGCCACGGTGTGGGTCGTGGTGACGATGTCGGTGCTCGGCCTGCTCTTCGCGGCCGCCCTGGGGACGGGGCAAGCTGTCGTGGCGCGGCACCGCGCTGCCGGGACGGCGGATCTCGCGGCTCTCGCGGCGGCCGACTCGTGGGTCCGGGGACCGGAGGCGGCCTGTGCGGCGGCCCGGCGGGTGGCGCGGGCGCAGGGCGGACTGATCGAGGTCTGCTCGGTGCGGGGCCAGATCGCCGAGGTCGCGGCGCGCGCGGCGCTCGGGCCGTACGCGGTGCGGGTCAGGGCGCGGGCGGGGCCCCCCGGAGCAGCACCGTGAGCAGGCGTACGGCGGCGCGCTTGTGCAGGGGCTCGTTGCCGTTGCCGCACTTGGGGGACTGCACGCAGGAGGGGCAGCCCGCCTCGCACTCGCACGCGGCGATGGCCTCGCGGGTCGCCGTCAGCCACTCCCGTGCGGTGTGGAAGGCGCGCTCCGCGAAGCCCGCGCCGCCCGGATGGCCGTCGTACACGAAGACCGTGGGAAGGAGGGTGTCGGGATGCAGCGGCACCGAGACGCCGCCGATGTCCCAGCGGTCGCAGGTCGCGAAGAGCGGGAGGAGCCCGATGGAGGCGTGTTCGGCGGCGTGCAGGGCGCCACCGAGCTGCTCGGGGTTGATCCGGGCGGCGTCGAGCTGGTCCTCGGTGACCGTCCACCACACGGCGCGGGTGCGCAGGGTGCGGGGCGGTAGGTCGAGTTTGGTCTCGCCGAGCACCTCGCCGGTGATGAGCCGGCGGCGCAGGTACGAGACCACCTGATGGGTGACCTCGACCGAGCCGAAGCACAGCCGGCCCTCGCCCCACGGGATCGTGGTGTCGGTCTCCAGTACGGAGACGGCGGTGGTGTCCCGGGCGGTGGTGGAGTACGGCGGAGCGGCCTCCTCGACGAGGGCGACGTTGTCGTCCAGGTCGAGGTGGCGTACCTGATAGGTGCGGCCCTGGTGCAGGTGGACGGCGCCCTCGTGCACGGTGGTGTGGGCGGCGGAGGCGTCGACCGTGCCGAGCAGCCGGCCGGTGCCGTCCTCCACGATCTGCACGGGGGTGCCGCCCTCGCCCCGGATGTCGGCGAGGTCGGCGGCGCGCTCCCTGCGGGTCCAGTACCAGGAGGCGCCGCGACGGCGCAGCAGCTTCGCGGACTCCAGTTGCGGGAGCAGCCCGGCGACGGCGGGCCCGAACAGGTCGAGGTCGGCCTCGCTCAGGGGGAGTTCCGCCGCCGCCGCGCACAGGTGCGGGGCGAGGACGTACGGGTTGTCCGGGTCGAGGACGGTCGACTCGACGGGCTGGTCGAAGATCGCCTCGGGGTGGTGCACGAGGAAGGTGTCCAGCGGGTCGTCGCGCGCGACGAGCACGGCGAGGGCTCCCTGACCGGTGCGCCCGGCACGCCCGGCCTGCTGCCACAGCGAGGCGCGGGTCCCGGGATAGCCGGCGATGACCACCGCGTCGAGACCGGCCACGTCGACGCCCAGCTCCAGGGCCGTGGTCGCGGCGAGGCCGAGCAGCTCACCGGAGTGCAGCGCCCGCTCCAGAGCGCGTCGCTCCTCGGGCAGGTATCCGCCTCGGTAGGCGGCGACCCGGGCGGGCAGCGAGCGGTCGATCTCGCCGAGGCGTTCCTTCGCGATGACCGAGATCAGCTCCGCGCCACGCCGGGAGCGCACGAAAGCGACGGATCTCACACCCTGGACGGTGAGGTCGGTGAGGATGCTCGCGGTCTCGGCGGTCGCGGTCCGTCGTACGGGTGCGTTCTTCTCGCCCACCAGTTCGGTGAGCGGTGGCTCCCACAGGGCGAAGACGACCTCGCCGCGCGGGGAGCCGTCGTCCGCGACCTCGGCGACCGGCAGCCCGGTCAGCCGGCGCCCGGCCACGGCGGGCTCGGCGGCCGTGGCGGAGGCCAGTAGGAACACCGGCTCGGAGCCGTAGCGGGCGCACAGCCGGCGCAGTCGCCGCAGGACCTGGGCGACGTGCGAGCCGAAGATGCCGCGGTAGACGTGGCACTCGTCGATCACCACGTAGCGCAGGGCGCGCAGGAAGGAGGACCAGCGGGGGTGTGACGGCAGGATGCCCCGGTGCAGCATGTCCGGGTTGGTCAGCACGTAGTTCGCGTACTGGCGCACCCACTCGCGTTCCTCGACCGGCGTGTCCCCGTCGTAGACGGCGGGGCGCACCGCCCGGCCCAGCGGCTGCGCAAGCGCTTTCACCGCCCGGCGCTGGTCGGCGGCGAGGGCCTTGGTGGGGGCGAGGTACAGGGCCGTGCTGCCGCGCCCGTTCGGGGCCTCGGAGCCGTCGAGGAGGGCGGACAGGACGGGTACGAGGTAGCCGAGCGACTTCCCCGAGGCCGTACCGGTCGAGACCACGACCGACTTCCCGTCCAGGGCGTGCTCGGCGGCCTCGGCCTGGTGGGACCAGGGATGCTCGATACCGGCGGCCTGCACGGCCGCGACGACCTCGGCGCGAACCCGGTCGGGCCAGACGGCATAGCGGGCCGCACGTGGGGGCAGGTGCTCCGTATGAGTGATGCGCTCAGCGCGGCTCGCCCCTGCGGCGATGCGGTCGAGAACCGCTCGGGGAGAGTGCTGTGCGGCCGTGCCCTCGAAGGGCCGGCCGGTCGTGGAGAACGTGGCCATCGGCATCGAGTGTGTCACTGGTGCGGCGGACAATGCGTTGAAGCGTCGTGCACGCGTGCAGGTAAGTGATTGAATGCCATGGCGGCTGGCGAACCGTCCCGGGGGCTCAGGCCGAGGTGTCCCGAGGGACGACCGCTCGATAGCAAGGTGCTGGAGGATCAGTGGACCTGTCCCTGTCGACTCGCAATGTTTCCGGCCCCAGCGGCGACCGTACGGTCGTCCTGGTAGGCGGCGAAATCGACGTGTACACCGCTCCCAAGCTGCGCGAGCAGCTCGTGGAGCTGGTGAACGACGGCAATTTCCATCTCGTCGTCGACATGGAGGGAGTCGACTTCCTCGACTCCACCGGACTCGGTGTCCTGGTGGGTGGCTTGAAGAGGGTGCGGGCCCATGAGGGCTCGCTGCGCCTGGTGTGCAACCAGGAGCGCATTCTCAAGATCTTCCGTATCACCGGCCTGACCAAGGTCTTCCCCATTCACAACTCGGTCGACGAAGCCGTCGCGGCGACCGACTGAGCAGCGTGTGACCCCGGGCCCGGTCGGTCCGGGGGTCAGGCGTGGGTGGCGCGGGGCGCGGAGCCCCGGCGTCGCCCGAGCACGTACGTATGTCTGAGGGGGACCGCATGGCCACCGTCGAACTCCGCTTCAGCGCCCTGCCCTCGCATGTCAGGACAGCCCGGCTCGTCGCCGCCTCCGTGGCGCGCAGGTCCGGGGTGGACGAGGCCGTGCTCGACGAGGTCCGCCTCGCGGTCGGCGAGGCGTGCACCCGCGCCGTCGGCCTGCACCGCAACCACGACGTCTCCGAACCGGTCAGCGTGCTGCTGATCGAGGAGGAGAAGCAGTTCTCCATCGAGGTGGTCGACCAGGCGCCGCACGCCTCGGCGACGGACGCCTCGCCCGGCGCCATGCTCAACTCCGAGGACGTCGACACGGAGGGTGAGGACGAGATGGGGCTCGCCGTCATCAGCGGCCTGGTCGACGACGTCGAGGTGACCACGGCGCAGGGCGGAGGACGGCTGCGTATGACCTGGCCGACCACCCCCGCGCAGAGCGGGCCCACCGCGGCCTCCTGAGACGGACGCGGCGGCGGTCGCCCGGGGCGGCGGGACGGGGCGGGAGCGGGTTCGGGCCCCACCGGTCCCGGGTTTCCTCGGTGGTCCCGAAGTGGTCCCGATGTGGCACTGGTGGCACTCCGCCATGTCCGCGCGGCTCTGCCCTTTCTTCCGCGTCCGCCCTGTCTTGTGCCCGACCTGGCGTGCATCCGGCCTGAGGTCCGCCTGTTCCTCCCGCAGCAGCGCCCGCTCCTCCCGCCGTGCCCGCTCCTCCCGCCGCGCTCGACCCCCATAACGGCCATTTCCCCGAGGCCGTCAGATGTCGTCTTACTGGCCGTCAGGCCGTCTCCGTGCGGCGGTCATACGGGGGCGAAGCGGTCCGTGAGACATCTCTCCCGTGGTGCGAACGGCCTAAGATCTGACAAAACGTACGCAAGTCTCCCTGTGGTTGATCGCGTGCCGTGTAAGTTCCGGGGCCGAGACCATGGAGGGACCGATCCGGTGAACAAGAAACTCGCGTTCGCACTGTCCGGCAGTGCGGTACTGGTGCTGGCCCTGTCGGGATGCGGGGACGACAAGAACGACAAGCTCGACAGTTGGGCGAAGACTTTCTGCGGCGACGTGCAGCCGCAGGTCAAGAAGATCGAGGGCGCCAACGACGCCATCCAGAAGCAGACCTCGGACACGAGTGCGCCGGCCGATGTGCAGAAGACGGACTCGAAGGCGTTCCAGGATCTGTCGGACGCGTACAAGGGCATGGCGTCCGCCGTGACCAAGGCGGGTGCTCCTCCGGTCGACGACGGGGAGAAGACGAAGAACGACGCGGTGAAGGAGCTGAACTCCATCTCCGCCTCCTACGCCGACCTCAAGAAGAGGGTCGACGCCCTGAACGTCAAGGACCAGGCGAAGTTCGCGGACGGCCTGAAGGACGTCGCCACCCGCCTCGGCAAGATCAGCCAGAACGGCAACCGCGCCCTGGACAAGCTCCAGTCCGGCGATGTCGCGAAGGCGATGAAGGACCAGGAGAGCTGCCAGAACGCCTCGCCGGCCGCCACCGCCAGCCCGTCCTGAACCCGCTCCGAACCCGCCCGGAACCGCTCCGAATCCGCCCGGAACTGCTCCGGACCCGCTCTGGCTTCTTCTCAGGCCGTCCTGGCGAAGCTTCCGGCACCTTGAGGAAGCCTTCGGACGGCTCCGGGCGGCTTCGGGCAGCTGGGGGCGGCTTTCGGGAACCTTCGGGTGCTTTGCCGTCCCCCCGGCCTGCTGACGGCCCCCCAGGCGGGGGCCCGGACAGCGTCGCTGAGGGAACGTCTCCTTCCTTCAGGGGGCAGGTGCAGGGGCGCGTGTCGGGCACGGGCGAGAGCCTTCCGGGGTGAGCCCACCACCCGCCCGGCGCGGCATGCCGGGCGGATGGTGGGCTCCGTTGTCGGTGGGGGCGGACACAATGGACGGGTGAGCAACAGTTCCATGAGCCCGAGCAGTCCCGCTGATCCCGAGGGCCCCGGCGGCCGGCCCGCCGGTCCGTCCGGTCAGGCCAGTCCGTCCGGTCAGGCCGGTCCGTCCTGGGTGCCGGCGGAGTCCGGTGACCTCCGCCCCCTGCCCGGTCTCCCCTCCCACGAGGGGAGCGGGGCCGAGGTGGCCGGCCGATTGGGGGAGGCGCTGCGAAAGGCCGAGTTCACCGCCGACGGGCTGCTCGACCTGCTCGGCGCCCCGGCCTACGCGGCGCTCGCTCGCGGGGAGACCGTGCCCGCGCTGCGGGCGACCAGGGAGCGGAGCCCCGTAGCCGTACTCGCGCGCCTCTTCCTGCTCCAGGACACGGTTCCGTCCGGAGCGCTGGAGGCGGTGCTGTCCGAGGAACTGGTGCGGGACGCCGAGTCGGCGGGCTGGCTGGTGCGTGACGGGCGCGGAAGGCCGCGCGCCGCGGTCGACGTCCGGCCGTACGGCGGGCCGGGGGGCGAGGACTGGTTCATCGTCTCCGACCTCGGGTGCGCGGTCGGCGGTGCCGGAGGCATCGGCAGCCGGGACGAGGGCGTCGTGCTCGGGGTCGGCGGCGCCTCCACGACGCTCGCGGGCCTCACGGTGCGCAAGCCGGTCGGCAGCGCGCTCGACATCGGTACGGGCTCCGGGGTGCAGGCCCTGCACGCCTCGCCGTACGCGAGCCGCGTCACCGTGACCGACCTCAACCCCAGGGCCCTCGTCTTCGCGGCGCTCACCCTCGCCCTGTCGGGAATGCCGCCCGCCGTGGCGCGCGCCGGTTCGCTGTTCGAGCCGGTGGGCGAGGAGAGCTTCGACCTGATCGTCTCGAACCCGCCGTTCGTGATCTCCCCCGGTGCCCGGCTGACCTACCGGGACGGCGGGATGGAGGGGGACGCGCTGTGCCGGAGCCTCGTCGGCGGCGCGGGGGAGCGGCTCACCGTGGGCGGGTACGCGCAGTTCCTCGCCAACTGGGAGCACGTCGAGGGTGAGGAGTGGGCCGAGCGGGTCCGTTCCTGGGTCCCGGCGGGCTGCGACGCGTGGATCGTGCAGCGCGAGGCGCAGGACGTCACGCAGTACGCCGAACTCTGGCTCCGGGACGCGGGGGACCACCGCCGCGACCCACAGGCTTACGCCCGACGCTACGAGGAGTGGCTCGACACCTTCGCGGCGCGCGGCACCAAGGCGGTGGGCTTCGGCTGGATCACGCTGCGCCGTACCGCGGCGGAGGAACCCTCCGTGACGGTCGAGGAGTGGCCGCACTCCGTCGAGCAGCCGCTCGGCGACACCGTCCTCGACCACTTCGCCCGCGTCGACTACCTGCGCTCGCACGATGACGCGGCCCTGCTCGCGGACCGCTTCCGGCTCGCCCCCGAGGTGGTGCAGGAACAGATCGGGGCCCCGGGGGCCGAGGACCCCGAGTACCTCGTGCTGCGGCAGCACCGGGGGATGCGACGGGCCACCAAGGTGGACACCGTCGGCGCCGGGTTCGCCGGGGCCTGCGACGGAACGCTGACCGCCGGGGCGATCCTCGACGCCATCGCCCAGCTCGTCGACGAGGACCCGGTCCGGCTGCGGGACCGCACCCCCGCCCAGATCAGGCTGCTCGTGGAACAGGGGTTCCTGGAACCCGTCGAGTAGCCGGCGGCCCGGTCTCCGCCGTCCCCGGCCCCGGCGCTCTCCCGTCGCCCCGGCGCTCTCCCGTCGCCCGGCGGTCTCTCGTGGCCCCCGTGCCCGCCCGTCGGACGCGTGGCGCTGTCCTGGTGTTCACCCGGGGTTCGCGTCCGCGACGTCCCGTGCTGCCAGCCTCCCGATCCTGTGGGCGGTCACCGGGGCTCGAACGGGCGGCCGCCGCCGGTGCGGCGAGGCGAGGCGGGGGAACGTATGGACGCGATCACGGAGAGCCTGCCCGCGATATTCGCGGGCGCGG
Organism: Streptomyces sp. NPDC007088; assembly: GCF_042869355.1. NCBI lineage: Bacteria > Bacillati > Actinomycetota > Actinomycetes > Kitasatosporales > Streptomycetaceae > Streptomyces > Streptomyces sp. NPDC007088. Next base: position 99,090 of record NZ_JBIAFO010000011.1, read on the forward strand.
TCTTCCTGCTCTTCGGCGGCGGTCTGCTCCTGTGGACCTGTGTACGTCTCGCGCACCGGGCGCCCGTGGCCGAAGGGGCGCATCCACTGGCCTCGGCGACACTCGGGCTGCTCACCGGTGCCGGAACCGTCCTCCTCGCGCTCTGGTGCTTCAGCCGTGTCTGAAGTCAGCCCGTATCCGAAGTCGGCTGTACACGTAGCCGGCCCGTATGCGAAGTCGGCCGTGTCTGAAGTCAGCCGTACCTGAAATCGGCCGTATCTGACGCCGGTCTGTCCGAAGTCGGCCGTATCCCTATCTCATGTCGGCCACATCAGAGGCCGGCGTCGGCCGCGTCCGAAGCCGGGTGTCCGCCTCCGGCGCCGGGTGTCCACGTCCGAAGTCGTGTCCGAGTCAGGTTCGTGGTCGACGGGGGACCGGCGGGGAGCGAAGGGTGAGCCTGATCCGTGTCCGGGCCGGGGCCGGGGGCGAGGCGCGGCGCCCCGTGAATCCGTGCGCCCCCGGCGCGGCGCGGGGTCCGCGGCCGGGGGCCGGTCGTGCGCCCGTCGTGGTTCCCGCGGCCCCGGCGGGCTCTTCCGGTGGACGCGCAGAAGCCGCCGAGAGGCCCCCGCGTAGGCGTCGGCGTAGGCCCCCACCTGCGGTGGAGCCGAGCGTCCCCGGTAGGGGCGCACATGGCCCGAAACGGCGTACAGGTGGTCCGGGCGGCAGGAATGGCGGTAGTCGGGTTACCGTTCGAGTGGCCGTTGCGGGCTTTTCCCGTTTGACACGGGGGCGGGAGGTACCGTCACACTCCGCAGCGTCAGCAGTCACCCACCCGCAGGAGCGTGGGCGGCACGGACCCCCTCGGGTCCGGCCCCCGGGCGTTCCCCGCGGGCCTTGAGCCTCGACCGGAGAGAAGAGCCACGTTGTCCCCGACCAGCGAGACCGCACGCGGCGGTCGCCGACTCGTCATCGTCGAGTCGCCTGCCAAGGCGAAGACGATCAAGGGCTACCTCGGCCCCGGCTACACCGTCGAAGCGAGCGTCGGGCACATTCGCGACCTCCCCAGCGGTGCCGCCGAGGTGCCCGAGAAGTACACGGGCGAGGTGCGCCGGCTCGGCGTGGACGTTGAGAACGACTTCCAGCCCGTCTACGTCGTCAACGCTGACAAGAAGGCGCAGGTCAAGAAGCTCAAGGATCTGCTGCGCGACTCCGACGAACTCTTCCTCGCCACCGATGAGGACCGCGAGGGCGAGGCCATCGCCTGGCACCTCCAGGAAGTGCTCAAGCCCAAGATCCCCGTCCACCGCATGGTCTTCCACGAGATCACCAAGGACGCGATCCGGGCCGCCGTGGCCAACCCGCGCGAGCTGAACCAGAAGCTGGTCGACGCCCAGGAGACCCGCCGAATCCTCGACCGTCTCTACGGATACGAGGTCTCGCCGGTCCTGTGGAAGAAGGTCATGCCGCGGCTGTCGGCCGGGCGTGTGCAGTCGGTCGCGACCCGGCTCGTCGTCGAGCGGGAGCGCGAGCGCATCGCCTTCCGCTCCGCCGAGTACTGGGACCTCACCGGCACCTTCGGCACCGGCCGCACCGGTGACGCGAGTGACCCGTCCACGCTGACCGCGCGGCTGTCCGCCGTCGACGGCAAGCGTGTCGCCCAGGGCCGCGACTTCGACTCCTTCGGGCAGCTCAAGTCCGGCACCCTGCACCTCGACGAGGCGAACGCCCGCGCGCTCGCCGCCGGCCTGGCCGGCAGCAGCTTCGCGGTCCGCTCCGTCGAGTCGAAGCCGTACCGTCGCTCGCCGTACGCGCCCTTCCGCACCACGACGCTCCAGCAGGAGGCGAGCCGCAAGCTCGGCTTCGGGGCGAAGGCCACGATGCAGGTCGCGCAGAAGCTGTACGAGAACGGCTTCATCACCTATATGCGTACCGACTCCACGACGCTCTCGGACACCGCCGTGTCCGCCGCGCGGGCCCAGGTCACGCAGCTGTACGGCGGCGACTACCTGCCCGACAAGCCGCGTACGTACGCCGGGAAGGTCAAGAACGCGCAGGAGGCGCACGAGGCGATCCGCCCCTCCGGGGACCGCTTCCGCACCCCGGCGGAGACGGGCCTGACCGGCGACCAGTTCCGGCTGTACGAGCTGATCTGGAAGCGGACCGTCGCCTCCCAGATGAAGGACGCGGTCGGCAACAGCGTCACCGTCAAGATCGCCGGCACCTCCGCCGACGGCCGGGACGCCGAGTTCTCCGCCTCCGGCAAGACCATCACCTTCCACGGCTTCCTCAAGGCGTACGTCGAGGGCGCGGACGACCCGAACGCGGAGCTGGACGACCGCGAGCGCAGGCTGCCGCAGGTCGCCGAGGGCGACGCGCTGAGCGCCCGGGAGATCACCGCCGACGGCCACTCCACCAAGCCGCCGGCCCGCTACACCGAGGCCAGCCTGGTCAAGGAGCTGGAGGAGCGCGAGATCGGCCGCCCGTCGACGTACGCGTCGATCATCGGCACGATCCTGGACCGCGGTTACGTGTTCAAGAAGGGCACGGCCCTCGTGCCGTCCTTCCTGTCCTTCGCCGTGGTCAACCTGCTGGAGAAGCACTTCGGGCGGCTCGTCGACTACGACTTCACCGCGAAGATGGAGGACGACCTCGACCGCATCGCGCGCGGCGAGGCCCAGGCCGTGCCGTGGCTGCGCCGGTTCTACTTCGGCGAGGGGGACGCCGGAACCGTTGGTTCCGCCGCTGACGCGGGAGGGGACGGCGATCACCTCGGCGGTCTGAAGGAGCTGGTCACCGACCTCGGCGCGATCGACGCCCGTGAGGTGTCCTCCTTCCCCGTCGGCGACGGCATCGTGCTGCGTGTCGGGCGCTACGGGCCCTACGTCGAGCGCGGTGAGAAGGACTCCGAGAACCACCAGCGCGCCGACATCCCCGAGGACCTCGCTCCCGACGAGCTGTCCGTCGAGTACGCCGAGGAGCTGCTGGCCAAGCCGAGCGGCGACTTCGAGCTGGGCACCGACCCGGAGACCGGCCGGCAGATCGTCGCGAAGGACGGGCGCTACGGCCCGTACGTCACCGAGATCCTGCCCGAGGGCACTCCGAAGACCGGCAAGAACGCGGTCAAGCCGCGTACCGCCTCGCTCTTCAAGTCGATGTCCCTGGACACGGTGACCCTCGCCGACGCGCTCAAGCTCATGTCGCTGCCGCGGGTCGTGGGCGTGGACCCGGAGGGCGTCGAGATCACCGCGCAGAACGGGCGGTACGGGCCGTACCTCAAGAAGGGCACGGACTCGCGCTCGCTCCAGACCGAGGAGCAGCTCTTCGAGATCACTCTTGAGGAAGCTCTCGCGATCTACGCGCAGCCCAAGCAGCGCGGGCGGGCCGCCGCCAAGCCCCCGCTCAAGGAGCTGGGCGAGGACCCCGTCAGCGGGAAGCCGGTCGTCGTCAAGGACGGGCGCTTCGGCGCGTACGTGACCGACGGCGAGACCAACGCGACGCTGCGGGCCGCCGACAGCGTCGAGGAGATCACTCCGGAGCGCGGGTACGAGCTGCTCGCCGAGAAGCGGGCCAAGGGCCCCGCCAAGAAGACGGCGAAGAAGGCCGTCAAGAAGGCGCCCGCGAAGAAGTCGGCCGCGAAGTCGACGGCGAAGAAGACGACCACCGCGGCCAAGAAGACGACCACCGCGGCGAAGAAGACCACGGCGACGGCCGCGAAGAAGACGTCGGCCGCGGCGAAGAAGGCGGCCGCGGGCAAGTCGGCGGCCTCCGGGAAGTCGGCCACGGCGACGAGGACGACTGACGAGGGCTGAGACCTTCTTGCGGCGGGGCCGGTCCGGGGATTCCGGGACCGGCCCCGCCGTCGTCTCCGGCTCGTTGCCGTGCCCGGCCCGTTGTCCGTCTCCGGTTCGTTGCCCTGTCCGGTCCTCGGGTAGGCGGGTCCGGGCCACGCGGGAGGACGCGGGTTCTCACGGCAGGGCGCGGGTCCTCATAGGCAGGACGCGGGTCGTCGCAGGAGGGCGTGGCGCTTCGGGCGACCTTCGCGGGTTCCCGCTCCTCAGCCGTCGAAACCGCCTGGTCGAGCGCGATTGCAAACGTTTGTGCGGGGCACACCGGGAGCGGAGACGTTTGTTCGGACGGGCCTTCGAGGTGTCGTATCCGGCCGATAGGCTGTCGGAATGACGCGAGCCGAGCAGCCACCGGTCGTCAAGACGACCTCAGACACCGCCCTGGTCGCAGATTCCCAGGAGCGCGCGATCCGCGCTCTGCTGCGCTCCCAACCGTTGAAACGCCTCTGGAGCGCCCAGCTCGTGGGGGGTGTCGGCGACTGTCTCGCCCTCCTGGTGCTGGTCGTGCTGGTCCTTCAGGCGGACCTGCTCCAGGGCTCGTTCGGCGGGGGCTACCGGGGTGCGGCGTTCGCGGTCGCCATCGTCTTCGGCGTGCGCGTCCTCGCCACGCTGCTGTTCGGAGCGGTGCTGCTCGGACCGGTGTCCGCGCTGACCGCCCCCGGCGGAGCGCTCGACCGGCGCTGGACGATGCTCGTCGCGGACGGCGTGCGCGCGGCGCTCATGATCGTCGCGCCGCTGTGGATCGACTGGACCCCGGACAACGCCCTCACCATTGTGCTGATCACCGCGTTCCTCGCCGGGGGCGCCGAACGGCTGTGGACGGTGTGCCGGGAGGGCGCCGCCCCCGGGCTGCTGCCCGTCCCGCCGCCCGAGGGCGACGCCGTACGGCCGCTCCCGGACCACCTGGAGACCCTGCGCCGCCTGTTCCAGCGCACCACGTTCTGCGCGCTGCCCGCCGCCGCGCTGACCCTCGTCGCCGTGTCCCTCGTCGGCAACCTGCTGGGCGCCGGACTCGACTGGTTCGCGCAGCACCAGGCCGCGCTCGCCTCGTACGTCGCGGCCGGACTGTTCGCCGCCTCGCTGTCCGTCGTCTCCGCCCTGGAGCTGCCCTCGGCCCGCACGCCGCGCCCGCGTTCCCCGCTCGAAGGGCTGCGCCGGCCGCGCGCCGCGAGCCGGCGGCCCCGGACCGCCGGCCCCGACACCGAGGCCGGGTCCACGGCGGCCGCCACTCCCGCGGCGGAGCCCGCCGACAAGGGGCGTACGGGCGCCGTCCCCGTCCTGGTGGGAGCCTGCGGGGCCGTGGCCGCGGCGATCGGCGCGGCCGTCTCGGTCGGCGTGCTGCACGCCAGGGACCTGGGCGGCGGACCGGTCGCGTACGGCCTGATCGTGCTCGCCCTGACCGGCGGCACCGTCCTCGGTATCCGTACGGCGCGCTCGGTGCTGCCCACCCTGTCCCGGCGCAGGCTGCTGTCCCTCGCGATCGCCGTGGCCGGTGTCGCGCTGCTGGTCGCCGGGCTCGTCCCCGACATCACCACCGTCCTGCTGCTCCTGCTGCTCGCCGGGGTGAGCGCGGGTGTCGCCGCGAACACCGGGCACACCCTGCTCGACCAGGAGATCGAGGAAGGCCGCAGGGCCCGTACGACCGAGCATCTCCAGGCCGTCGCACGGCTGGCCGTCGCGGTCGCCGCGATCGCCGCGCCGGTGTTCGGCGCGTTCATCGGTCCGCACCGTGTCGTCAACGGCAAGTTCACCTTCGAGCACGACGGGGCCTCGTTCACGCTGATGCTCGTGGGCGCGCTGCTGCTCCCGGTCGCCGCCTTCGTCCTCGCGAAGACCGACGACCGGCAGGGCGTACCGCTCCGCCGTGACCTGCGCGAGGCGCTGCGCGGCGGCGACCCGGCCCAGGCCCCCGCGACCAGCGGCTTCTTCCTCGCCCTGGAGGGCGGCGACGGAGCGGGCAAGTCCACGCAGGCCGAGGCGCTCGCCGAGTGGATCAGGGCCAAGGGCCACGAGGTCGTCGTGACCCGCGAGCCCGGCGCCACCCCGGTCGGCAAGCGGCTGCGCTCGATCCTGCTCGACGTCTCCAGCGCCGGTCTGTCGCACCGCGCCGAGGCGCTGCTGTACGCGGCCGACCGCGCCGAACACGTCGACACCGTCGTCCGGCCCGCGCTGGAACGCGGGGCCGTCGTCATCTCCGACCGCTACATCGACTCCTCCGTGGCCTACCAGGGCGCGGGCCGGGACCTCTCGCCGGTCGAGGTGGCGCGGATCTCGCGGTGGGCCACGGGCGGGCTCGTCCCGCATCTGACGGTGCTGCTCGACGTGGCGCCCGAGGCCGCGCGGGAACGGTTCACCGAGGCGCCCGACCGGCTGGAGTCGGAGCCCGCCGAGTTTCACGCCCGGGTCCGTTCCGGGTTCCTCACGCTCGCCGCGGCCGACCCCGGCCGGTACCTCGTGGTCGACGGGGCGCGGGAGCCGGAGGCCGTCACGACGACAGTCCGGCACCGTCTCGACCAGATGCTTCCGCTCTCCGAGGCCGAGATCAAGGCCCAGGAGGAGGCGCGCAGGGCCGCCGAGGAGGAGGCCCGCCGCAAGGCCGAGGAGGAGGCCGCGCGCAAGGCCGAGGAGGAGCGGCTGGAGCGCGAGCGTCAGGAACAGCTCGCCAGGCTGCGCGCCGAGGAGGAGGAGCGCAAGCGCCGCGAGCTGGAGGAGGCCCGCCGGCAGGAGGAGGAGCGCCTCGCCGAGGAGGCCAGGCAGCGCGCCGAGGAGGAACGCCGCCAGGCCGAGGAGGAGGCCCGCCGCAAGGCCGAGGAGGAGGCCGCGCGCGAGGCCGAGCAGGAACGCCTGCGCCGGCAGGCCGCCGAGGAGAAGCGGCTGCGCGAGGAGGCCGAGGCCAAGCGCCGCGAGAAGCAGCGCAAGGCCGAGGAGTCCCTGCTCCGCGCCGAACAGGCGCGCAGGCTCGCGGAGGAACAGGCGCGCCAGCGCGCCGAGGAGGAGGACCGCCGACGCCGGGCCGCCGAGGCCGAAGCCGAGGAGGCCGCCAGGGCGGAGGCCGAGGCGGCCAGGGTCGAGGCGGCGCGGGCGGCCGAACAGGCGTGGGCCGCCGAGCGGGCCAGGGCCGCCGAGGAAGCCGAGGCCGCCGAGCGGGCCAGGGCCGCCGGGGAGGCGCGCCGCGTCGAGGAGGCCGCCGAGAGCCGCGAAACGGCCGGCGGCACGGGTGAGGACCCCGTCCCGGACAACGAGACGACGGTGCCGACGCCGATCTTCCGGCACGGCGACGAGACGACGATCTCCACTCCGGTCGTCCGGCCGCAGGACGCCCGCCCGGCGTATCCCGAGGACGAGACGGCGGTGCTCCCGCAGTTCCGTGACGCGACCGACGCCGACGCCGAGGAGGGCCGGGAGAGCGAGACGCCGCCGCCCGGGGCCCAGGACGAGACGACGGTGCTGCCGCAGTTCCGTGACGGTGCGCCGGAAGCGGCCGGAGGGGCGACGGACGGAAGTCCGTCGGACCGGCGGTCGCCGGACGGGAACGCGCCGGACGGGAACGCGCCGGGCCGGAAGTCGCGGGGCGCGAAGGGGAGCGGGAGCCGTTCCGCGGAGGCCCGTAAGGGTGGTTCCGGGGAGGCGTCCCGGCGGCCCTTCTCCGGCGCGCCGACCGACAGCCCCGCCGACCGCGTCCCGCCCGGGTTCTTCCGCGACGAGGCCCCGTCTGCCGGACGCGGCGACCGGCAGCGGCCCGGACAGGGAGCGGCCGGGAACACCGGGAGGGCCGACGCGCTCGGCCCGAACGACCGGACCAGGGAACTGCCGCAGCTCGACGAGACCGGCGCCCCGCGCCGCCGCCCGCGCCCCGACTGGGCGGAGGAGACCCCGCTCGACGACCTCCCGACCCTCGCGGACGAACTGCTCGGCCCCCGCTTCGACGAGGAGGAGGACGGCGGTTCCGGACGCGGGGGCGGTCGCGGCCGCGGGAAGGGTCGACGGGACTGAGGGCGGTAGCCGGTCTGCCGGTGCCGTGAGGGGAGCGCGGCAGGGGCCGGCTGGTGCCGTGAGGGGAGAGCGGCAGGGGCCGTACGCCGCCCGGTGCGGCCGACCGCCCCCGCCGCTCCCGTCCGGTTCTCGCCCCGCTCCCGTTGTCGTCCCGTCCCCGGCCCCGGCCTCGTCCCGTCCTGTCCCCTTTCTCGTCTTCGTCTTCGTCCTCGTCCGCCGTTGTCGGTGGCATCGTCGACAATGGACCAGCGCGCGAGGTGCGGGCAGGGGCCGCGCGCCGCACGAAGAGGAAGTACGGGTGGCCGTGCCGGCGCAGGGCGGCGGCGGAGTGAGGGAGAGGCGGTGACCGCATGACGGTGTGGGACGATCTGGTGGGCCAGGAGCGGGTGAGCGCGCAGCTCGCCGCCGCCGCCAAGGACGCGGACACGCAGGTCACGGCCGTGGCCGGTGGCGAACTCGGTCCCGAGGGCTCACGGATGACGCACGCCTGGCTGTTCACGGGCCCGCCCGGCTCGGGCCGCGCGGAGACGGCGCGCGCCTTCGCCGCCGCGCTCCAGTGCGTGAGCCCCGACCGCGCGCTGGGCGCCGACCCCGGCTGCGGGTTCTGCGAGGGCTGCCACACGACCCTGGTCGGTACGCACGCGGACGTCGAGTTCGTGCGGACCGACCTGCTGTCCATCGGCGTCAAGGAGACCCGCGACCTCGTCAGGCGGGCGCAGCTCTCGCCCGCGGTGGGCCGTTGGCAGGTCATCGTCCTGGAGGACGCCGACCGGCTGACCGAGGGGGCGGGCAACGTCCTGCTCAAGGCCGTCGAGGAACCGGCCCCGCGTACCGTCTGGCTGCTGTGCGCCCCGTCCCTGGAGGACGTGCTCCCCACGATCCGTTCGCGCTGCCGTCACCTGACGCTGCGCACGCCGCCGGTGGACGCGGTCGCCGACCTCCTCGTCCGCAGGGACGGAGTCGAACCGGCCCTCGCGGCGACGGTCGCGCAGGCGACGCAGGGCCACATCGACCGCGCGCGGCGCCTCGCGACGGACGAGCGGGCCCGCGCCAGGCGCGCGGCGGTGCTGAAACTGCCCCTGCGGGTCGGGGACGTCGGCGCGGGCCTGCGGGCCGCGCAGGAACTGATCGACGCGGCGGGCGACGACGCGAAACAGGTCGCGGAGGAGACCGACGCGAAGGAGACCGAGGACATGCGGGCCGCGCTCGGCGCGCAGGCGGGCGGCCGGATGCCGCGCGGCACGGCCGGGGTGATGAAGGAACTCCAGGACCGTCAGAAGCGCCGCTCGACCCGCACCCAGCGCGACAGCCTCGACCTGGCCCTCGTGGACCTCACCGGGTTCTACCGCGACGTGCTGGCCCTCCAGTTCGGCTCCCGGGCCCCCCTCGCCAACGCCGACGTGCAGGACGCGGTGGAACGGATCGCGCGGGACAGCAGCCCGGAGGCGACGCTGCGGCGCATGGAGGCCATCGGCGCGTGCCGCACGGCGCTGGAACGCAACGTGGCCCCGCTCCTCGCCGTCGAGGCGATGGCGATGGCCCTGCGCGCGGGCTGACCCGCCCCGGGGCCGACTGCTCGTCGGAGGGAGCGCGGCCGAGGCGCCGACTCGCGCGCGGCGAGACGCCGGCTGACGCGCGGCCGAGGCGCCGATTCGCCGATACGGGTCACTTGGTCCTGGTCACCCGGTCCGGAGGCCCCTCGTCCGGTCCCCCGGTCCACGGGCGCCTCCCCCCGGTCACCCGATAGGGCGGAAGGAGCGGACGCAAGGTAGTGCCGTGATCGCTTACCGTTAACATCGGCGGATGAAGTTCACCGCCACCGCGACGACTGTGCCGGCCGCCGTCGCCCTGTTGGCCGCGGCCTGCCTCTCCGGCACGGCGAGCGGCTCCGCGCCCGCGCGGGAGACGGCGGCGTCCGCACCGGCGGCGTCGTCCGCCGGGCCGGTCGCCGCGTACGAGGGGCAACGCCTGCGGTGGCGAGCATGCGAACCGTCGGCTCCGTCGCCGGAAGGCCCGGCCCCGGCAGATGCGGCCGCCCCGGATTCCGCTCCGGCAGGTGCGGCCGCCCCGGATTCCGCTCCGGATTCCGCTCCGGCGGGCGCGGCCGCGACCGGTTTCGAGTGCGCGACGCTGAAGGCCCCGCTGGACTACGCGCGCCCGGCGGAGGGGCACGTCGACCTGTCGGTGGCACGGAAGAGGGCGACGGGCCCCGGTGAGCGCCTCGGCTCCCTCCTCGTGAACCCCGGCGGTCCGGGCGGCTCGGCGGTGGACTACCTCACGGCGTACGCGGGCGAGCACTACCCGAAGAAGGTGCGGGCCCGCTACGACATGGTCGCCGCGGACCCCCGCGGAGTGGCCCGCAGCACCCCCGTCACCTGCCTGGACGGCCCCCGCACGGAGCGCTGGACCCGCACCGACCTGACCCCGGACGACCAGGCGGACAAGGACGACCTGATCCGCTCCTTCAAGGACTACGCCTCGGCGTGCGCGGAGCGGTCCGGGAAGGTCCTCGGGCACGTCTCCACAGCCGACTCGGCACGCGACATGGACCTGCTGCGCTCGGCCCTGGGCGACCGGAGGCTGAACTACGTGGGTGCCTCGTACGGCACGTTCCTCGGGGCGACGTACGCGGAACTGTTCCCGGCGCGCGCCGGCCGCCTGGTCCTGGACGGGGCGACGGACCCTTCACTGGACGCGCTGCGCGTGAACCTCGACCAGACGGCGGGCTTCGAGACGGCCTTCCGGTCGTTCGCCGAGGACTGCGCGACCCACACGGACTGCCCGCTGGGCCGGGGCGCCCCGGACGCGGCGGGCCGGAGACTCAGGACGTTCTTCGGCCGGCTGGACGAGAAGCCCTTGCGCACGTCGGAGACGGACCGGGACCTGAGCGAGGCGCAGGGCACGACGGGCGTGATCGCGGCGATGTACAACAAGGCGGCCTGGCCACTGCTGCGCGAGGCGCTGACGCGGGCCCTCCGGGACGGGGACGGCTCGACGCTCCTCGCGATGTCCGACGCCTACTACGAGCGGGACGAGAAGGGCGCCTACTCGAACCTGATGGCGGCCAACGCGGCCGTGAACTGCCTGGACCTCCCACCGGCCTTCTCCGGCCCCGAAGCCGTGGAGGCGGCGCTCCCGGACTTCGAGAAGGCGTCCCCGGCCTTCGGCGAGAGCATGGCCTGGGCCGCCCTCAACTGCGCGTACTGGCCGGTGCGGGCCACGGGAGAGCCGCACCGCCTCACAGCGCGAGGCGCGCCCCCGATCCTCGTGGTCGGCACCACCCGCGACCCGGCCACCCCCTACCGCTGGGCCCGCTCCCTCGCCACCCAGCTCGGCTCAGGCGTCCTCCTCACCTACGAGGGCGACGGCCACACCGCGTACGGCCGGGGCAGCACCTGCGTCGACACCCACGTCACCACGTACCTCCTGACGGGCCGCCCCCCGAAGCAGGACACCCGCTGCTCCTGAACCGACGAGACCTCGGAGGTGGTCAGGAGCACCCCCCAAAACTGTGTAGACTTGCCGAGGCCGCTGCCCCACGATGGTCAGCACGTCACGCCGCCTTAGCTCAGATGGCCAGAGCAACGCACTCGTAATGCGTAGGTCTCGGGTTCGAATCCCGAAGGCGGCTCCATAGAACCCCAGGTCACGGACTACGTGACCTGGGGTTTTGTCGTTGGGGTGAGCGATGAGGCGCGAGTGGCCCTCCGCTCTTCGCTCTCTGTGTGAGCACGCGTGGCGTGCCCGTGGCGTCGCGTGCACCGGGGTGTGCAAGCCGTTACTCGGGGCCGCTGACGGGGCTGGCTCGCTTTTTTGGAGGGGGGCTACAACGGCCGGACATGGGTTACGTTCGAATCGCCGCGAGCGCTGCGGCGATGAGGCGCGGCGCTCAGTGCCACCGCCCGGCCGTGACGCGGTCCACGCCGCTCAGGAGGCGCCGTACGCCTCGGCCTCGCGGGCCGCGGCGGCCGCGCCCCGGGTGAACGGCTCCCCGTGTCCTGGCAGGAGCACGGTGTGGGGCAGTCCGGCGAGCCGGTCGAGCGAGGCGAGGGCGGTGGCGCTGTCGCTGGTGAAGGCGCGGCAGACGGTGGCCGGGCCGCGGTGTCCGGTGATGCCGTCGTGGGTGACCAGGGCGTCGCCGGTGAAGACCGCTTTGGCCTCGGCGAAGACGTACGCCACGCTTCCCGGGGTGTGGCCGGGGAGGGGCACCGCGGCGGGCCGTCCGGGGAGCGCGTCGAAGGTCGTGTCGCCGTCGAAGGGGTGGGCGTGCGCGAAGGGTGGCGCGGTGAACCCGCCCCGCAGGGCCATGTGCAGGGGCGTGCCGAGGGCGGCCGGCCGGCGCAAGAGATACGGGGCCATCGAGCGCTCGGGCTTCGCGTGCCGCATCGAGCTGCGCGGTCCGTCGGTGAGAGTCGCGGCGTCCGGCCGGTGCACGTGGATCTCGGCTCCGGCCCGGTGGAGCGCGGTGACGAGGCCGGTGTGGTCGGGGTGGGAATGGGTGAGCAGGACGGCCCTCACGTCGGCCAGGCCGAGGCCGGTGCCCGACAGGTGCGCGCGCAGTTGCTTCAGGTGCCCCGGCAGGCCCGCGTCCACGAGCACGAGGCCGTCGGGGTGGTGGACCACGTAGAAGTTGACGATGTCGTCGCCGAGGCGGTCGACGCCGGGGGCGACGGTGCGGGCGGGGGCGGTGGAGGGCATGGCGTGCTCCGGTGGCGGGAGAATGGGCGAGGCGGCGGAAGGGGCAGCGGTCCTCCCCCGCATTTTGGATGCAAGTGACTGTAATCAATTTCTGGGGGTTCCGCCCGTGTCCTCGACCGAGCCGGCCTCGCGCAGGCCGTACGACGCCAGCGGGCGGCGGGCCGCCGCCCGGCGCAGGCGCGCCGCCGTCCTGCGGGCGAGCCTGGAGCTGCTGGCGGCCGAGGGGTACCGGGCCACGACGATGCGCGCGGTGGCCGCGCGGGCCGGGGTCTCCCCCGAAGCGGTCTACAAGATGTACGGCAACAAGTCCGGCCTGATGAAGGCCCTGTGGGACACCACTCTGGCCGGGGACGACGAACCCGTGCCGATGTCCGGGCGCGCCGCCCTCCGGCAGGTGTGGGCCGAACCGGAGCCGCACGCCAAGCTCCGCGGGTACGCGGCCTTCGTGTGCGGCGTACATGCCCGGACCGCCCCACTCTTCGCCCTGCTCGGCGAGGCGGGGCCCGAAGTGGCCCAGCTCCTCGCCGTGACGGAACAGGAGCGCTTCACCGGTGTCACGGCCTTCGTCGGCCACCTCGACGAGCGGAATCTCCTGCGTACGGGCGCGGACCCGGCCGGGCTGGCTGATGCTTGCTGGGTCCTCACCGGGCCCCAGGTCTTCATCCGGTTCACCGCCGACCGACGCTGGGATGCGGAGCGCTACCAGGAATGGCTGTACCGGACGCTGGTGGCCGAGCTGCTTCCGTAGGCGTGTGGGTGGGGCGGCGGGCGGGGGCCTGTACCGGCGCGGGAGGGCTTGCCTGCGCGGGAACGATGCCTCGCGCTCGCAGCCGACCGGCCGACCGGCCGACCGGCGCACCGGCGAGAGAGCCGCGACGCCGGTCGCACCGCCGTGGCCCCGGCGTGGCCCCGCCGCCGGGCCGGTCTTTCGCCGCGGGCGTGCTCACCGACAGGTTCCCTCCTCAGGGTCGAGCCGGATCGTGCGCCGCGCTCACCGGTCATCCGCCTGTTCACCGAAGGCCGGGCGTCCGGCACGCCGCTGCTGGGGGGCCGCTTTTCATGAGCCCGCTGCTGACGTGACTGCTGGTCGACGGGGTACCGCTCGTCGCCCGCGACACCGGTACTGGTTCCCCGGGTGCCGTCCTCGGCGTCGGCGCGCGGATGCGCTCAGGGGCGACGTTGTGCGCGATCTTCCACGAGACGTCCCTCCGCGCCGCCGGCGCCGGCCGGCACCCGCCGGGCCGGCGGCAGGCTCGTCCGGTCTCCGGCACCAGTGGGTGGCCCGGCCTCGCTCGCGGATCGTGGCGACGTGCGCGGGGCCGGGCCTGTTCTGCTCCGGAGGCCCGGACCGGGTCAGACGTACATGGTGTTCGGTTCGAGTCCGCACAGGACCCGGCCGTAGAGCTCGGCGTTGGTCGTCGAGTGCATCAGGGCGTGTGTGCTCAGTGCGCGCAGGTCGCGGGCCACGCGCTGAAGCGGCTCCGAGGTGCGGATCGAGGAGCCGCCGCCCTCCGCCGCCAGAAGGGAGGCGGTCTCGTCGGCGAGGTGGAAGACCCGTCCCAGGTAGGCGCGGGAGCGGACGCGTTCCTCCTGGCTCCACTCCTCTCCCGCGGCGCATTTGGCGTCCGTGAGCGCCGCCAGCCGGGAGGCGTGCGACTCGGCCTCCTCCACCTTCATCGCCGCCTCCGCCACGAGGAGGTGTGTCACCGGCGCGTCCCGGCGGCTCGGGTAGTCCGTGTAGGTCATCTTCCGGTCGAGCCGGGCCATGAAGGACTCCAGGGCGACCCTCGCCATCCCGACGGCGGGGCCGGTGAACGTGGAACAGCCCGTGGGGATCATCGGGCTGCGGTACACGGGCGAGAGCGGGTTGGCCTGCGAGGCGGACTCCCCCCGCAGTACCGAGACCAGCGGCACGACCCGGTCCGCGGGCACCCGGACGTTCTCGGCGACGGTGGTGACGCTGCCGGTCGCGCGCAGTCCCATGGTGTGCCAGTCGTCGAGCAGGGAGAGTCCGGACATGGGCACCACGGCCATGACCGGCCACTGAGAGGTGCCGTCAGGCGCCGGCGCCATGGCGAGGACCACCTGCCACTGGCTGTGGTGGGCGCCGCTGACGAACCCCCAGCGGCCGTTCACGAGGTAGTCGCCGCCGCCTGCCGGGGTGGCGGTCGCGCTCGGGCTGAGCACACCGCACACGCGGGCCCCGGGGGTGAACACCTCGTCCTGGACGTGGTCGGGGAAATGGCCCGCGAGCCAGGCCGAGACGGACCAGGCGGACACCGTCCAGGCCGCCGAACCGTCTCCCCGCGCGATCTCCGCCACCACGTCGAGGAGGGTGGTGGCGTCGGTCTCGTAGCCGCCGTAGCGGGCCGGTATCCGCATGCGGAAGACGCCGGCCCCGGAGAGCGCCTCCAGGGTCTCCTCGTGCAGGCGCCGGTTGCTCTCGCCCCATCCGGCGTGTTCCCTCAGGACCGGAAGGGTCTGCGCCACGCGCTGGGCGAGGTCCACGTCGGGGGGTGCGGTGGTCGTGGTCGTCACGTTCACTCCTCTGAGTCCGGGCCGGCCGACGGGGCCGGCCGGTGGTGGCATGTGCCGGAAGGGCCGCCGTGGTGTCACGAGGAGGTGGCTCCCCGCAGAACCCGGAGGGCGACCTTGGGACGCATCAGGGCCTGTGGCGGGTCCACCATCCCGGCGGCCCGCAGGAAGGCGTCGGAGAGGACGCCGTCCTTCGCGGCGGCCGCCTGGAGGCGCGGGATGTAGAAATTCCCCCAGCGGACCTTGAGGCCCCGGCGTCCCTGGACGCCGGGGTGGCCGAGATCGCCGCCCACCGCCATGTCCCACGGGGCGTCGATCACCGCCGCCAGGTCCCGGAAGAAGTCCCGGGGCCGGGGCGGCCGTCCCCGGTCGAGATGGTCGCGCAGTACCAGGGACTCCACCGCCGCGACGGTCATGCCCTGGGCGTAGACGGGGTTGAACACGCAGGCCGCGTCACCGAGCACCAGCAGGCCGTCGGGCAGGTCGTCCAGCTTCTCGAACCGGCGCCTGACATTGGCCGGGAAGTGCATGGAGACCGGGTCGTCGAGCATCTTCGCGTCGCGGACGGCGCGGTGGATCTCCGGTACCGGCAGGCCGGCCGCGTAATCCAGGAAACCCGCGCGGTCGGTGGGCGGCGCCTGGCCCAGCAGCCCGTACATCGAGAGGGAGTACCGGTCACGCAGCCGGGCGAGCGTCGCCCCACGCGGGCTGGCCGGATTCGCCACGCAGACCAGGGCGGCGCCGTCTCCGATCGGGTCGACCGGCAGCGGAGAAGCGAAGTCGACGGTGGTGTAGGTCAGGTCGATCCTGATGCGCTCCTCGCGGACGCGCGGATAACCCAGCTCGGTCAGCCAGCGGGTGGCGCGCGAGCCGCGGCCAGTGGTGTCGACCACGAGGTCGGCGTCGAGGACGCCCTCCTGACCCCCGGCCGGCCGCAGGCGGACACCGGTGACCCGCCCGCGGTCCCGTGAGGTCGTGAGCCCGACGATGTCGGTCCGCTCCCGGCTCGTCACGTTCGGCAGGGCGAGGACACGGGCGCGTATCCGGTCCTCCAGCAGGGGCCGCTCCGCCGACACGCAGACCAGCCCGGTGCGTGTCCTCTCGATCGCGCGTCCCCCGAAATACCAGCCCAGTCCGGTGCCGAAGTCGCACACCGGCACTCCCATGGCGCCGAGTTCGCCGGTCAGGCCGGGGAACAGCTCCTCCAGGACCTGCTGCCCCCTGCCCAGGAGACCGTGGATGTGCCGTCCCTGGGGGACCGAACGCCGCGGACCGGACCCGGTCAGGACGTCGCGGTCGACCAGCGTCACCCTCCGGTACCGCTCGGCGAGCAGACGGGCGGACAGCAGTCCCGCCACGCTCGCTCCGAGTACCACGGCGTGGTCTCCGATGCAGGTGCTCACGGTGGTCCTTTCCGGGCCGCGCTCCAGCGCCGGGGGGTGGTTCCGCCCCCGGCGGCCGTCACGCTCTGGCCCTGGTCTGCTGGTCATCTTCCGGTCCACGGGGGCGAGTTCCTTCTTCCCCGGTGCCCACCCGCCGCGGGCGGCCGTGCGCCGCGCGCTGTGCTCCGCCGGCCGGGTCTCGCACGGCCGGCCGAGGGGTCCCGGCGCCGGCTCAGCACCGTAGGGTCCGCAGGAACGCGCGCAGGTCGGCCACGAAGAGGCCGGGCTCCTCAAGGGCCGGGAAGTGCCCGCCCCGGTCGAACTCGCTCCAGTGCACGATCCCGGGGAAGGCCCGCTCGGCCAGCCGCCGCACCGGCCGGGCCGAGTCGTGCGGGAACACGGCCACGCCCAGGGGTACGGCCGGGCCCGGCGGAGCGGCCCGCTCGGGCCGGGCGGGCGCGGTCGGAAGGGCCTCGGCCATCTCGAAGTAGAACTGGGCCGAGGAGCCCGCCGTGGCCGTCAGCCAGTAGAGCATGACGTTGGTGAGGAGGCGGTCGCGGTCGACGGAGTCCTCCAGGGCCTGAGCCGATGCGGTCCACTCCCGGAACTTCTCCACGATCCAGGCCAGTTGGGCGACCGGGGAGTCGGTGAGCGCGTAGCCGAGCGTCTGCGGCCGGGTGGCCTGGAGCCGCATGTAGCCGGAGCCGCTCTCCACGAACTCGGCCAGCCGCCGGAGGCGGTCCAGGTCGGAGGGGCCGAACTCCTCCGTGCCGTCGCCACCGGCCGGATCGGTGATCAGGAAGTTCACATGCGCTCCGCGCACATGCTCCGGGTCCAGCCCCGCGAGCGCCAGCGAGATCCACGCACCGATGTCCCCGCCCTGCGGTATGTAGCGGGTGTAGCCGAGCCGCCGCATCAGCTCCGCCCAGGCGCGGGCGATGCGCTCCACGCCCCAGCCCGGCTCACGAGTGGGGCCGGAGAGCCCGAAGCCCGGAAGGGAGGGGATGACGAGGTGGAAGGCGTCGGCGGGGTCGCCACCGTGGGCACGGGGATCGGAGAGCGGCCCCACGACGTCGAGGAACTCGGCGACCGAACCGGGCCACCCGTGGGTGAGGATCAGGGGCACGGCGTCGGGTTCGGGCGAGCGGACGTGCAGGAAGTGCACCCGGGCGCCGTCGATCTCGGCGGTGAACTGTGCGAGGGCGTTCAGCTCGGCCTCGGCCGCGCGCCAGTCGTACTCCGTGCGCCAGTACTCGGCGAGTTCCTTGAGGTAGTCCTGGGGTACCCCGCGGCTCCAGCCGGGTTCCGGCAGCCCGTCCGGCCAGCGGGTGGCACCGAGGCGCCGGCCAAGGTCGTTCAGGGCGGCCTGGGGGATCTCCAGGCGGAAGGGCTGCATGCCGTGCTCCTCTGTTCTGACGGCGCGGGGCGACAGCCCCACGCGGGCGCCGGGACCGGCTGCCCGGGGGCCGGTCCCGGCACGGCGGACGGACCAGTCCGGGCGTCGTGGCCGGAAGGGGTACCGGAAGCTCGCGAGGTCCGGCGTCGCGGCTCCGCGCCCGAAGGAGGGGAAGCGCCGTACCGGACGTCGGGACGTCGCGAGTGGGTCGCTTCCCGCGGTCGCACCCTCTGTGGGTCGCTTCCCGCGGTCGCACCCTCTGTGGGTCGCTTCCCGCGGTCGCACCCTCTGTGGGTCGCTACCCGCGGTCGCACCCTCTGTGGGTCGCTACCCGCGGTCGCACCCTCTGTGGGCGCTTCCCGCGGTCACCCCCTCTGTGGGTCGGGACCCGCGGTCACACGCTCTGGAGGCCGGCCGCCGCGCGACCGCCCAGGTACACCGGGCAGTTCTTGCGGCCGTTCATGATGAAGCTGCCCTGGGGCTCCAGTTCGCTTCGCGGGACCGCCAGTTCGGCCTTGGGGAAACGGGCGAACAGGGCCGGCAGCATGATCAGCGTGGCCACCTTGGCCAGCCTTACGCCCAGGCAGTAGTGGACACCGTGGCCGAAGGTCAGGTGCGTCTTGTCGGCCCTGGTGGCGTCGAAGACGTCGGCCGTCTCACCGTGCACGGCCGGGTCCCGGCCGATGCCCGCGTAGTCGACCAGCACCGCGTCGCCCTTGGCGATCGTCACCCCGCCGAGCTCGAACTCCTCCGTGGCGAAACGGAACGGCAGGTGGGCGACGGGGGACTCGGCCCGAAGCGTCTCCTCGACGATGTCCTCCCAGCCGATCTCGCCGAGCGTCAGCTTCTCGCGCAGCGCGGGATCGTCGAGGACCGCGATGATGGCGTAGGTGAGCGAGTTCACCATGGTCTCCGAGCCGGCGCCCAGCATCAGGTGCAGGGTCCCGATCAGCTCCGAGTCGCTCAGGTGCGAGCCGTCCTCCTCCTTGGCGGCGATCAGGGCGCTGGTCAGGTCGTCGCCGGGTACCGCGTGTTTGTACGCGACGAGGTCGGCGATGGCCTTCTCCCACTGGTCGACGTTGGCCTCGGCCTCTTCGGGAGTGATCCGGGTGTCGACGTTGACGTGGCCCCCGCGCAGCACGTCGGCGCGGGCCTCCTCGGGAACCCCGAAGAGCTCGCACATCAACTCGGCGGGCAGCGCCTGGCAGTAGCGGAGCTTCAGGTCCACGGTCTGCTCCGGGTCCGTGGCGGCGATCTCGTCGAGGAGCTTGTCGACGATCACCTCGATACGCGGGGCCATGGCCTCAACGCGGCTGGTGGTGAAGGCCTTGAGGAGCAGCCTGCGCAGACGCGCGTGGTCAGCGCCGTCGTGGGTGGCCATGTTGTCCATGACCACCCAGCTGATCATGGGCCAGTCGCGGGGGATCTCCCCGTTCATGTACGCGGGCCAGCTGCGGCGCGGGTTCTTGGAGAACCGTTCGTCGAGCAGGATCTGCTTGGCGAGTTCGTAGCTGTGCACCGACCAGGCGAGCACACCGCCCGGGAGCTCGACCCGGGCTATCGGGCCTTGCTCACGGAGCCGGCTGGTCTCCGCGTGGGTGTCGGTGCCTTGGGGGTCGATGGCGTAGGGGCACACGGCTTCAGCCATGGAGTTCCTCCCTGCGGATGGGTCTCGTGGAATCGCCGCAATGTCGAGCGGGCGTAGGTCGAGCGGCCCCGTCCGGGTCGACGCTCGATCGATTTCACGGTAGGCCCGCGACCGCCGCGGCTGGATCTCTGAGATTGCCCAGTCAGGGGGCCGGGCTACTGGGCGGCGTCGGCGTCCGCGGGCGCCGCCTCGGTACGCCGTCCGGTGAGGTCGACGGTGCGGGCCGCGACCGCGGTGCCGAGCAGGAACGGGATCAGGAGCGTCAGCGTCCACGTGAGGCCGACGAGGTGGGCGACCCAGCCGATGATCGCGGGGCCGATCATGATGCCGGTGTACGTCATGGTGGTGAAGCGCGAGACCATGGTCGCGGCGCCGGCGTCGCCGCCCGCCTGTTCCGCACCGAGGTGACCGACCAGCCCGAACAGCACGGGCAGGGACGTGGCCAGGCCGAGCCCCGTGACGCCGAACCCGGCGATGCCGAGCCAGGGCCACGGGCTGAGCACCACGACGGTCATGCCCGCGGTCGCGGTGAGACCACTCCAGAACAGCAGGCGCCTCGCGGACACCCGGGCCTGTATCCGGTCCCCGACCAGACGCAGCGAGGTCTCGCAGGCCGCGAAGGCGACGTATCCGAGCCCCGCCAGGCCGAGGGTCGCGTGCCGCACGTCGTGCAGGAAGACCCCGCTCCAGTCGGCGGCCGCCGCCTCGGCCGTCAGCACCGTCGCGCCCATCGCGCCGAACACGAGCAGTTGCCGGGTCCACCCGGTCCGCCACACGGACCAGCCGCGCCGCGCGGGGGCCGCCGCCGCGGTGTCCTTCTCCGGTTCGGTGGGCAGCAGGAACCGCCCCGCCACCAGGGCCGCGGGAGTGAGGACCACGGCGAGTACGGCGTAGTGCCCACCCCGGGACATGCCGATGTGGGCGGCGCCCGAGCCGAGCAGCGCGCCGATGACCGAGCCGACGCTCCAGGCTCCGTGGCAGCCGTTGATGATGTGCCGCTTCGCCGCCCGTTCCACCGCGACCGCGTGCACGTTCATGCTCACGTCGAGCATGCCGTTCACCGCGCCGAACGCCATCTGTAGTACGGCCATCCCCAGGTACTGCGGCGCGGCCCCGATGCCGAGGAGCAGAACGGGCAGGGCCGGAGTGACGACCCGGACCACCGCCTTGCTGCCGAACCGTGCGGTGAGGGCACCGGTCACCTGCATGGTGAGCACCCCGGTCACTCCGAACAGCGCCGACACCAGGCCCAGTTGTGCCGCACTGAGGCCGAGGTCCTGCTTGAGTGAGGGGGTGCGCACCGCCAGGCTGGCGATCAGCACCCCGTTGATCCCGAAGATCGCCGTTACCGCCCACCGTGCCGGCCTGATGGTGGAGGACATTCGCTCTGCCCGCATTCCGCTGCCTTTCTGCCTGACGCCCGGTCGGGTCCGTACCTATGAGCGACGAACGGGTGAGGCGTGAATCGACAGTGCGCGACCCGGGCCGCCGGTGTGCCGGTCAGCGTGTGACGCGTCCCCGGACGACGCTCGTGCGGGGCGCGACCCCGTCCGGTCCTGTCCGGAGGGCAGGACGAGTGCTTCGTCCTCGCGGGCGCGGGTGTCGCGGCGGGCGTCGGTGAGGAGGACGAGGGCGGGCACCCGGCAGGCGATCCGGGCACCACCGCTCTCCTTGTTCGCCCTCGCGACGCGTGCGGCCCTCGCGGATTCCTGGACGGGGAAGGCGTGTGCCGCCTCCGTCGTGGACGGTCCGCCCACCAGGCGCGGGGGCAGCGCCACCTGGGCGTCCCGGGAGAGCGCCGGGTGGCAGCGGGTGAAGACGAACCGCAAGGGGCCGTCGCCGACCGCCCGCGGGCCCGCTCCGTCCCGCGGTCCGGCGACGATCCGCTCCCGGACGTGACGGGCAGGGGCGTCGAGCGCGGCACCGGCTCCCGCCGCGGGACGTCCTTCGCGCGGTCGCGTGCGACGGCGGTGAGCCAGGCGCCCGGCCGGTGCGGGACACCGCTGGTGACCCAGGCACGCAGCGCCCGCGCGTGGGCGTCCTGCGCGCACTTCCCGGGAAGGTCCGGATCGCGCGTGACGCGCACCGTCGCGGCGAGCACTCCGGCCCACTCGCGGCGGTGCGCCCGCGCGACGGCTCGCGTGCGGCCGGTGTTCTCGGGGGCCTCGCCCACGCGAAGCCGCTCCTGCGCTATCCCGGCTCGTTGACGGGCCGGATCTCGACGCCGCTGTGTCCCACCGCGACCTCGGGCAGTCGCGCGGCGAGGGCGATGGCGGCGTCCAGGTCGGCGGCCTCCACGACGTAGTAGCCGCCCAGTGCCTCCTTGGCCTCGATGAAGGGGCCGTCGGTCGGTGTGGGGCGGCCGTTCGGGTTGCCGCGCAGGGTCGTCGCGGTCGTCGTCGGGAGCAGCTCGTGACCGGCCAGGACGGCGTCGCCCGCGGCGGCGGTGAACGCGGCGTGCCCCGCCTCGACCTCCTTCTGTTCCCGCTCGGACATCGATTCCCAGGTCTGCTCGTCCCCGTAGATGAGGAGCAGGTACTTCGCCATCTCACACGTCCTGTCGTCCTGGGGCCGGTTCCGGCCCGCCTGTACCTACGACGAACGAGCCGGCCTCGGATCGACGGCCCGCCGCCCAGTCCGCCGATCCCGTCGGCGCACGGCCGCGGATCAGGTCCGCCGCGCGTTCGGCGATCGCGATGACCGGCGCGTTCGTGTTGCCCCGTACCACGGTCGGCATCACCGAGGCGTCCACCACCCGCAGACCCTCCAGACCGCGGACCCGCAGCTCCTCGTCCAGTACCGTCCCCATCGCGCACGTGCCGGAGGGATGGAACAGGGTCTCGGTGTGGCGCCGCACGAAGGCCCGTACGTCGTTCTCGCGCGCGGACGCGGGGACCTGGAGGGGCCGCTCGGTGTACGGCGCGAGAGCGGCCTGCCGGCCGATCTCCAGACCGATCCGCACAGCGGCCACCATGTTCTCCATGTCCGCCTCGTCCTGGTAGTAGTTGTGCCGGATACGGGGTTTGGCGGTGGGGTCGTCCGAGGCGAGGGTGACGCTGCCGCGGCTGCGCGGCTGGAGCAGGCAGGGGCCGAACGTGATCCCGTGCCCGGTGGGCGCGGCCAGCCCCCCGTCGACGATCATCAGCGGCACCACGTGGAACTGCGCGTCCGGCGCCGGCAGTTCGGCCCTGGTGCGGACGAACCCGCCGGCCTCCGGGACGTTGGAGCTCAACGGCCCCCGCCGGTGCTCGGCGTACTCCCGCACGTGCCGGGGATCGTTCCCGGTCCACAGGCTGACCGGCCGGGAGTGGCCGAAGACCATGTTGACCGTCGGGTGGTCCTGGAGGTTCCGGCCGACCTCCGGCTGGTCCAGCCGGACCGGTATGCCGAGAGCGGCGAGGTCGGCCGCCGGGCCGATGCCGGAAAGCAGCAGCAGCTGCGGCGAGTTGTACGCGCCGGCGCACAGGATCACCTCGCGGCGGGCCCGCACCTCGATCCGTTCGTCCAGCCGCGAGCCGACGACGCCCGAGGCCCGGTCGCCGTCGAAGGTGATCCGGTGCACCGCGACATGCGTCAGCACCCTCAGGTTGGGCCGGTCGAGGGCCGGGTCCAGGTACGCGGTGGCGCTGCCGCACCGCTCGCCGTCCCGTTGCGTGAGCTGGTAGGCGCCGAACCCGTCCTGCCGGCCGGAGTTGAAGTCGTCGTTGAGGGCGTACCCGGCCTCCGCGGCGGCCTCGACGAAGGCGCCGCTGCCCGGGTTCCTGGAGCGGCCGTCCGAGACCGTGAGGGGGCCGCCGACGCCGTGCCACGGGCTCGCCCCGCGTTCGTTGTCCTCGGCGCGCAGGAAGTACGGCAGCAGCTCCGCGAAGCTCCAGCCCGGCTGTCCCCAGCCGTCGTAATCGAGCGGGTTGCCCCGGACGTAGATCATGCCGTTGAGGACACTGCTGCCGCCCACCACCCGGCCACGGGGCAGGAAGAGGCGCCGGCCGTGCAGTTCGGGCTCCGCGTGGGTGTCGTAGT
Organism: Streptomyces sp. NPDC007088; assembly: GCF_042869355.1. Lineage (NCBI taxonomy): Bacteria > Bacillati > Actinomycetota > Actinomycetes > Kitasatosporales > Streptomycetaceae > Streptomyces > Streptomyces sp. NPDC007088. The sequence continues at coordinate 122,586 of NZ_JBIAFO010000011.1, forward strand.
CCCAGTCCAGCCCGGTACGCAGCAGCCGCCCGCCGTACAGCGGCACCCGGGTGGTCTCGTCGGTGACCCCCGTGCCCGCCTCGACGAGGCAGACGCTGACCTCGGGGTCCTCGCTCAGCCGGGCGGCGAGCGCGCAGCCGGCGGAGCCGGCGCCGACGACGACGTAGTCGCTGACCTCGCTCATACGGCCACCCGTCCGTCGGGACCCAGCCGCAGGAGGACCTCGGCGAGAGCGTCGACGGCGCGGCGGATCTGCGCCCGTTCGATCACCAGCGCCGGGCAGAGCACCACGTTCTGGCCGTACGCCCTCAGGATGATCCCGTGCTCGTGCTGTAGGCGCTCCGAGACCGCCTCTCCCATCACCGGCTCGCGACTCGCCTGGTCCGCCACCAGTTCGACGGCGGCCATCGCCCCCACGACCCGGACATCGCCGACCCTCGGCAACCGGGAGAGGGGCGCCAGGTCCTCTCGCAGCCAGCCCTCGACGACCCGGGCCCGGTCGATCAGGCCGTCCTGTTCGAGGACGTCGAGGTTGGCGAGCGCGATGGCGCAGGCGGTGGGATGGGCCGAGTACGTGTGACCGTGGCCGAAGGTCACGCCGGCCCCGGCGACGGTCTCGGCCACCTCGCCGCGCATCAGGACCGCGCCGAGCGGAGCGTACCCGCTGGTGAGCCCCTTGGCGGCGGTGATGATGTCGGGGGACATGCCGCGCGCCGGCGAGTCGAACCAGTGGCCCGACCGCCCGAACGCCGTCACCACCTCGTCGGCGATCAGCAGGATGCCGTGGCGGCTCAGCAGCTCCCGCACCCGGGGCCAGTAGTCGGCGGGGGGCACGAGCACGCCCGCCCCGGCCATGACCGGCTCGCCGATCATGGCGGCCACCTTCCCGGGGCCGATCCGCTGAATGGTCTCCTCCAGCTCGCGCAGCAGGAAGGCGGTGGGGTCCTCGGAGCCGTACAGTTCGCCCGCCCGGTACGGGTTCGGCGGGGAGACCTTCTCGACGTGCGGCAGGCCGGGACCGATCCCCTCGTGCATGTCGGGGAACCCGGTCAGCGTGCCACTGCCGTAGGTGGAGCCGTGATAGCCGAAGTGCCGTGAGATGAACCAAGTCCGCTCCGGCTCGTGGCGGTGACTGTGGTACAGCCGGGCGATCTTCATGGCGCTGTCCACCGCCTCCGAGCCGCCGCAGGTGAAGAACACGTGGTCGAGCCCGGCGGGGGCCAGTCCGGCCAGCCGCGTCGCGAGCTGGACCGCCTTGTCGTTGGAGTAGCCGTAGAAACCGGAGAAGTAGGCCAGCTGGGCGCTCTGCTCGGCGCCCGCGGCGACGAGTTCGGCGCGCCCGTGGCCCACCTGGCACGCCCAGTTGCCGGCCCCGGCGATGTCGAGGTACTCCCTGCCGTGCGCGTCCCACACGGTGCAGCCAAAGCCGCGGACGACGATCAGCCGGTCCGGGTGGTCTCCCGACTGCTGGGGGTGCACGAGATGAGCCCGGTCCAGGTCCTCCAGCGTGCCGGCCGACGTCTGAAGTGTGGTGCCGCTTACCGTCTTTGCCACCATGAGCCCCGTCCCTTGTCGCTGAGGCGTCGAAGCCGCCCTCGTGGGGATCGTAGGGTCGGCCCGGCGGGCGGGACCTCTCTGAGAGTGCGCTCCTGCCAAGACGGCCGGGCGGGGCCGAACCGACCACCGCACGACGGAAGATGCGGTGCCGGCGCGGGGGTGGGGATGCTCTGGGAGCACTGATTCTCGCACCCAGCAGGGGGTACCACATGACCGCCCATCAGCCGGTGGACGTGCTCGTCGTCGGCAACGGTGTCATCGGCCTGTCCATCGCCTACGAACTGGCGAGTCGTCCCGGGAACCTCCGCGTCGCGGTGTGCGGTCCCCGGCACCGCAGCGGCGCCGCGTCGACCGCGGCGGGCGCCATGCTCAACACCTTCGGCGAGGTGACCCAGTACACCTTGCGGTCCGCCGCCGGAGAGGCCAAGTTCCAGCTCTGTCGCGACGCTCTCGACCGGTGGCCGTCCTGGATGGACCAACTCGCGGCGGACTCCGGGGACACCGCGCTGCGCCGCTCCTTCGCGCAGGGGACGACCGTCATATCCAACGCCGTCTCGGGCCGGCTCGACGACCTGAACTACAGCGCCTTCCGCGAGGCCCTGACCAAGTTCGGGGAGCCTCACGAGGAGATCGACCCGGGCGACGTACCGGGCCTGAACCCGGTTCCCCAGGCGCGGCCCCTGCGCGCCGTGCACGTGCCGAGGGAGGGCGGGATCGACGCCCGGCGCGTCCTGAGGGCGCTGGAGTCGGCCGCTGTGGCGCTCGGCGTGACACGCGAGGAGAACGAGGTCGCGGAGGTCCTGACCACGGGTGACCGGGCCACCGGGGTCCGTCTGGCCGACGGCGACATCATCGAGGCCGGGACGGTCGTCGTGGCCGCGGGCGCCTTCAGCGGCCGGCTGCTCGACGTGCTGCCCTCCGGCGCGGTGCCCATGATGTACGCGGGCAAGGGGATCGCCGCGTTGACGCGGCGCACCGAGGGGGCCGGCTTCTCCGGGGTCGTCCGCACCACGACGCGCGCCGGTGCCTGTGGTCTGCACGTGGTGCCGCTCGGCGACGGCGTGGAGTACCTCGGTGCGACGAACGCGCTGTACGAAGTGGCGCAGACCAGGGCGGACCTCGGGCAGAGCGAGTTCCTGTCGGTGTGTGCGTACGAGCAACTGGACCTGGGCATCTACAAGTCCGACATCGAGCGGTGGCTGGTCGGGAACCGGCCCGCGACGGCGGACGGTTTCCCGCTCCTGGGCCGCACCTCGCTGAGTGGCCTGGTGGTGGCCACCGGCACCTACCGCGACGGGTTCCACTGCTCACCGGTGATCGCCCGCCTGGTCGCCGACGACCTGCTGGGGGAGGGCGCCCTCGCGGACCGGCTGCCGTTGTTCGCGCCGGAGCGGGCACCGATCGAGACCATGACGCCGGAGGTGTCGGTGGAGGAGTTCGCGATGCAGGCGGTGTCCGGAGGCTTCGAGGACGGACTGCACCTCCCGGCGGGCTACGGCGGCACCTCGCCGCTGGACGACCACTACCGGCGGATCGCCCGCCAGTACTACGGGCTGTTCGACACCCCCGTCGCCCTCAACATGGACGTCCTGCTGACCGTGGTGTTCTCGCCCGACCCGGAGCGGCACCCCGTCACGCGCTACCTGAAGGCGGCGCGGCGCCACCACGAGGCGCACGCGTGAGGCCCGTGACGGCGCGGTGGGCCGGCCCCGGCCACGTATCCCTTCCGGCCCCGGGTACGGCCGTCGAGGTCGTGCGCCGGAGGCCCCGGCAAACCGAAGGAAGTGACGCGACATGACGACCAGTCGTGAGATCCGTCTGATCGCCCGGCCACCGGGCACGCTGCCGGTGCCCGGTGAACTCCTCATGACGGAGGTGGAGGTGCGGGCCCCTCGCCCCGGTGAGGCGGTCGTCCGCAACCTGTACATGGCGATCGACCCCGGCCTCCTGATGCGGATGCAGGACGTGGAACCCCCCGAGGTGCCGGACTACGAACTCGGCCAGGTCCCCTGGGGGCACGCGCTCGGCGAGGTCGTCGAGTCCGCGAGTCCCGCGCTGCGGCCGGGCGACGTGGTCCTGCACAGCCTCGCCTGGCGCGAGTACGCCGTCGCGGAGGCGGCGGAGTTCCGGGTGGTGGACCGCGACCTGTACCCCTCGCTGACCCATCACCTCAGCTCGGCGGTGGTGGCCTACGTGGGGCTGCGCCAGATCGACGTCCGTCCGGGGGACACCGTCGTCGTCTCCAGCGCGGCAGGCGCGGTGGGCGGCATGGCCGGGCAACTGGCCCGGGTCCGCGGGGCCGGCCGGGTCATCGGCAGTGTGGGGTCCGCCGAGAAGGCGGAGTTCGTCGTGAAGGAACTCGGCTTCGACGCCGCGTTCGACTACCACGAGGGATGGCCGGACCTCGGCGGTGTCGACGTGTACTACGACAACGTCGGTGGCCGGCAGCTCGAAGCGGCCGTCTCCGCCATGAACGTGCACGGGCGCATCGTGCTGTGCGGCTGGACCGAGCAGCTGCGCACGGGCAGCAGGCACAGCGTCCAGAACATGGATCTGGTGGTGGAACGGCGGCTGACCCTGCGCGGCTTCACCACGGATGACCACCGGGACCTGTTCCCGCTCTTCGAGGAGGAGTTCCCCGCGCTGGTCGCCAGTGGCAGGGTCGTCGTACGTGAAACCATCATCGAGGGTCTCGGGCAACTCGTGCCGGCGGCGCGGGCACAGCTTGAGGGCGCTTACCGCGGCAAGGTCCTGTTGCGTTTCTGACTACCTGGAGGTCCGATGACCGGTCATGACGGGGACCCGCGCATCGCCGTGGTCATCCCGACGTACAACCGGAGCCGGCTGCTGCGCAGGACACTGTCCCACCTCGCCCGGCAGACCCTGCCGCCGGAGCGGTTCGAGGTGGTGGTGGCCGACGACGGTTCGACCGACGACACCAAGGCCGTGGTCGAGGAGTTCGGCGACGTGCTGCGGATCGGCTACCACTTCCAGGAGGACCGGGGTTTCCGGGCCGGCGCCGCGCGCAACGCCGGCGCCCGCATGTGCCGCGCACCGCTGCTGGTCTTCCTGGACACCGGCGCGATGGCGGCGCCCGGCTTTCTCGAACAGCACCTCCGCGCGCACAGTGGGCCCGCCCCCCGCCGGATGTCGCTGGGCTACGCCTACGGGTACAACCCGGACGAGCCGTTGCTGGAGCTCGCCGGGGTACTGGAACAGTGCACGCCCGAGGAGACGGTCGAACGGTACGCCGGCAACCCCGCCTTCCTCGACCTGCGTCATGAGTCGCTGGTCGACTGCGGCTTCGACCTGATGCGCCGGCACGTGCCCTGGAACTTGTCCTTCACGATCAACTGCTCGGTCTCGGCGGCCGATTTCCGGGCTGTCGGAGGCTTCGACGAGACATTCGTCGGCTGGGGCGCCGAGGACCTGGAATTCGCCTACCGCCTCTATCGGAACGGGGTGGAATTCCACCTCGACCGCGAGGCGTGGGTCATCGAGTCGCCCGTGGAACACGACTGGGACGTCCTGGAACCGGGCTTCCTCAAGAACATGAGGCACTTCCTCGCCAAGCACCGCGAGCCCCAGATCGAGATCGGGGTGCGGCTGGTGGCCAAGTACCTCCTGTTCCCGTGGGAGGAGTGCTACGGCGAGCTGCTGGACTGGACCAGGCGGGCCCACGCGCTGGATGTGTCCGACGAGATCGACCGGGCGCTGCGCGCCCACGCGGGCCCCGACGACCGGGTGGTGGTGATGGGAGCGGGCGGCGTGACTCCCGCGTCCCTGCCGCCCGCGACGCTGCTGGAGTTCGACCGTGCGCTACTGGACAGCGCACTGGACGGCGGTGCCCACGTGGGTCATCACGCGATCGGCCTGGAGACCCCGCTGCCCGACGGGAGCGCGGACCTCGTGGTGATCACCTCGCGGCTGTCCGGGCTACGGCACCGCTGGAACGACGACCTGCTCGCGGAGGCGCACCGGATCGGCCGCCGAGTGGTCGACGCGGGGGCGGCCTGAAGGCCGGCACGGGGCGGCAGGTCGTCGGCCCGGACCCGTGCCCCCGCCGGGGCACGGGCCCGGCGTGGTGGCGGGGTCCAGTGCGGGCGACGGCCCCGCCGGCGCGGTGCCCGGGTGCCCGCGGGAGTGCCGAGCCGTACGCGAAGCCCGCCCCGAACCGTCGGGGCGGGCTTCGCGTCAGGCCGGCGGTGCGTCCCCGGGAGCCACCGCGAGCCAGGAGCCGGCGCGGCGGGCCGCGGTGAGCGCCGCCCAGGAGGCCAGGGTCACCAGAGCGGCGTCGGTGGGGTGGGTCTTCCGGTAGGGCTCGACGACGCCGGGGTCGATCTGGTGGGAGGCGAAGGCGACGAGGAGCGCCAGGCGGCCCGCCGGGCGGTCGGCCGGGGGCAGCGCGGCGAGTGGGGGTTCAACCCAGGCGCGGCTGAGGCCGCGTGGGCGGCCGTCCCAGGCCGTGATCTCCGTGGTGAGGAGTTCCCGGACGGCCGGGGGCACGGTGTGGCGGGCCGCGCGGTCCACGGCGGCGCCGGCTCGGGCGAAGGCCTGGGTGATCGCCGGGTTCGGCTGTGCCCAGGCGAGGTCGTCCGGTACCGGGGCCGCCGGCAGGAGGTCCAGTGCGGCTCCGGGCGGGGCGATCCCGCGGCCGGTCGCGCGGATCACGGCGCTGAGGACGCGCTCGACCACGGGCAGCCCGGCGCGTGGGGCGCCCGGGGGCATCGGGGCGTCTTCCAGGAAGGTGTTGACCATCCTGTTGAGGTAGTGGAAGACGACGGCGACACCGGCGTACTCGGGGGCCTGTTCACGGGTGAACGGGACGTGCGGGACCTCGTTCGGCCGCGGTCGCCGGGCGCAGGCCGTCGCCCAGGTCGCGGCCGCGCGCAGCCGGGGCTCGGTCACCTCCGCGAGCTGTCCGGCGGCGATGGTCCGGGCGTCCCGGCCGCCGGCCAGGCCGTGCAGGGTGGCGCTGTGCACCGAGACGCAGTACGGGCAGGAGTTCGCCACCGAGACGGCCGCGGCCACCGCCTCCCGTACCGCCCGGTCGACCAGGCCCGGGGCCAGCAGCGTCTCCCGCAGCATCAGCCAGGCCGCGGCCAGCGTCTCGGGGGCGGGGGAGTGCAGCGCCACCGGGGGCACCAGTACGCCGAACTCCCGCTCGGCGCTGCCGTACACCTGGGCGGTGAGGCCCTTCGCCTCGCCCGGCCGCACGGGGGTGACGTGGCGGATCTGGGCGAGCGCGAGTCCGCGCAGGGCGCGTGCGGAGAGCCGGGTCACGCCCCTCACCCCAGGACCGCGCGGGCGGCCGCCGCGGTGCCCCGCCGGGCCGCGCCCGCCCCGTCGGGGGCGGGCGCGCCGTAGCCGACCTCGACGCCGCGTTCGCGCAGCGCGCGCACGATGCCGGGCACCGCGCGTTCGGCGAGCGCCGCGATGGTGAGGGCCGGGTTCACCGTCAGCGCGCCGGGCACCGCCGAGCCGTCGGTGACGAAGACGCCGGGGTGGCCGCGCAGTTCGTGCCGGTCGTCGAGCGCCGAGGTCGCCGGGTCGTCGCCGACGCGGCACGAGGCGAGCGGGTGCACGGTGTACGCGCCGACCACGTCGTTGGTCCACGGCATCACCCGGGAGAGGCCGTCGTGTTCGAGTATCTGCCGCACGGCCGCGTCCGAGACCTCCCAGCCCCGGCGGGTGTTCGCGGTGGGGCGGTAGCGCAGCGGGCCGAAGCCCAGGAGCTGCTGGGAGAGCCGCTCGGAGTTGCCGGTGGGCGGCGGCGGCCCGAACACGCCCTCGTTGTCGTCCTCCGACATGGTGAAGACCGTGAGCCAGGAGCGCCAGTGGCGCAGCATCTCCTTCTTCTGCGGCCCGTACCAGGCCGGGCCCGTCGCGTCCGGGACCTGCGCCAGGATGGTGCCGAAGCCGGGCGGGAAGTACAGCTGCTCCAGCGAGAAGCGCTCGTACTCGGGCAGGCCGGCGTCGAGACGGTCCCACGAGGCGACGACCGGCCCGCGGCCGATCTGGTAGGCGCCGTACGCCTCGGCCTCGTCACGCGAGAGCCCGAGCAGTTCTCGTACCTTGTCGTCGTCCAGGACCGCGGTGTTCAGCCGTTCGCCGTTGCCGGAGAAGTAGCGGCCGACCGCGTGCGGCATCGGGCCGAGTCCGTCCTCGGAGCGCTGGAGGATGACGGGGGTGGCCGCGCTGCCGGCGGCGAGAATCACGATCTTCGCGTCGATGGTGCCCCTGCCGGTGTGCTGCCGGTAGTCGACCTCGTCGACGGTGGTGTAGTGCACCCGGTAGCCGCCGTCGTCCAGCCGGCTGATCTTCTGCACCTCGTGCAGGGGCCTGATCTCGGCTCCGTGGGAGAGGGCGGCGGGAAGGTAGTTGAGCAGCAGGGAGCGCTTGGCGTCGAAGCGGCAACCGGACATCATCCAGTTGCAGTTGGTGCACAGGCTGGTGTCCACGGCGGACGGGGACGGGTTCGCGGTGTGCCCGGCGGCCCGGCAGGCGGCGGCGAACACCCCTCCGATGTAAGGGACTTCGTCCCAGGAGGTGGGTTTGACCGGCAGCGCCTCGGCGACCCGGTCGTACCAGGGTTCGAGGACGTCGCGGTTGATGGCGGCCGGCCACATCCGCCGCCCGACGGAGCCGTGCCGCTCGAAGACGAAGCGCGGGGCGCGGGGCATGGTGGCGAAGTAGACGACGCTGCCGCCGCCCACGCAGTTGCCGCCGAGCACGCTCATCCCGTCGCCCACCACGAAGTCGAAGACGCGGGTGGTCGAGGAGCCGAACTTGAAGTCGTGGTCGAACTCCTCGCTGTTCAGCCAGGGTCCGCGCTCCAGTACGGTCACCCGCGCACCGCCCGCGGCGAGATGGTAGGCGGTGATCGCGCCGCCGAAGCCGCTGCCGACGATCAGCACGTCCGTGTTCTCGGTGGCGTTCACGCGGGGCTCCCGGAGCGGTCGGTGTCGGGGTGGAGGTCGGCCAGTCGACGGCCGTAGGAGAAGGCGGGGAAGCGCCACAGCCCGTCCTCGCCGGGGGGCGCGAAACCGAGAATCCTGAGGCCCGGGTGCCCGGACGCGATGGCCTCGGTGGTGTGCAGGTGCGCGCCCGTGTCGAAGGCCATGAAGCTGAACATCGCGAGGCCCGCCCACATCACGCGCTCCGGGTGGCCGGGGGCGAGCAGTTCGCCCACGAGCGTCAGCCGGTCCGCGTAGTCCAGCCCGACGAACGGCTCCCGGTCCTCGGGGGGCAGCCCGTGTTCGGCGCGGAAGCGGACGGCATGGCCGTCGAGCGCGCGGGCCAGGTCGTCGAGGGCCGGGGCCATACCGCCCTCGGGGGTTTCGAGGACGTCGATCGCGCCCGAGGCCACCGCGCCCCCGTCCGCGCTCACCCCGGCGACCGCGCGGTCGCCGGGGTGGCGTTTCTCGCCGGGGACGATCGTGTCCGCGAAGGCTTCGAGAACCGCGGTTCTCCACTCCCGGCTTTCCGGGGTCTCCCGGTCTTTCTGGTCTTCCCGGTCTTCCCGGTCCTCCGGGTCTGACATGGCGGACTCCCTCGGCACGCGGCGAAAGCCGTCTGGCGGTCGGTGTCAGTGCGCTTGCCTTTTCTGTCGCGGGGACGATTCTTCGGTCCCGGCGGGGGACGCGCATCTTCGGGATTGCCGGTTGGGCTCCGGTTCCCGTGGGCCGCTTCGACAGGGCAGCCGGCACCGGGCAACGGCCGAGAAGACATGCGTGCGGTGCGCCAGCAGACTCGTTGCGGCATCGCCGACAGCCCCCGAAACAACCGGTTTTCCCGGGAAGGACCACTCGTGACGAAATCCTCTGACATATACGCGGATCTCCTGGCCGAGGGCGAGGAGATCGACGCGCTGCTCGACGGTCTGGACGAACGGCGGTGGCAGTCGCCCACCCCGGCCCCGGGCTGGACGGTGGCGCAGCAGGTCGCCCATCTCGCCTTCGTGTGCCACCTCGCCGCCACCTCCGCGCGCGACCCGCAGCGCTTCGCGGGGTACGCGGCGCGGGCCGGGGACGGCTTCCAGGCGGCGGTGGACGCGGCGCTCGGCGACTTCCTCGCCGGGGGACCGCAGGCGGCGCGCGCACGCTGGCGCGAGGAGCTGGCCGACTCGGCGGCCGGGCTCGCGGCCGCCGACCAGCAGAGCACGGTGCCCTGGCTGGTCAACCCGCTGCCGCCGTCGGTGCTGGCCGCAGCCGGACTGATGGAGATCTTCGCGCACGGACAGGACATCGCGGACGCGCTCGGCGTGCGCCGGGAGTACACCGACCGGGTCGGGCATCTGGCCTGGTTCGGCGTCCACACGCGGGACTTCGGCTACCAGGCGCACGGGCTGGTCCCGCCGGACGAGGAATTCCGCTTCGAGCTGACCGCCCCTTCCGGCGCGAGGGTCTGGGAGTTCGGGCCGCGGGACGCCGTCGACCGGGTCACCGGCCCGGCCGTCGACTTCGCCCTGCTGGTCTCCCGGCGCCGTCACCCCGCGGACCTCGCGGTACGGACCGAGGGGGCGCGGGCCGAGCAGTGGCTGGGTATCGCACAGGCCTACCGGGGGCCGGCCGGCGCCGGGCGGAAGCCGGGCCAGTTCGCTCCGGTCCGGCAGGACTGACCGGCACCCGGGAGCGCGCGGGCCGAGCGGCCGGCGCGCGCGGGGAGGCCCCGCCGGGCCGGGAAGCCCCTCGCTCCCGCGGGGCTGCGGCGGCCGAGATGTGTCTTGTCCCGGCGGGCCTCGTCGTGCCCGGAAGCGGGCGCGCGGGCCGCGACGGAAAGGATCACGCACGCGCGAAGGCCGCTCGCGCCCGGTTCCGGGAATCTATTCTCCCCTTCGGCAAAGAGATAGCAATTCTTGGGTCAAACATCGACGTGGCATATTCCGCGCATTCCGTGTGCAGTCCCATCGGATTGATCAGCTGGGCAATTACGGAGAAGTAACGGCGCTCTACGTGGCGCAAATTCGGGGTGGCGCGTCGGGCCGGGGCAGCGTGGTCCCGGAGTCCACGGCGGCCGACGGATCGAGGCGACTGGCCGTGCCGGACGGCGGGCCGGCTCGGGCGAGCCGGGAGGGGCCGCCTCGAAGTCGTCGTTACTCGCGGCTTGTTCCCGCTGTCCGCGAGGTCCTGTTGGGTGTCCCGTTGCGACATGTGAGGAGAGCGCGATGACGCTTGGCGAGCGAATCCGCAGACCGTCGGCGAGGCTGACCGAAGCGGCCCCCGCCGGGCGCCGTCGGGCGTCCCCACCGGGCGCGGGGGGCCGGGGACCTCGTCCGGTGTCCGGCGCGGCCCGTCCCGCGCCGGGGACGGCGGGAGGCGTACGGCCGGGGCTGGAGGGGGATGCGGTGGGAGCGGTTCCCCCGCCGGGGAGCCGGAGGACCAACACCCACGTGATGGGCGAAGGCGTGTCCGGATCAGATCAGTTGGAGGCGGAGCCACCGAGAGCCGGCCTCCGGGTCCGGCGCCGGACACTCCGCGCGAGCCGTGTTTCCCGCCCGCCCCGCCCGTCTCGTGCTTTCCGGCCGTCCTGCCCGTCCCGTGCTCTCCGGCCGTCCCTGGTTTCCCGCCCGTCCCGTGTGCCCCGGCCGTTCTGCCTTCACCGGCCGGTCCCGGCCTCTCGGCTCTTCCGGCGGCTCCCGGCGGCCGGACACGCGCCGTACTCCACCACTTCTCGTCAGTCCCCGCCCGAGGGTGACCCGGCCCCGGGGCGCGCCACTGCTCCAGGGAGAACCGAGCCGCCGCCGAGTGCCTCCACGGCCGCGTTGGATCAGAGCTCCGAGAACCGTTTCGAGGTACTGCGCCCGCGGTCCGCGCAGCGCGCTGAGCTGCCGAGCTGACCCGATGGCCGCCACGGCGTCCACGTCCGTGGCCCCGCTGGTCCCGGCGCCCGCAGTCGTAAGTCCGCGTCCTGATCCGCTCACGCCGACACTCTCACTGGAGGCCTCGTGCAAGACGCTGTGCACCGTGCGATCGAGACGATGTGGAACCACTACAGCGAGCCGGTCTCGCTGTCCGACCTCGCCGACGCGGCGATCCTCAGCAGATTCTATTTCTCCCGTGTCTTCCGGCAGGTGACCGGTACCTCCCCGGGCCGGTTCCTCTCCGCGATCCGGCTGCACCAGGCCAAGGGGCTGCTGAGGAACAGCGCGCTGAGCGTCACGGAGATCTCCTATCAGGTGGGGTACAACAGTCCGGGCACCTTCACCTCCCGGTTCACCCGCAGTGTCGGACTCTCGCCGACGCGCTACCGCGACCAGGCGCGGCTGACCGGTGTCGGCCCCTCGCCACTGCCGGGGCCGCCCCAGCTCGACCCGAGGCGCGGCAACGTGGTCGGCACCGTGAACCGCTCCGGGGTCGTCCCGCTGCGCAACGTGTACGTCGGTGCGTTCGGCGGTCCGATCCCCGAGGGGAGGCCGGTCTCCTGGGACATCCTCGGGCCCGGACAGCCGGGCTTCCAACTGCACGGCCTGCCGGAGGGTTCCTGGCACATCCGGGCGGCCGGGCTGGACGGATCGGCCCCCGAGTACAGCGCGCAGCGCCGCATGCTGATCGGCACCTGTCCCGTGGTCACCGTGCAGTCCGGGCGGGACATCGAACTGGACATCACCCTGCGTCCCAGCAGCCTCTTCGACCTCCCCGTGCTCTTCGCGCTGCCGGAGCTCGACTGCCGCGACCACGGCCTGATGGCCGGCGCCTACTGACCGTCCGCTCAGGAGGGAGGGAACGGAATGAACCAACTGACCGGGAAGGGCGCCCTGGTGGCCGGCGGGGGCCGGGGCCTGGGCCGCGGTGGCGCCGAGGACCTCCTCGACGCGGGCGCCGGGGTCGTGGCCGTGCCCCGCGACCCCGGCCCGCTCCCCGGACTCGCCGCCGCAGGCGAGCGGTGCCACCCCGGACAGGGCGACCCGGCCGGCCCGGGGCCGGCCGGGTCCCCGCTCGACCGGCACCGTGCGGTCGGTGCGGTCGGTGCGGTCGGTGCGTCCTCGTTCCGCACCGGCCGGCTCGTCCGGGGTGTCCGCCGTGACCTCCGGGCCGGGGCCACCGCTCTCGTCCGGCGTCACGCGGTGTCCGCTCGGCCCTCGTCGGCGACGGCCACGATCCGCGCCTTGAAGGCGACGACGGCCATCAGCGGGATCAGTACCGTCAGCGTCCAGCCCAGCCCGGTCAACTCGGCGCACCAGCCCACCAGCGGGGGACCGAGCAGCACACCGCCGTACGTGAACGTGGTGAAGCGGGACACGAAGGCCGCCGCCCCCGGTCCGTCGCCCCCGGCGTGGCCGGCCGCGCTGAAGAGCATGGGCAGGGGCAGCGCGGTGCCGATCCCGAGGACGCCGAACCCGATGACCGCCGCGGTCCCGGACGGGACGAGGACCGCCACCGCCAGGCCGAGCACCCCGATGACCGCGCTGGTACGGAACAGCGTGACGGCCGGGTACCGGCGGTTGAGCCGGTCACCCACGAGCCGCCCCGCGGACTGGCAGGCGACGTACGCGGTGTACCCCAGGGAGGCCGCCGCGAGGGTGGAGCCCCGTTCGTGGTGCAGGAAGATCCCGCTCCAGTTGTTGACCGCGCCCTCGCAGACCATCAGGATGCCGCCGAGCGCGCCGAAGACCAGCACGGGGCCGCGCCAGCCGGCGCGCCGGTTCGTCTTCGTCTGCCCGGCCTCCGGCGTCCTCGGGGCCGGGCCGCGGTCCGTCGCCGAGGGCAGCAGCCGGGCGGTCGCCGGGACGGCCGCGAGCAGCAGCACCGCGCCCATCACCGCGAACTGCGTGCCGGGGGAGATACCGGCACGGGTGGAACCGGCGCCGATCAGCGAGGAGAGCACCGCGCTGATCCCCCAGGCCGCGTGGCAGCCGTTCATGACCGGCCGCTTGAGCGTGCGCTCCACCGCCACCGCGTGCGCGCTCATCGCCACGTCGATCGTGCCGTGCGAGGCGCCGAGCAGGAGCAGCGAGACGGCGAGGGCGGCGGCGTTGTGGGACAGGCCCACGCAGGCCAGCAGCAGCGGCGCGATCAGCAGGGTGGTCCGGATGACCAGAGCGCTGCCCAGCCGGCCGACCAGCGCCCCGACGAACTGCATCGCGACGATGGCGGCGACGCCGAAAGTCGAGAGGATCAGGCCGAGTTCGCCGTCCGAACAGCGCAGATCCGCCTGGATCGAGGGCACCCGGGCGATCCAGGCGGAAATGATCATGCCGTTGAGGAAGAACACGGCGGTGACCGCCCAGCGGGCCCGTACGGCGGCGTGCCGGGGGTCCTTGGTGTCCGCCGTGGTGGTGGGGGACTCGGTCTCGTCGGAGACGGCCATGGCTCAGGTCACTTCCCGCCGAGAGCCGGGTCGAGGACCTCGACCGAGGCGCCGGTCCGCCGGGCCTCCGCGAGAATCAGCTCGCCCCAGCTCGGCCAGAGCCCGGACAGCCGTGAGGTGATCAGCACCAGATCGACGCCTTGGTCGGGAAGCGGCGTCGTCACGCCGATCGCGTGGTGGGCGGCGGGACCGTCACCGGTGCCCCCCACCGCCCGGTCCAGCAGTTCGCGGTCGAAGTCCAGTACGGCGGTCGCCGGCAGGCCGGCCGGCAGCTCGCCGCCGCAGCCGAAGACCGCGATCCGGCCCGCGCCACCGAAGCGCCGTGCCGCGTCCGCGAGTTGACCGCTCACGTCGATCCCGCGGGCTCGCGCGGACCAGTCCTCGAACTCCAGGTACAGCTCGCGCCACTGCCAGTACCGGTCCGCGTGCGCCAGCGTGCGGCCCATCTCGACGGCCGGCTCGGGGAACTGGCGGAGAAACAGGTCGACGTTCTCCAGGTACAGCGGCCACTGCGAGGCGAAGTCCCGCTCGTGCGGCCACTCGACGACCCAGGCCGCGCGGTCGAGGTGCATCCGCACGCCGTGCCGCACCAGGCGCAGCGCGAACTCCTGGTCCTCGGTGCCCCATTGGACGTACTCCTCGTTGAAGCCGCCGACCGCCCAGAAGTCCTCGGCGCGCACCGAGCAGTTCAGCGTGTAGAACAGCCGCCAGGGCAGCGGGGCGCGCTCCAGGTCGAAGCCGTCCAGCGCGAACTGCTCATGCCGCGCGTCGCGGAAGAGGGGGTCCTCGCGGAACTTCTCCACCACCTGCTCCGGCGGGAACCGGTCGAGCGCCTCGGCCAGGCCCGGGACCGGGGCGGCGACCGGGTCGTAGCCCCAGGCGTAGCCGACCACCCCCCGCCCCGGCTGCTCCTCGTGCGCGGCCAGGTGGCGGCGCAGCAGGTCCGGGCCGGGGACGACGCCCGCGTCGAGCAGCAGCAGCACGGGGGCGGAGGCCAGCCGCGCACCGGCGTTGCGCGCCTTGGAGACCCGGAAGCCCTCGTCCTCCTGGAAGTGGTAGGCGATGCGCAAGCGGTCCGCGTACGAGCGGACGACCTGTTCGGTGTCGTCCGAGGAGCCGTCATCGGCGACGACGACCTCGAACGCGTCGAGCGGCAGGGTCTGGCGCCGCAACTGGTCCAGCATCAGACGGACCAGGCCGGACCGGTTGTACGTGGGGATGATCACCGACACCCGGGGGTGGGCGGTGCTGACTGACATGGTCGAGTCCTCTTCCGACGTGAGGTGGTACCGCCTGTCCGTGGCGGGCCCGGCCTGGCATCTGAACGACGAAGGGGGCGGGGCCCGGATCGACACGGCGACCGAGTAATCCCGGGAAGGAGTCCGCCGTCCGGGCACGGTGGACACGGCGGCCGGGGCGGCGGGGCGGTGTGTTCCGGTCGGGCGGTCCGGTCGTCCAACGGACCGGCGGACCGGCGGCCCGGTGACCGCGAGGGACGGCGACTCGGAGGAAGACCGGCCAAGGGGGCGGTGGGCGGTGAGGGCCCGGTCCGTGAACTCCGGGCGCGTCAGCACCCGTGGCGGGGCGTGGTCCGTGAACTTCGCGCGCGTCAGCGCCCGCGGCGGCCGCGGTGCGTCGGTCACCCGGGCCAGGTCCCGCGGGCGGGACGGCGGACCGCGGGGCCGGTGCGCGTGTCCCGGTCGAGGGCGATGGCCTTGCGGGAGGCGAAGGAGAGGGACGGACCGGGCGGCGGACCGCTCCGCGCCCCCGCCACCGAGGACGACCGCGCGGTCTCCGGCGTGCGCCGCCCCGGTGCTCGGCCACCGTGCGCGGGAAGAGCCGACCCGCCCTCGTCCGGGCCTCACGACGGCCGCTTCGAGCGTCGTTCTTCTTCCGCCGTGCCGGAGTTCTTCTTCACGATTGCCCTGGTCAGCCAGGCGCTTCCGTCGCCCCGCGCACGCCGCTAGCGTGAGCCCCGCCCACCCCCCTTCCGCCGGGTGCGGCTCCCCCCTCGCCGCACCGTCGTCGCCCTCGACCTCACCCCGCCCTCACGTCAAGGAGCGCAGATGCAACCCTTCCGTATCGACATCCCCGAGGCAGATCTGGAGGATCTGCGCCGGCGGCTGGCCGCCACCCGCTGGCCCGGCCCGTCCCCGGCGCCGGGCTGGGAACGTGGCGTGCCGCTGGACTACCTGCGCGAGCTCGCGACGTACTGGCGCGAGGAGTTCGACTGGCGGGCCGCGGAGGCCCGGCTCAACACCTTCCCGCAGTTCCGCGTGGAGTTCGCCGGCACCCCGATCCACTTCCTGCACGTGCGCTCGCCCGAACCGGACGCCACGCCGATGATCATGACGCACGGCTGGCCCGGCTCCTTCGTGGAGTTCACCGAGCTGATCGGGCCGCTCACCGATCCCCGCGCCCACGGAGGTGATCCGGCGACCGCCTTCCATCTGGTCGTCCCGAGCCTGCCCGGCTTCGGTTTCTCGGGCCCGGTGGCCGACCGCGGCTGGAGCTTCCACCGGGTCGCGAGTGCCTGGGCCGAGCTGATGAGCCGCCTCGGCTACGAGAGGTATCTCGTCCAGGGCGCCGACCTGGGCACCTGGGTCGGCTCCGTCCAGGCCGGCCTCGACAGCGAGCACGTGGCCGGGCTGCACCTCAACTTCCTCATCACGCCGCCGAGTCCGGACCCGACGGATCTGGCGGGGCTGAGCCGGACCGAGCTGAGCCGGCTCGGGCGCTTGCAGCGCTTCGCCGAGGACGGACTGGGCTACATGCAGATCCAGGCGACCAGACCGCAGACGCTCGGCTATGGGCTGACCGACTCCCCGGTCGGACAACTGGCCTGGATGGTCGAGAAGTTCATGGAATGGTCCGACGCGGAGAAGAGGCCGGAGGACGCGGTGGACCGCGATCAGCTGCTCACCAACGCCACGCTCTACTGGCTGACCCGCAGCGGTGCCTCCTCCGCGCACTTCTACTACGACAACGCGGCGCACCTGCCCACGGCCCCGACCCCGCCCCCGCCGCCGCCCGCTCTGCCGGTGCCGCTCGGCGTCTCGGTCTTCCCGAGCGACCCGGCCCAGCCGATCCGGCGCTTCGCCCGGCGTGTCTTCCCGAACATCGTGCAGTGGTCCGAACACGACCGGGGCGGTCACTTCGCCGCGATGGAGCAGCCCGGCCCTCTCCTGGCCGATCTGCGCTCCTTCGCCGCGGCGGTGCGCGACCGGGCCCCCGAACCGGCATGAGGGCGACCGGGGAAGGGGGGAGGGCGGCCGAGGGAGACACGAGGGCGACCGGGGGAGGCACGAGCGTGCCGAGCGCCTCCGTACCCTCCCGGTCCGCGCTCACCTCGCGCGCGCGTGACCTCGTGCCGCTGTTGCGTGAGCACGCCCCCCGGGCCGAGCGCGAGGCCCGGCTCACCGACGAGGTGGTCGACGCGCTGACCGAGGCCGGGATCTTCCGCATGCGCCTGCCGGCGCGCTTCGGGGGCTACGAGTGCGACACGGCCACGCTGGTGGACGTGTCCACCGAACTCGGCCGCGGGGACGGCTCGGTGGCCTTCGACGTCGTGGCCTGGTGGGTCATGTCCTGGAACGTCGGCCTGTTCCCCGACGAGGTGCAGGACGAGGTCTTCGCCGACCCGGACGTGCGCGTGTGCGGCACCCTGGCCGCGACCGCCACGGCCGTACCCACCGAGGGGGGTGTGCTGGTCGACGGCTCCTGGGCCTTCAACAGCGGTGCCGCGCACAGCTCCTGGACGGTGTTCGCGGCGCACCTGGCCACTCCGGACGGCGGCGCGGTCCCGATCATGGGCGTCGCCCCGATCGACGCCTTCGAGGTCGTCGAGGACTGGAGCGCGGCCGGTCTGCGCGGCACCGGCAGCGTCACCCTCGCCGGTCGCCGGGTGTTCGTGCCCGAGGCGCGCTACCTCCCCGTACCGGAGCTGCTCCAGGAGCAGTACGCCTCGAAGCTCAACGCCGACACCCCGATGTACCGGGCCCCGGTCGTGGGTGCCCTCTCCGCCGCGACCTGCGGAAAGCTCGTCGGCCTCGCCCGCGCCGCCCAGGAGGACTTCCTGCAACGCTGTGCCGGGCGCCCGATCGGCGACACGGACTACGCGCGGCGGCTCGACGCACCCGTCACCCATCTCCAGGTGGCCGAGGCGGCGCTGAAGACCGACGAGGCCGAGTACCACGCCCGCAGGCTCGCCGCGATGGTCGACGACAAGGCGGCGGCCGGGCAGGAGTGGACTCTCCAGGAACGCGCCTACGCCCGGGTGGCCGTCGGCCGCGTGTGCCAACTGACCTCACAGGCGGTTGAGGTGGTGGCCGGTGCGGCCGGCGCCTCGTCCCTCCGCCGCGACCAGCTCGTCCAGCGCGTCCGCCGGGACGTCCAGGCCGTCACCCTGCACGCGCTCAACCTGCCGAGCACCAACCTCGAACTGTACGGCCGAGTGCTGTGCGGGCTGGAACCGAACACCTTCTTCGTCTGATCCCCGGAGGGAAACCATGACCACCAAGAGCACGGACACCACGGCCGAAGCGCCCGTCGCCCCGGTCCGGCCGCAGCACGCGCGGGCGGTCCGCGCGCTGGTCGGGCGTATCGTCGAGGCCTGGCGCGAGCAGGACGCCGAGAAGTTCTCGCAGGTGTACGCGGCGGACGCCAGCGTCGTCCTGCCGGGCGCGCTGATCAAGGGCCGCCCTGCCATCCGTGACTACATGGCCGCGGCCTTCCGCGGCAAGTGGAAGGGCACCGAGGTGCTCGGCGTGCCCAAGGAGCTGCGCTACCTCGGCGGCAACGAGGAGATCGTGCTGCTCGTCTCCGAGGGCGGCGCCTATCCGCCGGGCGCCACCGAGGTGCCGGCCGAGCACGCGATCCGCGCCATGTGGTTCTTCGCGGAGCGGGACGGTGAATGGGCCGTGGACAGTTACGCGAACACCCCGCTGGACGGAGTGGTGCCGATGCCCGCGGCGCGCGGCTGAGGCGGCCGGAAGGCGGCGCGGAGGTCCCGTCCGGGGCGCGGCGAGGGGGCGCCCCGGCGCGGGGGGCGGGGCGGGGGACGCGCGGAGCTGGGCTGACGAGGGGCCCGCGCGTCCCCGTCAGCCCAGCTCCGCGATCCGCTCCCGCAGGAAGCCCCGCTCCACGTCGTTCTCCGTGAAGAGCAGCGCCTCCTCGTACGCGAGGCGCGCCTGTTCCGCCCGGCCGAGGCGGCGCGACAGGTCGGCCCTGGCCACGGGGAGGTAGGGGTACGTGGCCAGGGCCGGCTCGTCCGCCAGCTCGTCCAGCGCGGACAGCCCCGCCTCGGGCCCGTACGCGAAACCCACCGCCACCGCCCGGTTGAGCGCCGCGACCGGCGTCGGCCGGCGGGACAGCAACAGGTCGTAGAGCCCGACGATCTCGGGCCAGTCGGTGCTCTCCCACGAGGGCGCCTCGGCGTGCACGGCGGCGATCGCGGCACGCAGCGCGAAGGGGCCGGGCGGACCGCCGCGCAGCGCCGCACGCACCAGGACCAGCCCCTCGGCGATCAGCGCGTGGTTCCAGCGGCCGCGGTCCTGGTCGGCGAGGAGCACGGGGCGGCCCGCCGCGTCGAGCCGGGCCGCGCGGCGGGCGTCGGTGAGCAGGATCAGCGCGAGCAGCCCGGCCACCTCGGCGTCCCCGGGAAGCAGCAGCCGCAGCATCCGGGCGAGTGCCGCGGCGTGCTCGACCAGACCGGTCAGCACGAGATCGGGGCCGCTCGGCGCGGTGTGCCCGGTGGCGAACAGGAGGTCGACCACGGTGAGCACCGCCTCGGTCC
Source organism: Streptomyces sp. NPDC007088 (assembly GCF_042869355.1). Taxonomy (NCBI): domain Bacteria; kingdom Bacillati; phylum Actinomycetota; class Actinomycetes; order Kitasatosporales; family Streptomycetaceae; genus Streptomyces; species Streptomyces sp. NPDC007088. The sequence goes on from NZ_JBIAFO010000011.1 coordinate 142,246, forward strand.
GCTCCGGCAGGTCCTCGGGCGCGGGGACGCGGTACGGGATGCGCGCCGCGGCGATCTTCTTCTTCGCCCGGGTGATGCGGGCCGCCATGGTCGTCTCGCTGACCAGGAAGGCGCGGGCCACCTGCGCGGTCGTCAGTCCGCACACGAGCCGCAGGGTCAGCGCGACCTGCGCCCGCGGGTCCAGGGCCGGATGACAGCAGGTGAAGACCAGGCGCAACCGCTCGTCGGTGAGGCCGGCGTCCTCGCCGGGACCGGCCACGACGCCCTCGTCACCGGCGAGCAGCGGCAGGGTCCGGCGCTCCAGCGCGGCGCGCCGCAGCAGGTCCACCGCCCGGTTCCTGGCCGTGGTGGTGAGCCAGGCGGCGGGCCGCTCGGGCACCCCGGTCCGCTCCCAGCTGACCAGGGCCTTGGCGTACGCGTCCTGGACGCACTCCTCGGCCAGGTCGAGGTCCCGGCACACCCGCACGGTCGAGGCCAGCACGAAGGCCCACTCCTGGCGGTGCGCCCGCGCGACGGCCTCCGCGACGTCCACCGGGCTAACCCGCGTGGTACAGGGGGCGCACCTCGACGGCGGCATCGCCCACGGCGCCGAAGTAGGGCAGCCGCCGGGCCGCCGCGAGCGCCGCGTCGAGGTCCGGCACGTCGATGACGTAGAAGCCGCCCAGCGCCTCCTTGGTCTCCGCGTACGGCCCGTCGGTCACCAGATGGCCGCCGAGGCCGTCCTCGCGCACCGTCGTCGAGGCCGAGGTCGGTCGCAGGTGGGCGGTGTACCGCAGGACGTCCCGGTGCTCCTCGCGCCAGCGGTCGTGCGCCGCGTCCCTGGCGCGGACGGCCCTCTCGTCCGCCGCCTCCCCGTCCGCCTCGTTGTCGTGGATCAGCAGCAGGTAGTGCGCCATGACGGTGTTCCTCTCCCACTCGGTCCGTGTACTTCTACCACCGCGGCGAACGGGCCACGCCGGGAACCGGGTTGCCCCGGCCTCCTCCGGGGGCGCCTTGGCCCGGCCGGGGCGCCTCAGGGCGGGGCCGCCGCTTCAGTCCTCGCGCTCCAGGAGGCCGTCGATCTCCTTCATCCCGTCCGCGGTGAGCGGGCCGTACGCGAGCGCCCCGGCGTTCGCCTCGACCTGGGCGACGGTCCGGAAGCCCGGGATCGGGACGGTGCGCGGGCTGCGCGCCCAGATCCAGGCGAGGGCGCCCTGCGTGAGCGTCCGGCCCCCGGAGGTCAGGACGTCCCGGACCGCCTCGCGGCGCCTGAGCCACCTCTCGGCGGGGCGGCCGTCGGCGAAGTACTTCATCCACTCCGGCGCCTCGGCCCCGCGCACGTCCTCCCGGTCCACCCGGTGGCCCCCGGCGTACTTGGCGCTGAGCAGGCCCATCGCGAGCGGGCCGCGGTTGATGCTCGTCCAGCCGCGTTCCTCGACGAGCGCCAGCATCCGGGGAGCGTCGTCGAGCACGTTCAACTGGTGCTGCACCGCCGCGAAATGGGGACCGGCCATGGCCGCGGGGCGGTCCGGGTCGTCGGTGCTCCAGCCGTAGGAGCGGATCTTGCCCTCGGCCACCAGCTCCTCCAGCGTCCCGGCGAGCGCGGCGGCCTCCTCGACGGTCGCGTCACCCAGGTGCAGCTGGTACAGGTCGACGCGGTCGGTCTCCAGGCGGCGCAGGGAGGCCTCCACGGCCCGGCGGACGTAGCGGGGCCCGGCGTCCCGGCCGGTCAGCTGCCGGGTCTCCTCGTCGAAGACGTTGCCCCACTTGGTGGCGATCAGGATGTCGTCGCGGTGGCCGCGGAGGGCCTTGGCGAGCAGCCGCTCGCTGTGTCCCGCACCATAGAGGTCGGCCGTGTCGAACAGCACCACGCCGAGTTCGACGGCCCGGCGCAGCGCGGCCGTCGACTCGGCGTCGTCCACGACGCCCCAGCCCAGCGGCGTCTCCCCCTCCCAGAAGGGACCGCCGACCGCCCAGCAGCCCATGCCGAGCGGTGGTATCTCCGTCCCGCAGACGGTGCGGTGTTCCATCACGAGGCTCCTCACGGATTCTGGCCCGAGACCGCGGCCGGCTCTCCAAGCCCGTTGATCTCCGGTGCCGTTGACAGCTAACCACTACCACCGGGGCGGCCCGTCCACGCCACGGCGGGACCTCGGGACGGGCGCGGGGACCGGTGGCCGGGACGAGTCGATCAGATCTTGACGCGATGTGGCGCATCCCGTTGACTCTGGGGGTCGTGCCGGTCCCGCCCGTCCCGGACGCGGACCCACCGCCGATCCGCCGCCGTTCGCCGGGGAGATGAGGGCTGGCTGTGTCCACCGAGCCGTACGACCGTCGCACGCTGTTACGGGCCCGTACCGCCACGTCCGTCATGTTCCTGCTGTTCGGCGCCGCGCTGGGCGTCTGGACCAGTCGCATCCCCGACGTCAAGAACCGACTCGACCTGGGCGACGGCCTGTTGAGCGTGGCCCTGCTGGCCTTCTCGGCGGGCGCGATCGTCGGGATGCTGGTGCTCGGCCGGCTCGCCGACCGGCTCGGCAGCACCAAGGTGATGGTGCCGACGGCGGTACTGGAGGGGCTGCTGCTGATCCCGCCGGCCTATGTCGACTCGCTGGCCGCGCTGATCGTCGCGCTGTTCCTCTTCGGCCTGACCCACGGCACCCTGAACATCGCCATGAACGCCAACGCCATCCACGTACAAGGCGCTTGGGGGCGGCCCATCATGTCGTCCTTCCACGCCGTGTACAGCATCGGCGGGTTCCTCGGCTCGGTCACCGGCGGCCTCCTGGCCCGCCACCACGTGGGCACCGGCGCGACCTTCGTCTCCGTCGGGGCGGGGGTCCTCGTCCTGGCCTGCTGGGGGGCGTTGTGGGCGCTGCCCGAGACGGCCCCGGACCGGGCGCCCTCGGCGGGCACCGGGGCGCCGCGGGACGCGGCCGAGAGCACCGCGACCGCGAAGGCGCCGGCCGCCAGGACCTCGATCGTCTCCTTCGATCTCGTACTCCTCGGCACGCTCGCCATGTGCGCCCTGGTCGGCGAGGGCACCGCCGCCGACTGGAGCGCGGTGTACATGCGCGACAGCCTGGGCAGTTCGGCGGGTACGGCCGCGGGCGCCTTCGCCGCCTTCTCGATCCTGATGACGGTCGGCCGACTGGTCGGCGACCGGCTCGCGGCCCGTCTGGGGCCGGTCCGGCTGGTGCGGGTCAGCAGCGTGTTCGCGTCCGCGGGCATGCTCGTGGCGCTGCTCGTCGGGCACCCGGTGGCCGGCATCATCGGCTTCGCCTGCCTGGGCGCGGGCATGTCCTGCATCGCCCCGCAGGTGTACTCGGCGGCCGGGCAGCGCGATCCGGCGCGGGCCGGGGCGGCGCTGTCCCTCGTGGTCAGCCTCGGGTACACCGGCTTCCTCGTCGGGCCCGTCGTGGTCGGCGCGATGAGCACCGTGACCGGGCTGCCGACCGCGCTGGGCGTACCGACGCTGCTGGTCCTGTGCGTCGCCCTCGGCGCCTCCGCGCTGCGGGGCCCGCGCGGGGCGGCTGCCCCCGATCAATCCACCGACCGGCCACGCGACCGCGTCGACGGCGAACAGGGATGACCATGCGCATCATCGAGTGCCACATCGAGTTCAGCGGCTACGACGACCAGTTGGTCAAAGCCGGTACCTCCGTCTACCTGTGGAATCTGGTGCGCCAGTTCCGGGCGGCGGGGCACCGGACGGGCGCGGTGACCGCCGCCCACGGACTGCTTCCGGTGATCGCGCGGAAGCACGAGGTCACCGACCTGGACTGGAGCGCGCACGAGCGGATACCGGTCCGGCTGGACCCCGCGCTCTGGCCGGGCTTCGACGAGGAGATCACCCTGGAGGCGACCGCTCGCGCCCACCGGATCACCGTCGAGGGCATCGACATCGTGCTGCTGAGCGGCGGCCTGCTGGACGCCTTCCCGGACAGCTTCCACCCGCCGCGCGAACTGGAGGGGCGCAGCCTCGACTTCCTCAAGCCCCTGGTGTTCCAGGTGATGGCGGCCCGCTACGTGCGCGAGCGGGTCGAGCCGGGCGCGGTGGTCCACCTGCACGAGCCGATCCACCACTACCTGCTGCCCGGACTGCTGGCCGGGCACGGCTTCCACGTGGTCTCCACCGTGCAGACCAACCTGGCCGTCAACACGAAGGTGTACGGACCGCAGGTGCGGGCCGTGCTGGAACACCTCGGTTCGGACGCCTCGGTCGCGGACGGACTGGCCGATCCGCCCCTGGACTCGCGCCTGGAACGCGCCATGCGGGCCTTCCTGCCGCGCACCCTGCTGTACCGGGACTACCCGGAGCGCCCGGGGCACGACTACGTCACCATGCTGGGCCTGGTGGTGCGCTCGGTGGCCGCCATGGACTTCCTGTCCGAGGGGCAGCTGGAGCACGCGCTGACGCAGGCCCAGACGCCCTTCGAGGACCTCTTCGGGCGCCTGGCGGTCCGGCGGGAGCTGCGGGCCCACGAGGACCGGCTGGTGGTGGGCGGCTGCGCGATCGGCGACGAGTGGCTGGACGTGCCCCGGGACGAGGAGGTGCGCAAGCGGACGCTGACCGGTCTGGGCCTGGACCCGGAGCTGCCCACGCTGTTCCACAACGCCCGCTACTCGGTGCAGCACAAGGGCCAGCAGGAGCTGTTCAAGGGCGTACGGGCGCTGCTCGACCAGGGGGAGCGGTGCAATGTGCTGCTGCACTGCCTCGCGCCGCAGCCGCCGGACGACGAGGACCTGAACGGGCTCGCCCGGGAGTACGGGGACCTCGTACGGGTGAGCACCGGGCCGATGGGCAACGCGGCCATCAAGGACTGGGCGGTCGCCGCCGACTTCTGCGTCTTCCCGTCCAAGTTCGAGATGGACACCTTCCTGATGGCGATGGGTGAGGCGATGGCCTCGGGGGCGGTGCCGGTGGCCACCGCGCAGCGCGGGATGCGGCACTTCCGGCACGCCGCGGACCCCTGCGCGCCGGGCGCCACCGGGCTCGCGCTGCCGCGCTCCTTCCGGGTGGACGACCCGCTGCTGACGGAGGCGGTGCGCGCGGGGCTGGAGCGCATGCTGCGGATGTGGCGCGAGGAGCCGGAGCGGGTGGCCGGGCTGCGGGCCCGGTCGGTCGAGGTGGCCCGCTCCTTCACGTGGGGCGCCGCGGCGGCGCGCTTCCTCGCGGTCTTCGAGGCGGTCCGGGCCGGGCGGCGGCCGGCCGGGGCGGTGCCGCGGACACCGGACGCGCGCTTTGGCACCGGGCCGCTCGCCACGGGCGCGGGCCGGGCGGTGCGGCAGGGCGGGGCGGTACGGGTCGACTGGGCCGGCGGGGACGTCCACCGGGTCGAGATCGTGCCGGTGGGGCCGGGGGCCGAGGTGGTGGAGCTGGACCGGGACGGCGAGGGCTTCGCGGGCCTGGTGGCCGCGCCCGGGGACGGTGTCCTCGTGGTCCTGGTGACCGCCGCGGACGGCCGGACCGCCTGGTCGGAACTCGCGGTGGCGGACGCCTCCTGAGGGACCACGGGCGGGGATTACGGGCGGCGCGCGGCCGGGGGTGCCCCGGCCGCGCGCCGCACCCGGCTCAGTCGACGGTGACCGTGACGCCGACCTTGTCCAGGATGTACTCGCCGGCCACCACGGTCTCCATGCCGGCGCCGCCGCCCGCCGGGGCCGCCAGCGGGACGACCTCGGTGTCCGGGTCGGCCTCGAAGAAGCAGACCAGGGAGACGAGTTCCTCGTCGGGGGCCTGGGCGCTGGGGGCGAGGACGCGGTGGCGCAGGGAGCACCAGCGGCCGTCGGTCCACAGGTGCATCAGATCGCCGAGGTTGACCACGAGGGTGCCCTCGACGAACGGCGGCGCGAACCAGCCCTCCCGCTCGTTCCACACCTCCAGGCCGCCGACGCCCTGCTGGCGGTCGAGCAGGCTGATGGTGCCGAAGTCGGTGTGCGGGCCGACCCGCATCTGGCCCTCCCGCACGTCTCCCACGGTGTGCAGCGAGGGGTACCAGTTGACGTTCTGGGTCCACGTGGCGCGCTGGGACCTGGCGGTGAAGTAGTCCTCGGGCAGGCCGAGGGTGGCCGCGAGGATCTCCAGCACCCCGAGGGCGACCCGGGTCATGTGGCCCGTGTACTCCAGCGCGGTCCCCTCCAGAGCGGGCAGTTCGCCGGGCCATTTGTTGGCCGGGTAGTAGGCGGCGTCGAAGGCCGCGTCGCCGGTGCGGTGGCTGGGGCCGACGTGGAAGGCCTCGTGCAGGTCGGAGGCGCCGGACATGCCCTCGACGGCGCCCACGTCGAGCGCCCCCAGTCCGCGCCAGCCGTTGTCGTAGGGGCGGGCGACGGCGTACCGCTGCTTGGTCTCGGCGGGCAGGCCGAAGAAGGAGCGGCCCTCCGCGCGCATCCGCGCGGTCACCTCCGGCGGCACTCCGTGACCGCCCAGCAGGAACAGGCCGGTCTCGCGCAGCGAGGCGTCGAGTTCGGCGGAGATCGCGCTGCGCCGGGCGGCGTCGGCCGTCCGCCACTCGCTCAGGTCCAGCAGGGGTATGGCGCGTGACATGGTTCTCTGCCCTTCGTCGTCTCGGGTGGGGCGGGCCGGAGCGCTGTCTAGGAGGCGTCCGCCGCCGCCGGCTGCGGCGCGAAGCGGTCGGGATCGCCGATGGGGGTCTCCGAGGGCCCCCAACTGAGCGCCGGTATGTGCGCGTTGACGAGTTCGCCGTCCTCCCGCAGTACCGCCGAGGACGGGTGGTACATGTGCAGCAACGGGTCGTCGTAGTGGTCGAAGGCCGAGTTGATGTCCATGCGGTAGGCGAAGTCGTTGTCCTCGCCGCCCCAGCCCTCGAAGCGTTCGTCCATGCCGCCGATGCGGTGGAAGGCGCTCGTGCGGACCCACACGCAGCAGCCCGGGGGGCGGCGCAGGACGAAGGCGCGCAGTCCGTCCGCGTCGGCCTGCGCGGCGCCCCGCCACAGGCGTTCGTCGACGGCGCGCGAGGTGGACGTCTCGTCCAGGCACCACATGTCGCGGTAACTGAGGTGGCCCATGACACCGGGGCGCCGGAAGCGCGCGGCGTTGCGGGCCACGAAGTCCCGGTCGGCGAGCGCGTCGGCGTCCAGGACGCAGACGATCTCGGCGCGGCCGGGGGCGTTCACCACGCCCACGTTGACCGCCCAGGACTTGTTGAAGGCGCCCGGCTTGTGCGCGAACAGGTAGTGGTCCGCGTAGGGTTCGACCGCCTCGCGCCAGCGGGGCCTTACGTCCGTCTCGACCACCACGACCCGGTAGAAGCCGCGCGGCGCGCTCTGGTCGCGCAGCGCCTGGAGGCAGGCCAGGAGGTTGCGCAGCCGCCGCCCGGAGCCCTGGTCCCGGAACGGGATCACCACCAGGACCTCGGGGGAGTCGCCCTCGGCGAGACGGGGGCCGCCGGGGCGCTCGCCGAGTTCCTCGCGGGTGAGGGAGGGCCGGCCGGCGGTGGTGTAGGACGGGCCCAGGTGGTAGCCGAGGCGGGAGTTGGCCTCGGCCCGCCAGGCGAGTTCGAACAGGGCGCTGAGCCCGGGAGTCGGGTGCTGCCCGGCGGCGAGGACGAGCCGCCGGGTGAGCGCGTGGTGGCGTCGCGGATCGGCCGGGCTCTGACGCAGCGCGGCGGCCAGGGCGCCGGTCTCGGCGTCCCCGGTGCGCGCGGCGGCCGCCACCACGGCCTCCCGGTGGCGCAGTCCGCGCTCCCAGTAGAAGATGCTGGCCTCGCGGGCTTGCGGATCGGCGTCCACGGCGAGCGTGGTGACGACTGCCGCCGCGAGGGTCTCGGCGGAGCTGGGCGTCAGGGTCTCCACAGGCGTCCTTCCTTCGGTCGGCCGGAGGTGGCCGTCGGGTGCCGGAGTGCTCATCGGTCCTCCCAGCGCAGGCCGTGGGCGGCGCGCCGCCTGGCCTCGGTGCCCCGCTCGTAGGGCAGTTCGCCGTCCGGCATCCGCACCACCTCGACGTACAGGCCGAGGGGGGTGCGCACGTACACCCAGCGGTCCCCGGTCAGCGGGCCCTCGTCGATGGTCTCGGGCGCGCCCAGGACGGTGCAGCCGTGCCCGGCCAGGTACGCGGCGGCGGCGTCGACCTCGTCGACGTACAGCGCGAGATGGGTGCCGCCGACGTCGCTGTTGCGCGGGCGGGCGGGGCGGGGGCCGGGCGTTCCCCGGTACTCGGACAGCTCGATGTTGTCGGTGGGCCCGGCGCGCAGCGCGCTGTGGTGCAGGACGCCGCCGGGCGGTACGCCGTGCGCCGCGGCCAGTGCGGGGTCGGCGAGGTCGTGGGTGGTGCGGCCGAGCGGCTCCGCCCCGAGGACCCGTACGAAGAAGTCCTCGGCGGCGTCGAGGTCGGGCACCGTCCAGCCCAGGTGGTCCAGCCCGCGCACGGTGGGCAGGGCCGTGGGGGAGGCGGCGCCGTCCTCGCGGTTGGTCCACGGGCCGGCCGCCCGGTACCGGCGCGCCGCGCGGGGAGCCTTTCCGGGGACCGAGCGCAGTTCGAGGGGGACCCCGAGCGGGGTGGGGACGCGTACCCACCGGGTCCCGGCCCAGGGCCCGGCCCCGCAGGTGCGCACCGGTCCCTGGGCGCCGGGGTACCCGCGGGCCCGCAGGGCGTCGAGGGCCGCCTCGATGTCGTCGGCCCGCAGGCCCAGGCGCGGGGCGCCGGGAGCGTGCGGGGCGGGCGCCGTGGCGACCTGGCCGGGCGCGGTGTACGCGAAGAGTTCGAGGTTGGTGGTGGGCCCCAGGCGCACCAGCGCGATCTCGGCGGCGGCGCGCGGATGCACGTCGAGGTGGGCCCGCATCCAGTCGTCCTCGTGGCTGAGCGGCGGCAGCCGGTAGACGAGTTCACCGCCGAGCCCGTGGACGGTGTAGTCCACGGCGGCGTCGAGATCGGGCACGGTGAGCGCGAAGTGGTCGACGCGGCGGGCGGTGGGCACCCCGGCGGTGCCGGGCCGGCCGCGGGGGTCCGTGTGGGTGGTCATCCGGCGCTCCTCGCCTTCGGGGTCACATGGGCGTCGAGCAGCAGCCGCGTGGCCTCGCGCACCGTCCGGGGCCGCAGCGCGGCGGTCGCGGGGTGGGTCGCGAGCACCTCGCTGGACAGGCAGGTGGAGGCGGGGCGGTTGGCGTAGCGGCCGGCCGCCCGGGGCTCGGCGACGACGCGTCCGGGGGGCAGTCCGAGGCCGGCGGCGATACCGGCCGCCCAGTCGGCACGGGAGAGCCGGTCGGGCCCGCCGAGGTGGAGCAGCGGGGGGACCTCGGGGGCGGCGGCCAGGGCGTGGGTGGCCTCGGCGACGTCGTCGACCAGGACCGGGGTGGTCCACTGGTCGTAGGGGGCCGTGACGGTCTCGCCGGAGCGCAGCCGGTGCACGCAGGAGGCGAAGAAGTTGAGCCACTTCGGGGTGTCGGCGGCCTCCCAGCCGTAGATGAGGCTCACCCGCAGCAGGACGGCGCCGGGCAGCGCGGAGAGGACCTGCTCGGCGGCGAGTTTGGCGCGTCCGTAGGCGTTGGCGGGCCGGGTGGGGGAGGACTCGGTGCAGGTGGTGGCGGTGCCGTCGAAGACGTTGTCGGTGGAGACGAACACGAGCCGCCGGCCGCCGATCGCCTCGGCCACCGCGCGGGCCGCGCCCGCGTGCCCGGCCATGGCCTCCTCGGGGTGGCTCTCGCACCACGTGACGTCGGAGGGGCCGTGCACCAGGACGACGCTGTCGGGGCGGACCTCGGCGAGTGCCGCGGCGAAGGCGCCGGGGCGGGTGATGTCGAGGGGGACCCAGGGCGGGGCGACGGGGTGGCCGTCCGCGAGCGGCGGGGTGCGGGAGGCGAGGACCGCCTCCTCGCCGCGGGCGAGCAGGTGGCGGGCGACGGCGCGGCCCACGAAGCCGCTGCCGACCACGAGGGCCCTCACCGGCCGGCCCCGGCCGGCAGGGGCAGCGCGTGGTCGACCATGCGGGCCACCCCGATCAGGCTGTGGTCGTCGTCGTCGGCTCCGAGGGCGAGCATGTCGCGGGTCTCCTGTTCACTCAGTCCGAAGCAGCCCAGCCGGGTCAGGTGGTCGCCCAGCAGGCGGACGAAGCGCGGGCCGACGGCCCGCGCGAACCCGCCGATGAACAGGTAGCGCCGGACGCCGATGGCGGTGAAGACGCAGTTCACCGCCTGGGCCAGCGGAAGCAGGCAGTCGTTCAGCACCGCGGTGGCGAAGGGGTCCTCGGCGCGCAGGGCGGCCGCTATCGCCTCGTTGGTGATGCCGCCGGGGCGCCGCCCGGCCGGTCCGGCGAGCGCGGAGGCGGCGAAGCCCTCCGGGTCGGCGGTGGCGGCGCGGCGGGTGGCGAGCAGGACGCCCCGGCCGGAGGCGATCGCGCCGAGGTGGCCGCGCCCGCCGCACTCGCAGGGCACCGCGTCCTCCGAGGCGTCGACGCGCCAGTGGCCGATCTCGCCCCCGTGCCCGGCGTCGTCGACGAGGATCTCGCCGTGCCGGAACACCTTGTGGCCGATGCCGGAGCTGATGGTGACGAGGCAGTACGGCTCGGGCTCGGTGGCCGCGTACCGCCAGGCGGCGGCGGTGATGTCGTTGGCGACGAACACCGGGAGCGGCAGGCGGCGTTCGAGGAGGGCGCCGACGGGCAGGGGGGCCGCCGCGCTCCCCCACAGGGTGGGGCCGGCGAGGACCGTGCCGTCCTTGGTCATCGGCCCGGCGAAGGAGACGCCCACCGCGTCCGCGCCCACGCCGTGGGGGGAACGCAGGTAGGCGTCGAGTTCGTCGGCGAGTTGGGTGACGACCTTCTCCTGGAGGAGTCGCGGGGACAGTCCGGGGTGGCGGCCGATGCCCTCGGTGGGGACCCGGCGCACCGAGCCCGGGTCGAGGACGCCGCCGGTGACCCGGCCCAGGCGCAGGGTGGTGCCGCCCAGGTCCGCGACGACCCGGGCCCGGGGGTCCTGGGTGGGTGGGGGCGCGGTGGTCACGAGGCGGCACCTCCGGGGGACGGGACGGGTTCGCACTGCTGGACCGTGCCGTCCTCCAGCACGATCGCCGAGGTGAGTTCGGCCCCCGCGGGCACCTGGACGCCGGGGAGCAGGACGCAGTCGCGCACCCGCGCCCCGGGGCCGACGCGGACCCCCGGGTAGACGACGCTGTCCTCGATCCGGCCCTCGTTGACCAGATCGGCCGCCACGAGGCTGGCGCGCACCCCGGCCTCCTCGGCGACCCGGCGCCGGGGCACCTGCGGCCGTACGGTGCGCGGCAGTTCGTCCAGCGCGAGGGTGGGCGGGTCGGCGAGCAGGCCGCGGTGGGCGCGGTGGTAGCGCTCGACGGTGCCGATGTCGTCCCAGTACCCGGTGACCTCGTAGCCGCGGATACGTTCGCCCGCGGCGAGCATGGCGGGGATGACGTCGCGGCTGATGTCGTGCTGCCAGTCGGTGCCGTCGAGCTGTTCGAGGTAGCGCCGCAGGACCTTCGCGTCGAAGACGCAGAACGCGGCGAACACCAGATCGCTGGACGGGTTCTCGGGCTTCTCGACGAACTCGGTGAGGTTGCCGGAGGCGTCGAAGCCGACCATGCCGAACAGGTGCACCCAGCGCCGTTCGATGCGCTGGTAGGAGACGGTGAGGGCGGCGCCGTCGGCCCGGTGGCGGCGGATCATGTCGCCGTAGTCGAAGCGGTAGACGTGGTCCGCGTGCAGGACCATCACCTCGGAGGTGTCCGGGCCGAACACGTAGGGGGCCTTGGCGATGAGGGCGTCGGCCGTGCCGCGCTCCTGCGGCCAGGTCCGCTCGGGGAGGCTGAGGGGGAGCTGGTCCCCGGCCTCGCGGTAGGCGGCGTCGTAGGGGCCGAAGTGCACCCGGTGGCGGGAGGGGGTCCGGTTCCACACGGTGTGCAGGTCGTCCATGAGCTGCCGCTCCTCGTACTGGGAGAGCAGGAGCACCTCGTGGAAGCCGGAGTCGCGGGTGTTGGCGAGGCTGAAGTCGATGAGCCGGCTGATCCCGCCGAAGGGCACCAGGGGTTTGAGCCGCCCGCGGCCCAGGGGGCCCATCCGGCGGCCCTCCCCGCCGGCCAGGAGTACCGCGCGTACGCCGTCCACTCAGGCCCCCTCGGCGGTGCGTGCCAGGACCCGCAGGGCCGCGTCGAGTTCGGCGGGGGTCACGTCGTCCACGAAGCGGACGTGGCCGATGCCCTCGGGCAGGGGCAGTAACTGCCTGCCGTCGCGGTGGCGGACGGTGTCCTCCAGCCCGCGCACGATCAGTTCGGTGGTGCACACCGGATGCCACACGGGCAGGCCCAGGTCGGCCATCACGGCCAGGACGCGGTGCAGGGCCGCGTCGTCGAGCAGCCCCCGGCGGTGGGCGAGGACCGCGCACAGCGCCATGTCGACGGAGACCGCCTCGCCGTGCAGCAGTTCGGGCAGGGCGTGCATCTCGACGGTGGGCGAGAAGGTGTGGCCGAAGTCGACCAGGCGCTTGAGGTCGTGCTCCCAGAGGTTCGGTTCCAGCTCCTCCAGCATGCCCGCGATGGCCAGCCGCATCACCTCGGTGGCCACGTCGCCGCTGGCGGTCTCCACGGCCATGCGCTCCTCGACCAGCCGGGGCCCGTACGCGGCCAGGTGCTCGAACAGGGCGGCGTCCTTGACCAGGGCCATCTTGAGTATCTCGGCGAGCCCGTTGCGTATGTGGCGCCGGTCCAGGGTGCCCAGGAACTCCCGGTCGATCAGGGTGACGGCGGACGGGTGGTAGGTGCCCAGCCGGTTCTTGTGCTCGTGGAAGTTGACGCCCGTCTTCGCGCCGATCGCGGCGTCGACCATGCAGATGAGCGTGGTGGGGACCCGGACGTACGGGGTCGACCTGCGGTAGAGGCTGGCGGCGAGGCCGACCAGATCGGTCAGGACGCCGCCCCCGACGGCGATGACGGGTTCGCGGCGCCGGGAGACCCCGAAGGCGTCCATCGCGGAGACGATCTCGAAGACCGTCTCCATGTTCTTCACGGTCTCGTGGGCGTCGATGACGCACGGGGCGTACTCGACGCTCTGTTTCTCGAAGTAGGCGCGGACGCGGTCCCCGTACAGCTTGTGGACGGTGGCGTCGAGGACCACGAGCCGGCGGCCCGGCCGGGAGGAGGCGGGGGCGCCCGCCGTCGCGAGCGCCGGGTTCTCCGGGTCGAGGAGCCCGGCGACCAGGCGGACCTCGTAGGCGACCTCTTTGCTCGTGCTCACCCGCCATCCGTGCCGGCCGGCCGGGTCCTGGGCTTCGGGGGTCGGCGGCACCGCGTGGTGTGCGGAGTCGAGCTGGGCTGTCATGTCGTCATGCCTTTCGTCCGGACGGGCACGTGGGCGCCGGGCCTGGGGGTGTCGGGGACTGACATGGCCATCGGTACGGCGGACGTCGTCGTCCGTGAGAGGGAGCAACCGGCCCGCCCGGGGGCGTCACGTGCCCGGGGCGTCGGCGGGGGAGGGTCTCGTCCTGCGGGTTCCGAGCGGACGCCACCAGGCGAGGACCACGCTGTCGGGGTCCAGGCACGGGGGCTGAGCCATGGTGCGCTGGGCAGCGCGAAAGGCCGCGACGGTCGCCGCGATGTCCTCGGACTCGATGGTGAACAGGGCGAGGTAGTCGCCGTCCTCGGCGCTCCCCGCGCCGACGCCGTCCGGCAGCGGCGCGTACCGCTCGGCGGCGACGAATCCGGGTACCCGGAGCACTTCGTCGAGGTGGAAGCCGTCGTACCACTCGTGGTATTCGGCCTCCCGTCCGGGGAGCGGGCGGGTGCGGACCGCGAGCCGGAATTCAGCCACGCCGGCGTCCTCGGGGGAGGCCGGCGCGCGAGGCCCGTGACGGGGCCGTCCGGAGAGAAAGGGGCAGGTCGGCGATGGGATGGCGACCGCCGGAATGCGGGAGATACCTCAGTAGTCTTTGCCTGTACACTGCACCTGCCCCGTGAAGCATCTCATTTGCTTTGGTTGCAACAGCGACTGCTTGTACTGCGGAATTCCTGAGGGCTCTCAGACGGGCCCATTAAAGGTGGAGATCAAGTCCGGCGTCAAGCACGGATTTTCGACCGGGGCCGCCACGTGGTGGTTCATTACCTTTAGGACACCGTCAGGGTCTTTGTCGGCCATCTTGAATTCCGGACGGGAATGGGTAAATTCAACCTGCACGTTTGATCGTTTGGCCCGGTGGGCCGCCGGCTCGGGAGAGAACCGGCGGCCCGCCACCCGGAGCGTCGGACGCTCAGGCCCGCGGGGCCATCAGTTCCCGGTTGATGTCCTCCAGCCGGCGCGCCTTGGTCTCCGGGCCGACCCACAGGAAGATCACCGCCGCCAGCAGCAGGGGCACCGCGCCGATGAGAGCGGTCACGCCGATCGAGGGTACCGTCGCCGCCGCGACGGTGAGCGCGAGGATCAGCACGCCACCCACCTTGGTCATCCCGGCGGCCAGCCCCGTCCCGCGCGAGCGCACCAGGGTGGGGTAGACCTCGGCGGCGTACCCCGCCACGACGGCCACGACGGAGCTGACCCCGGACAGCGGGACGACCAGGAGCAGCGAGGCCAGGACGTGGTCCCTGCCCATGGCGTCGCCCGCCACGACGCAGCCGACGAGGGTGAGCGCCGTGACGGCCGAGACCGTGACGAGCGTCTTCCGGCTGCCCCAGACGCCGTACATCCACGCCGTGAGCACGGTCAGCGGCAGGCCGAGAAGCGCGGCGTTGCGGACGACGTAGTCCGAGTTCACCTCGGAGTAGCCGAGATGCTGGAGGTTGGTGGGCACCCACTGCTGGAAGCCGAAGGTCACCAGGCCGGTGCCCAGGCCGAGAATCCCGATCGCGGCGGTGGGCGCCAGCAGGCGGCCGCGCAGCAGGGCGAGATAGCTGCCGTGCCCGGCCGGCTGGCGGACCGTCTCCTCCGGTTCCCCGTCCTCCTCGGCGACCGCCCCGTAGCGTTCCAGCACGAGCGCGGCCTCCTCGCGGCGGCCGCGGGCCAGGAGGTAGCGCGGAGACTCCGGTATCCACCGGTTCAGGGCGATGAAGAGCAGCCCGGTCGGCAGGCCGACGAGCCACAGGATGCGCCAGCTGTAGGTGGGGGTGAGCTCCGCCGCGAGCCAGCTCGTGATGACGTACGCGCCCGCGATGTCACCCCCGATCAGCACCAGCAGCCAGCCGCGGTGCCGGGCCGGTACGGTCTCGGCGAGCAGGGTGAAGGTGATGGGCAGCATGCCGCCGGCGCCGATCCCCATGACCGCGCACATCACGAGGTTCCAGGTGAACCCCGGCATGGTGCCGCAGACCGAGGTGGTCACGAACAGCATCCCGGCGAAGAGCAGGGACGCCCGGCGCCCGATGCGGTCCCCGAGCCAGCCCCAGACCAGCGAGCCGATCACCGTGCCGGTGATACCGGCCAGCGGCAGCCAGGCCACGGGGATGTCCCCGCCCGGGTTCAGGGGCGACTTCAGCCCGTACTCGTGCGCGACGCCGGGGGCGACGAAGGACAGGGTGGTCGGCTTCATCACGTCGATCGTCACGGCGATCGCCATGACGATCAGCAGCGCCACGTGCTGGCCCTTGACCGGCGCGTCGTCCAGGGCGCGGACCCGGATGCGCGCCGAACTGCGCCCGATCTCCCGGCCGTCGCGGGGCACGAGGCCGTACAGCACCGCGAGCAGGCCGACGACGATCAGGGCCATGC
Organism: Streptomyces sp. NPDC007088; assembly: GCF_042869355.1. NCBI lineage: Bacteria > Bacillati > Actinomycetota > Actinomycetes > Kitasatosporales > Streptomycetaceae > Streptomyces > Streptomyces sp. NPDC007088. Next base: position 157,881 of record NZ_JBIAFO010000011.1, read on the forward strand.
CGGTGATCATCGGGGCGTCGGCCCGCATACCGTTCATGTGGTAGCCCATGCTCCGGGCGCTCACGTACATGGGCAGGTGCAGCAGCACCCCCGTGGTGCAGGCCAGCGCGCCGGTCCAGAAGGCCCACGGGTGTTCGAAGCCGCGGCCGGCGGTACCGCGGTGGCGGGCTGTTCTTCCTGAGCTGGAAACGGACATGGCATCCCTCGGTGACGTGTCGGAAGGAAGGGGCGGCGGTTGCCGGTGTCGCCGTCCTCGTCCGGTGCGACACGCGTGTCATCGTGTGGGGCGACAGGGGGCGGTGGCTTCTCGCAGATTGCCGGGTCCGCCCGCCTCCCGGGCTGCGCGCGGATCGTCCGGTCCCGGCCCGCCGGACCGGGCGCGGCCCTCACCGGTACGGGGCCGGTCAGCCGCCGGCCGTCCACTGGGCGTGCAGTCCGTGCGGGACGCGCACCGGCAGCGGCACGGTGGCCAGCGGCGGCCCGGTGAAGTCGGCGGTGTCCAGGACGACGAGTTCGCCGCGGCCGGTGGCGGTGTCGTGGACGAGGCTGAGCAGCCAGCCGTCCGCCTCGGGGGCGGCGCCGTGGCGCGGTACGAAGACCGCCTCGCCCCCCTCGCGTCCCGGGCCGAAGTCGTGCCGGTCGGCCCGGCCGGTCACGAGGTCGTGGCGCAGCAGCGCCGGTCCGGCGAGCGCGGCGCCCCGGCCGGGCCGCAGCCCGACGGTGAAGGCGTAGCGGTAGGGGGAGCCCGCGTACCGGTCGTCGATGCGCGGGAACTCCTGCACCGCCTCGCTGAGCGGGTGCTCGGCCACGGTGGCGCCGGAGCGGTCGACGATCCAGCGCCACAGGGTGGGCGAGGACTCGCTGGGATGCAGCGGATCGCGGTCGAAGACCCGCTCGTGGCGGATGACGTCGACCACGGTGTACCGGCCCTGTTCGTAGGCGTTGACCGGGTGGAACACGTAGCAGGGGGCGAGTTCCGCCCACCGCACGTCGGCGTCCCCGCCGTCACGGGGCAGCACGCCGAGGCGGGCGCCGTGCCCGTCGTCCCAGGCGTAGGGGACGTCCGAGCCCGCCGCCGCGGCCCGGCCGCTGTAGGTGACCGGCAGGTCGTAGAGCAGCGCGTGCCGGTCGGTCAGCGAGAAGGCGTGCATCATCGGGGTGCCCTTCACCGTGATGTTCTCGCGGCGCCGCACCCGGCCGGACGCGTCCAGCGTCAGCAGGTCGACGCCGGGCCGGCCCGGTGCGTAGGCCACCGCGTGCATCTCCTGGGTGAGCGGGTCCAGGACGGGGTGGGCGCTGAAGCCGCCGGGCAGGGTGCCGTCGAAGTCGACCCGGTCCAGGGTCTCCAGCCGCTCGCCCAGCCGGGTCGGCAGCGCCCCGCCGTCGGCGAGCGCGAGGGTGCGCCCGGCGTGCCGCACGAGGCCGGCGTTGGTGTTGTCCGAGGCGCCGTGGCGGGGCCCTGGCGTGGGCAGTTCGCCGAGAGCGCGCGCCGCCCGGTCGGTGCGCACCCAGCGGTTGCGGTACCACTCGGCCCGGCCCCCGCGCAGCCGCAGCCCGTGCACCATCGCGTCACCGCGGAAGGAGTGGTGGCGGGCCGGGTCGTGGCCGCCCAGCGCGTTGGGGCCGATCCGCAGGAAGGTGCCGTCGAGTTCCGAGGGCAGCTCTCCGCGCACTGGCGGGGAGAGCACGGTGACTTCCTCGGTGACGGGCCGGTAGCCGCTGCTCAGCAGATGTGACGTGCTGTTCTGGTGACGAGTGGGCATCGCTGTCCGTCCTCGGGAATCACTGTTACGTAACATCGTTACATCAAAATCGCACCCCCGTGAGAGGATGTCAACGGTGAGCCCACGGACAGCGAATCCCGCCCTCGGCGTCCAACTCCTCGAAGCGGCGGCGCAGTTGCTCGCCGAAGAGGGGCCCTCCGCCTTGTCGACACGGCGCCTGGCCGCGGCGGTGGGCACCTCCACGACGGCGGTGTACACCCATTTCGGGGGGAAGAACGATCTTGTCAGGGCCATGGTCCAGGAGGGGTTCCGGCTGCTCGACCGGCGCTTCGAGGGCGTGGCGCGGTCCTCGGACCCGGTCGCGGACATCTGCGCCCTCGGGGCCGCGTACCGGGACAACGCGCTGGAGCACCGCCACCTCTACGGCGTGATGTTCGGCGGTGCGAGCCTGGGCGGCTTCTCGCTGTCCGAGGAGGACCGCCAGCACGGCCGGTACACGCTGAACGTCCTGGTCCTGGCGGTCGAACGCGCCATGGAGGCGGGCGGTTTGCGCCCGGGGGACGCGCATCTGGTGGCCCACCAGCTGTGGGTCGCGCTGCACGGCCTGGTCACCCTGGAGCTCGGGGGCTACCTGATCGAGCCCTACGACGCGGACGTCTGCCTGGAGGCCGAGGTGGTCGGCCTCCTCGTGAGCGCCGGGGCGGACCGGGACGAGGCGGCCGCCGCGTTCCGGGGACGCGGCGGCACGGGGGGCGGCCGCTGAGCGACCCGCCGGGCTCGGGGGGCCTGGCTCGGGCGGGTCCCGGCCGGGGGTCCTGGCCGGGGGTCCTGGCCGGGCGGGTCCTGGCCGGGCTTCCCGCCGGCGGCGCGGGCCGCTCGACGGCTGTTCGCCGGCGGGTGACGTCCTCGTCCGCCGGTGCGAGTCGCCCTCCTCCGCTGAGGCGTGACGTCCCCTCCCGGCCGCCCGCCACCGCGATGCCTCCCGGCAGCGCCGCCGCCGTCCCTCCCGCGCACCTCGGCGTACCCCGACAGCACCCCGACCGCACCCCCGACCGCACCCCGGGCCCCGCCTCACTCGCTTTCCCGGTGAATGCGGGCTGATCAGGCGTGACGGGTCCGGCGGCGGTTTTCCGTGGTCCGGGCCCGGGGTTGCGCGCGGCTCTCTTCCGGCCTGCCGTTTTCCTCTCCGCGTTCGGCGCGCCGCGACGGCCCGGCTGTTTCGGGCAATGTCGGAGAGGCACCGCGATCTGCCGTCACCCATTCTCGGAATGCGAACTCAAGCCGAGCAATTGTCCCTTTTGGGCGGTAAGTGAGGGGGAGTGCGATGGATCGACGCGAGCGATTCCGCAGAATGACACCGGGTGTGGTGACGGTGTTGGTGGCCGCGTCACTGTTCTTTACGGTCCGGACTTCCGTAGCCGTGGCCGGCGGTGACGAGGCCGCGGCGAAGTACAAGTTCCAGGAAATGGCCATCGCGCTGCCACCGGGCTACGAGTCACAGCCCATGAACACGGTTCGCAAGGTGAATCCGGCGTATCAGAAGATCCGGTCCTGGATCTCCTCGGTCGGCGCGGGCATAGCCGTCAACGACCTCATGGGGCACGGGAAGGCCGACGGCATGTGCATCGTCGACACCCGGACCGATCAGGTCGTGGTGACGTACACGCCGACCGCGCCGGAGGCGGACCGGTTCACCCCGTTCGTCCTCGACGCGGCCCCGCTTCCGACGGACGCGGCGATGGCGCCGACCGGTTGCGCCCCGGGAGACTTCAACGGCGACGGCAGGATGGACCTGCTGGTCTCGTACTGGGGGCGCACCCCCGTCGTGTTCCTGGCCAAGGCGAGTGCGAACGACCTGTCTCCCGCCTCCTACGTGCCGCGCGAGGTGGTGGCCTCGCGGAGCGACGACGGGGCCTACCACGGCCCCCGCTGGAACACCGACGCGGTCTACGTCGGCGACCTCGACGGCAGCGGCCACCCGTCGATCGTGGTGGGGAACTACTTCCCGGACTCCGACGTACTCGACCCGCACGGTCTCAAGAACGTGCTGATGAACGACTCCCTGTCCAACGCGAAGAACGCCGGCGGAGACCACGTCATGCGCTGGACCGGTGCCCGCGCCGGGGACGATCCCAGCGTCTCGTTCGTGGAGGAGAAGGGCGCCATCCCCTACGGGGCGTCCACCGGCTGGACCCTCGCGGTCTCCGGGGCCGACCTGACCGGCGACGACCTGCCCGAAATGTACATCGCCGACGACTTCGGCCACGACCACCTGCTGTACAACCGGTCCACGCCGGGACACATCAGGTACTCGGAGGCCACCGGGAAGCGCACACCGACCACGCCCAAGTCCTTCGTGCTCGGCAAGGGCTCCTTCAAGGGCATGGGCGTCGACTTCGCCGACGTCGACCGCAACGGCCGCTTCGACATGATGGTCAGCAACATCACCGCCGCCTGGGGCCTGGAGGAGAGCAACTTCCTCTGGATGAACAAGGCCGGCAGCGAGGAGGAGGCGCGCCGGAAGCTGGAGTCCGGAGAGGCGCCCTTCGAGCAGGAGGCGCAGGAGCACGGCGTGGCCTGGACCGGCTGGGGCTGGGACACCAAGATGGCCGACTTCCTCAACGACGGCGACGTGTCGATCATGCAGGCCACCGGCTTCGTGAAGGGAAAGACCGACCGCTGGCCCTGGCTCCAGGAGCTGGCCATGAGCAACGACAACCTGCTGTCCAACCCCGCCATGTGGCCGCACGTCCAGCCCGGCGACGACATCGCGGGCGACGACGTCCTCGGCTTCTACGCGAAGACCGAGAGCGGCGAGTACGCCAACGTCTCCAAGCAGCTGGGGCTGGACGTCAAGATCCCGACGCGGGCCCTCGCCACCGGTGACACCACCGGGACCGGCGTCCTCGACTTCGCCGTCGCGCGCCAGTGGGGACCGCCCGCCTTCTACGCCAACCAGGCCCCCGAGAAGGGGAACTACCTGGGTCTGCGCCTGTACCGCCCCGCCACCGGCCCCGGTGCGGACGCGGGCGAGGGCATCGCGAACACCGGCACCCCCGCCTACGGAGCCACCGTCAAGGTCACCACCCCCGAGGGCACCCAGGTCTCCCAGCTCGACGGCGGCGGCGGCCACAGCGGTTTCCGCAGCTTCGACGTGCACTTCGGACTCGGTTCCTACGACGGTCCGGCCACCGTGCAGCTGTCCTGGCGGGACGCCGACGGGGGCCGGCACCGCACGACCCAGAAGCTCACCCCCGGAACCCACACGTATCTGCTGACCGACACCGCGCAGGAGGTCGCCGAGCGATGACCACCGTCACCCCTTCACCAGCCGTTTCCCCTCCGGCGGCCGCACGCGACCCGCGCTACCTGGCGTTGCGCAACTTCGCCCTCTCCATGAGCGTGTTCAACATCCTCGGGTACACCGTGCTCGGCTTCGAACAGCCCTGGCTGTGGCCGTTCGTCGCGGTGGCCGCCGGCTACACGACCGAGATCCTCCTCGAAATGCTGAGCGCCTGGGCCCAGCGCAGGCCGGCGCGTTTCACCGGCAAAGGCTTCCGCGGCGTCTACGAGTTCCTGCTGCCCGCCCACATCACCGCGCTGGCGGCGAACATGCTGCTGTACGCGAACAACCAGCTGTTCCCGGTGCTCTTCGCGGTGTTCGTGGGGGTCGCGGGCAAGCACGCGATGCAGGCCCCGGTCGCGGGCCGTATGCGGCACTTCATGAACCCCTCCAACTTCGGGATCACCCTCTCGCTGGTCTGCTTCGGCTCCTGGGTGAGCATCGCCCCGCCCTACGAGTTCACCGAGAACGCCAACACCTTCTTCCGCGCCTCGATCCCGCTGATCATCGCGACCGCGGGAACCATCATCAACACCGCGCTCACCAAGCGCACCGCGCTGATCGTCGGCTGGCTCGGCGGATTCGTGATCCAGGCCCTGATCCGGCACTGGTTCTGGGACGTGGCCCTCGCCTCCGCGCTCGGCCCGATGAGCGGGGTGGCCTTCATCCTGTTCACGAACTACATGATCAGCGACCCGGGCACCACCCCCACGAAAGGGCGCAACCAGTTCGTGTTCGGCGCCTCGGTCGCCACCGTCTACGGCGTGATGATGCTGTTCAACGTCGTCTACACCCTGTTCTTCGCCACCACCGCGGTCTGCGCGGTGCGCGGTATCGGCTGGTGGGTCGCCCATCTCGTCCAGCGGCGCAAGGGACGCCCCCAGGCGCCCGGGGACGACCGGTCCGGGGGCCGCGGTACGGCGCTCGGCGACAAGTCCACGATCGAGACGGTGGCCGCGTGATGCCCTTCTCCCCCCTTTCCTCGCCCCCGGCCCCCGGCTCCACCGCCCCCGCCAGGATCGCCGTCGTCGGCATCGCCTGCCGGTACCCGGACGCGGACAGCGCCGAGCAGCTGTGGCAGAACGTCCTGGCCGGCCGGCGGGCCTTCCGCCGGCTGCCCGAGGAGCGGATGCGCGCCGAGGACTACTACTCGCCTGATCCCGCCGCCCCCGACCGCTTCTACTCCAGCAAGGCCGCCGTCCTCGACGGGTTCGAGTTCGACCGGGTCAAGTACCGCGTCGCGGGCAGCACCTTCCGCGCCACCGACATGACGCACTGGCTCGCCCTCGACACCGCCGCGCGCGCCCTGGAGGACGCCGGTTTCCCCTTCGGCGAGGGCCTCGGCGACCTCAACACCGGGGTGGTCGTCGGCAACACCCTGACCGGCGAGTTCAGCCGGGCCAACCTGATGCGGCTGCGCTGGCCCTACGTGCGCCGCACCGTCGGGGCGGCGCTGCGCGAGCACGGCTGGGAGGACACCGCCCTGGCCGCCTTCCTCGACCAGCTCGAAGAGCGCTACAAGAGCCCCTTCCCGCCGATCGGCGAGGACACCCTGGCCGGGGGGCTGGCCAACACCATCGCCGGACGGATCTGCAACCACTTCGACTTCAAGGGCGGCGGGTTCACCGTCGACGGGGCCTGCTCCTCCTCGCTGCTCTCCACCGCCACGGCCTGCGACGCGCTGGCGAACGGACGGCTCGACGTGGCCGTGGCCGGCGGAGTCGACCTCAGCATCGACCCCTTCGAGGTGATCGGCTTCGCCAAGACGGGCGCGCTCGCCACCGGTGAGATGCGCGTCTACGACCGCGGCTCCAACGGCTTCTGGCCCGGCGAGGGCTGCGGCATGCTCGTGCTCATGCGCGACGAGGACGCCGTCGCGCAGGGCAGGTTCCGGTACGCGACCATCGCCGGCTGGGGCTACTCCTCCGACGGCCGGGGCGGCATCACCCGGCCGGAGGCGTCCGGGCACCGGCTCGCCCTGCAACGCGCCTACGCCTCCGCCGGGTTCGGCATCGAGACGGTGGGCTACTTCGAGGGCCACGGCACCGGTACGGCGGTGGGCGACACCACCGAACTGCGCGCCTTCTCGGAGGCCCGCCGGGCCGCCGACCCGGACGCGCCGCCCGCCGCCCTCGGCACGGTCAAGGGCAACTTCGGCCACACCAAGGCGGCGGCCGGTGTCGCCGGTCTCCTCAAGGCCGTCCTCGCCGTACGCCATCAGGTCATCCCGCCCGCGACCAGCCACGTCGACCCGCACCCCGAACTGACCGGCGACCGGCCGGCCCTGCGGGTGCCCGCGGAGGCCGAACTGTGGCCGCGCGACGCCCCCGTCCGCGCGGGCGCCTCCTCCATGGGCTTCGGCGGCATCAACGCGCACATCGTGGTCGAGCACGCCGACGGGGTGCGCAAGGAGGACGTCGGCCGGGTCACCCGCAGGCTCGTCCGGTCCCGTCAGGACACCGAGCTGCTGCTGCTCGACGCCGACAGCGCGGCCGAGCTGCGCGGCAAGGCCGCCCGTCTGGCCGCCTTCGTCCCGCGGCTGTCCTTCGCCGAACTCGGCGACCTCGCCGCCACCTTGCAGGGCGAGCTGGCGGCACGGCCCGTCCGGGCCGCCGTCCTCGCGGCCTCACCGGAACAGGCGGAGCAGCGCTTCGGCAAACTGCTCACCCTGCTGGACGACGGGGCGCGCTCGGTGCTCGACACCCCGGGAGGGGTCTTCCTGGGCAGCGCGGCGGCCGGACCCCGCGTCGGCTTCCTCTTCCCCGGCCAGGGCGCCGGCCGGCGCGCGGACGGCGGTGCGCTGCGCCGCCGCTTCGCCCCGGTCGACGAGCTGTACCGCGCCCACCCGCTGCCCGCCGGCGGCGACCCGGCCGCCACCGCCGTGGCGCAGCCGCGCATCGTCACCTCCTCCCTCGCCGGACTGCGGGTGCTGTCCGCGCTCGGCATCGAGGCGGTGGTGGCGGCCGGACACAGCCTCGGCGAGGTCACCGCCCTGCACTGGGCCGGAGTGCTCGACGAGTCCTCGGTCCTGCGCACCGCCACGACCCGCGGGCGGCTCATGGCCGAGGCGAGTGACGGGGACGGCGCCATGGCGGGCATCGCCGCCGCCGCCGCCGACACCGAACCGCTGCTCGCCGGGGAACCGGTCGTCGTCGCCGGCTACAACGGCCCCCGGCAGACCGTGGTCTCCGGTCCGGCCGCGGCCGTGCGGCGGGTCTGCGCCCTCGCCGCCGCGCGGGGCCTGGGCACGGCGCCGGTCAACGTCTCGCACGCCTTCCACTCCCCGGCCGTCGCGCCCGCCGCCAAGGAACTCGGCGCCTACCTGGGCACCCAGCGCTTCGCCCGCCCCGCCCGGCGGATGATCTCCACGGTGACGGCGGGCGAGGTCACCCCCGGCACCGACGTGGCGGAGCTGCTGACCCGCCAGGTGCTGGAGCCGGTGCGGTTCGCGGAGGCCGTCCAGACCCTGGCCGCCGAGGTGGACCTGCTGATCGAGGTCGGCCCCGGGCGGACCCTCAAGGGCCTGGCCGCGGACATCGCGCCCGGGGTGCCCGCCGTCTCGCTCGACGCGGACTCCACCTCCCTGTCCGGACTGCTGACCGCGGTCGCGGCCGCGTACACCCTCGGCGCGCCCGTGCGGCACGCCGCGCTGTTCGAGGACCGCTTCACCCGGCCGCTGCCCCTGGACAAGGAGTTCCGCTTCTTCGCGAGCCCCTGCGAGTCGACCCCGGACGTCGAGCTGCCCCTGGCGGGCGTGCGCGTCGACGCACCGCCTCCCCCGGAGACGAAGGACGAGGCGCCGGCCGCCTCGGTGTCCGGGGCGGAGGGCAGCCTCCCGGTCCTCCTGCGCCTGGCCGCCGAGCGGGCCGAACTGCCCCTGGAGGCCGTCAGCCCGCACAGCAACCCGCTCGACGAACTGCATCTCAGCTCCATCACCGTGGCCCAGATCATGAACAGCGCCACCCAGGAACTCGGCGTCCCGGCCCCGACGGTCACCACCGCCTTCGCCACCTCCACCCTCGCCGAACTCGCGGAACTCCTCGACGGGCTGGCCGAGACGGACACGGGCGGGGCCGAGGAGCCCGCGGTGCCCCTCGGCGTGGCCCCCTGGGTCCGGGCCTTCGCCGTCGACCAGACGCCGGCCGAACCGGCCCCCGCCGCCGGTCCCTCAGGCGAGGGCGACTGGGAGCTGTTCGCCCCCGCGCGGCATCCGCTGGCCCCCGCCCTGCACGAGGCCCTGCGCGCCGCGGGGCTCGGCGGCGGAGTGCTCCTGTGCCTGCCCCGGGACTGCGACGAGGACCACGCGCAGCTCATGATCTCCGCCGCCCGCGCCGCGCTGTCCCGCTCCGGGGCCACCCGCTTCGTCGCCGTCGGCGACCGGCGGGGCGCGGCGGGCCTGGCCAAGACCCTGCACCTGGAGGCGCCGGGCATCGCGACCACCGTGGTCACCGCGAGCCTCCCGGAGCGGATGCCGCCGGAACACGCCGCTGAGCTGAGCGCCCGCGTCGTACGCGACGTCGCGGCGACCAGCGGGTTCAGCGAGGTCCACCACGGGGCCGACGGCCGCCGTACCGTGCCGGTGCTGCGCCCGCTGCCGCCCGCCTCCCCGGCCGGGGAGCCGGGCGCCGGACCCGGGCCGGAACAGGTGCTCGACGCCGGGGACGTCCTGCTCGTGACCGGCGGCGGCAAGGGCATCACCGCCGAATGCGCCCTCGCCCTCACCGAGTCCACCGGGGCGGGCCTCGCCCTGCTCGGCCGGTCCGACCCCGCCACCGATCCCGAACTGCGGGCCAATCTGGAGCGGATGACCGCGGCGGGCGTCAACGTCCGCTACGTCCGCGCCGACGTCACCTCCGCCGACGAGGTCAAGGCGGCGGTCGACGAGATCCGTACGGCCCTCGGCCCGGTCACCGCCGTCCTCCACGGCGCGGGCCACAACGAGCCGCACGCCCTCGCCCAGCTGGACGAGGCGTCCTTCCGCCGCACCCTCGCCCCGAAGATCACCGGCCTGGGGAACGTGCTCACCGCGGTCGACCCGGCCGCCCTGCGCCTGCTCGTCACCTTCGGCTCCGTCATCGGCCGGGCCGGTCTGCGCGGCGAGGCGGACTACGCCACCGCCAACGACTGGCTCACCGACCTGACCCGTCAGGTGGGCGAGGACTACCCCCACTGCCGTTGCCTGGCCCTGGAGTGGTCCGTGTGGTCCGGGTCCGGTATGGGGGAGCGGCTCGGCGTCCTGGAGTCGCTGATCCGCGAGGGCATCGAGCCGATCCCGACGCGGGAGGGCGTGGCCCTGCTCAAGCAGGTGCTCGCCGACCCGCAGGCGCCCGCCGCCCTGGTCGTGACGGGGCGCGCGGGCGGGCTGCCGACGCTGGCGCTGGAGCGGCGCGAACTCCCGCTGCTGCGCTTCGTCGACCGCCCCCGGGCCCACTACCCGGGCATCGAGCTGGTCGTCGACGCCGAACTGACCGCCGCGGAGGACCTCTACCTGGCCGACCACGAACTGGACGGCGACCTGCTGTTCCCCGCGGTCCTCGGCATGGAGGCCATGGCGCAGGCCGCCGCGGCGCTCACCGGGTTCGAGGGGGCGCCCACCCTGGAGGACATGGAGTTCCTGCGCCCCGTCGTCATCCCGCCGCAGGGGGCTACCACCGTCCGGGTCGCGGTACTGGCCCGGAACGCCGGAGAGGTGGAGGCCGTGATCCGCAGCAGTGAGACCGGCTTCCAGGCCGACCACTTCCGCGCCACGCTCCGCTACGACCGCCCGGAGCCGGAGGACTCCGGGCCCGTACCCCTCGCCGGGGACGCGCCGCGGCTCCCGCTCGCCCCGGACCGCGACCTCTACGGGCCGGTCCTCTTCCAGGGGCCGCGCTTCCAGCGGCTGGTGGGCTACCGCCGGCTGTCCGCCAGGGGGTGCGTCGCGGAGATCGCGGACACCGCCGGCCGGGCCTGGTTCGCGCACCACCTGCCCGGTTCCCTCGTCCTGGCCGACCCGGGCACCCGGGACGCGCTGATGCACTCGATCCAGTGCTGCGTGCCGGAAGCCACCCTGCTCCCGGTGAGCGTCGAGCGCCTCCACCTCGCCGACCCGGCCGAGGCGCACGGACGGGAACACGTGACGCTGCACGCCGAGGAGCGCTCCCGCACGGGCGACAGCTACGTCTGGGACCTCGACGTCCGCGACCGCTCGGGCAGGCTCGTCGAACGCTGGGAGGGGCTGCGGCTCCAGGCGGTGCGCAAGCGGGACGGCACCGGGCCCTGGCAGCCCGCCCTGCTCGGCCCGTACCTGGAACGGCGCGCCGAGCGGCTGCTGCCCGCCGCCGTACGCGTCGTCGTCCGGCCCGACGAGGAGCCCGCGCAGGGGGTGGCCGCACGCCGAAAGGCCACCGACCAGGCCGCGAGCTGGGCCCTGGGCCGGGCCACCGAGGTGACCCACGCCCCGGACGGACGGCCGGAGATCCCGGGCGGCCCCCACGTCTCCGCCTCGCACGGCGCGGGGGTGACCCTGCTGGTCACCGGCGAGGTACCGGTGGCCTGCGACGTGCAGACGGCCGAGCCCCGCTCCGCCGAGGAGTGGCGGGGGCTGCTGGGCGCGGAGGGCTTCGCCCTCGCCCGGCTGATCGCGGCCGAGCACGAGGAGGAGCTGTCCCTCGCGGCCACCCGGGTGTGGAGCGCCGTCGAGTGCCTGCGCAAGAACGGCCGCGCGCTCGCCGGGCTCACGGTGGACAGCGCCCCCCGGGGCGAGGCCCGCTGGGTGTCGCTGCGCTCGGGCACGGCCCGGATCGCGACCTTCCCGACGGCGCTGCGGGATGTCGCCGGGCCCGTGGTGTTCGCGCTCATGGCCCAGGCCGTGGAGAGGAGCGACTGACGATGCGGCCCTACTACGAGTACCGCCATCTGGTGGGCTTCGAGGACACCAACCTCGTCGGCAACGTCTACTACGTCAACTACCTGCGCTGGCAGGGCAGATGCCGGGAGATGTTCCTGCTGGACCGCGCGCCCGAGGTGCTCGCGGACATCAGGGAGGACCTGAAGCTGTTCACCCTCAAGGTGGACTGCGAGTTCTTCGCGGAGATCACGGCCTTCGACGAGTTGTCGATCCGGATGCGCCTCGACGACCTGACCCAGACCCAGGTGGCCTTCAGCTTCGACTACGTCCGCCTGCGCGAGGGCGGCGCCGAGGATCTGGTGGCCAAGGGGCGGCAGCGGATCGCGTGCATGCGCGGACCGAACACCGACACCCGTCCGACCCGGGTCCCCGAGGCGCTGCGCACCGCCCTCGCGCCCTACGCGGCGGGGGCGGCCGCGCGGCCCGCCGCGGCGACGAGCGGAGCCGGCGCGTGAGCGCCGAACCGCTGCCGGCGCGCCCCGGCCCCTCGCCCCTCGCCGACCTGTCGCAGCCCGGTCGCGCCCGGGGTGAACTGCGCGCCGTACTGGGCCGCTTCGCCACGGGTGTCACCGTCCTGACCGCGGGCCGGGACACCCCCCGGGGCATGACCGCGAACTCCTTCACCTCGGTCTCGCTGGAGCCGCCGCTGGTCCTGGTGTGCGTCGTGCGCACGGCGGCGATCCACGAGGCCATCCTGGAGGAGAAGGCCTTCGCCGTCTCGATGCTCTCGGGACGGCAGGAGGACCTGGCCAGGCACTTCGCCGACCGCGGCAGGCCCCGGGGCCGACGCGAGTTCGAGACGGTCGGCACCGTACCGGGACGGCACACCGGGACCCCGCTCCTGGCCGGCGCGCAGGCCTGGCTGGAGTGCGCTCTCACGGCGGTCCACGACGGCGGCGACCACTCGATCTTCCTGGGCTCGGTGCTCGACACCGGCCGTGAGGAGACGGACGATCCGCTGCTGTACTTCGGCGGCGGATTCCGCCGGCTCGCCCTCTGAGGCGTACGGCGGGCCGGGAGCGCGAAAGGCCGCCCCCGGGAGGTCTCCCGGAGGCGGCCGTGGTCCGCCGCGCCCTCGGCCCGCCGTCCGTCCGTCCGTGCGAGCGGGCCCCGAGCGAGGTGTCCGGACACCCGCAGGCCGACCGGCTGAACCGCGAGGCCGGGAACATGGGGTACCGCTTCGTCGGCCGAGGGGGCCTGACGGTCAGCGTGCCGGCCCACGGGAACTGGACCACCCACCGGTCGCGGACCGGGACCGACGCCGCCCGTGCCCGTGGGCGCGGCACTCGGCACTCGGCGCCTGGCACTCGGCACTCGGCGCCCGGCGCCCGGCGCCCGGCGCCCGGCGTCACCACCTTCGACACGGCCGGGCGCCTGTACGCCCACTCCCGCGCCAAGGGCACCGGAGGCGGGGATCGCCCCGAGGCCCGCGCGCTCCCGCGCCCTCGGTCCGGCCGGCGCGCACGACCGGACCGGAGCCCTCGGCCGCGGTGTGCGGCGAGGCCGGGCCCACGCAACTCCGGTCGCAAAAAGCCGACTTGGGGTGGTCCCGGATTCCTCGTGACGGCGCACTCCGGAAGTAGCCGGGACGCCCGCGTGGCGACGACGATGTCTGGCACAGGTGTCCGGGGTGCTTGGACCCGGACCACACCGCCCGACCGACCGCCCAGGGAGAGTTGCCCATGGCCACCCCGCTCGGCTCGCTGCGCAGGCTCCTGCTCGCCCCTTCGCTGCACTCGGTCGGCTTCGCCGGCCGGGGGTTCCCGGTCACCCCGACCCCGGCCACCGCACGGCTGGAGGCGATCCCGCAGTCGGTGGTCGTCGGCTTCGAATGGGGGGTCGAGGCGCGGGGACTGGAGGAGATCGAGCGTCGACTGGCCATGGTGGAACCCGAGTTGCGCGGATTCGCGTACGAGGGGGCGGTCATGGCCTGCACCGTGCGCGACGCGGTGCGCGGGCACCGCACCCGGGAGCTGATCCTCGGCCCCGGGCGCCCGCACTACTTCCTGGCCTGCATCGGCGTCGGGTTCGCCATGGCCCGGCTGCCGCGACCGCTGTGGCGCAAGGTGATGCCCGACCTGCGCGAGATCCCCTTTCACCCCACGATGAGCTGGCTGGCCGTCGACGGCTACGGCTTCGACCTGGCGTACTTCGACACGGAGCGCTGGGTCGAGCGCCAGTCGCGGCCCGAGCCGTACCCGTGGGAGGGGCATCCCGGGTACTTCCCGCGCGCCGTGGACCAGGGCGTCGGGCGCGCGCTGTGGTTCATCCACGGGGGCCGCTGCACCGCGGTGGCCGAGGCGGTCGGGCGTTTCGCCCGGGACCGGCGGGCCGACCTGTGGAGCGGTGTCGGTCTCGCGGCGACCTTCGCGGGCGGCGCGACGGCCACCGAACTGGCCGGACTGCGCGACACGGCCGCCCGGAGCGGACACGAGGCGGACCTCGCGCTCGGCGCCGTCTTCGCGGTCAAGGCCAGGCACCACGCGCGGTTCGTGCCCGCGCAGACGGTCACCGGCGCCGCCGAGCTGACCGGACTGGACATCGAGGAGGCCGTGGACCTGGCCGACCGCACCGAGGCCGAGCGCACCGGCACCGGCCCGGTGCCGCCGTACGAGCTGTGGCGCCGCGCCATCCGCGAGCACTTCGTGAACGCGGCCGTCACCCCTTCCCACGAGGAGTAAGAGATGGCGAACCAGTTCGGCCGGCTCCGCAGCCGCCTGCTGACCCCCGGCATGCACGAGACGAAGCTGTCCACCCGCGGCTTCCACGAGAAGAGCCCCGAGGCCCGCGAACGGCTGGAGAAGGTCGGCGAGACCTTCCTGACCGGCTACGCGTACGCCGCGGCGGCCTCCTCGGCCCGGGAGGCCGAGGCCCGGCTCGAAAGCCTGACACCGGAGTTCCGGGGCTTCGCCTACGAGGGCGCCGGCATGGGGATGGCGGTGCGCGACGGGCTGCCGGTCGGCGGCACCCACCACGTGGCGGACCTGCTGCGGGGCGAGGGCGCCAAGCACGTGTACATGGTCTACGTGGGGGTGGGCTGGGCCATGGCCCGCGTCCCGCGGTTCCGCTGGTCGCGGATGCACACCGCCGACCCGCTGCTGCGCTGGCTGGTGCTCGACGGCTACGGCTTCCACCAGGCGTACTTCCGCACCCGCAGGTACGTGCACGAGCAGTACCAGGAGCCCGGCTTCCCCTGGCCGGGCGGCGGGTGGTCCCGGGCCGCGGACCGGGTCATCGACCAGGGGATCGGCCGCGCCCTGTGGTTCGTCGGCGGCACCGACGTCGAACGGGTCACCACCATGATCAGGTCGTTCTCCGAGGACCGGCACCCGGATCTGTACGCGGGGACCGGACTGGCCGCCACCTACGCGGGCGGTGTCGGCGAGGCGGAGCTGCGGCTCCTGCGCGAGCGGGCGGGGAAGCAGGGACGCTGGCTAGCCCAGGGCTCCGCCTTCGCGGCCACCGCGCGCCTGGAGGCGGGGCTGGGCAACGCGCACACCGCGCTGGCCACCGGGGTGCTGTGCGGCACCACCCCCGAACAGGCCATGGGCGTCTGCCAGGAGGCGCTGCCCGACCCCTGCGTGGACGAGGGCGTCCCGGCCTACGAGATCTGGCGCCGCAAGATCGCCGACCGGCTGGCCGCAGGCGTGGAGGGCTGAGCCGTGACCGACACCCAGTCCCGGTCCGGCGGCACCCGGCGGCGCGTACCGCCGGGCCCCTCCCGATGGTCCACCGTCAAGCTGCTCGACATGCTGCTGCGCGACCGGCTCGCCCTGATGCGCACGGCCGCGAACGGCTACGGCGACGCCGTACGCATGGCCATCGGCCCCAAGACGCTCTACTTCTTCAACCACCCCGACCACGCCAAGTACGTGCTCGCCGACAACCCGGGCAACTACCACAAGGGCATCGGGCTGCACCAGGCCCGCCGGGCCCTCGGCGACGGGCTGCTGACCAGCGAGGGCGAGCTGTGGCGGGAGCAGCGCCGGGTGATCCAGCCCGCCTTCCAGGCCCGGCGGATCGCGGCGCAGGCCGCCGTGGTCGCCGAGGAGACGGCGCGCATGGTCGGCCGGCTGCGGACCAGGACCGGGGACGGGCCGGTGGACATCACCGCGCAGCTGACCGAGCTGACCCTCGGGGTGCTCGGGCGCACCCTGCTCGACGAGGACCTCGGCGGCCACGCCTCGATCGGCCACGACTTCGAGGCCGTGCAGGACCAGGCGATGTTCGAGGTCGTCACCATCGGCGCGATCCCGCAGTTCCTGCCGCTGCCGAAGCAGTTGCGCTTCCGCGCGGCGCGGGCCCGCCTGCAGAAGGCGACCGAGGAACTGGCGGCGCACCGCGTGCCGGACACCGGGCAGGGCGGGGACGACGTGCTCTCCCGGCTGCTGCTGTCGGTGCGCGCCGAGCGGGACCCGCGCGTCGCGCGGCGCAGGCTGCGCGACGAACTGGTCACGCTGCTGCTGGCCGGGCACGAGACCACGGCCAGCACCCTGGGCTGGGCCTTCTACCTCGTCGACCAGCACCCGCGGGTGGCCGAGCGGCTGCGCGAGGAGGCGCGGAGCGTGCTCGGCGAGCGGCTGCCGGAGTTCGAGGACCTGCACCGCCTGGAGTACACGACCATGGTGGTCGAGGAGACGATGCGGCTCTACCCGCCGGTGTGGATGCTCTCCCGTATCGCCCAGGGCCCCGACGTCATCGCCGGATACGACGTCCCGGCCGGCGCCGACGTGGTGGTGTGCCCCTACACGCTGCACCGGCACCCCGAGTTCTGGGAACGGCCCGAACGCTTCGAGCCGGAGCGCTTCGACCGTGACCGGCGCGCCCAGCGCCCCCGTTACGCGTACATCCCGTTCGGCGCGGGACCGCGCTTCTGCGTGGGCAACCACCTCGGGATGATGGAGGCGGTCTTCGTGATCGCGATGGTCATGCGCGAACTGCGCCTGGAACTGCCCAGGGGCGCGTCCGTGGTCCCCGAGCCGATGCTCTCGCTCCGGGTGCGCGGCGGCCTGCGGATGTCGGTGCGCAGGACCTAGGGGGCGCCGCCGGAGCCCCGCCGGTCTACCGGAGGGGGCTTCGGCGGCTCGGCACCGCGAAGTACGTCGCGGCACCGGCCAGGCAGATCAGCCCGGCCATGCCGATCGCCGGGGCCAGGCCGTCCAGGGACCGTGCCCCCGAGCTGGAGGTGTGGAAGGCGGGCAGCACCCCGACCGAGGCGGCGCCGAACGAGCCGCCGAGGTTGCGCAGCGCGCCCACGGCCGGCAGGCCCGCGCCGGGCAGCGACTTGGCCGGTACGACGAGCGCGAGGGTGCGGCCCGTCGGCACGGCCAGGGCGATCCCGGCGCCGCTCAGCAGGAGCGGGAGCAGCAGCACGGTGTACGGGGAGCCGCGGTGCGTGCCCCAGGCCAGCGCGCCGAGCGAGAGCGCCGAGGTCACCAGGGCCAGGGCCATCAGCCTGCTGGTGCCCAGCCGCAGCGCGAGCGGACCGGACAGCGGGGCGCACACCAGCAGCCCCAGGCACAGCGGAGCCAGGTGCAGCCAGGCGTAGAGCGGCCGGCCCACCGGGTCGGTCGCCAGGAAGTACCGCTGGAGCAGCAGGACCGTGCAGTAGAGCGCGGCGCAGCCGCAGGCGTAGCCGACGCGGACCGCCAGGAACTCGCGCGCGCGGAAACCGCCGAGCGGGATGCGCCCGGCCAGCAGGACCAGCAGCAGCACCGTTCCGAGCCCCAGCCCGAGCAGGACCGCCGCGCTGTCCCAGCCGCGCCGCGTCCCCTCGGTCACCCCCCAGGCCAGCGCGAAGCAGCCCAGGGCCGTGACGAGCGCGCTCTCCAGGTCCGGCCGCCCCGGCACCTCGTACGGGTCAGGCCGCCAGCCCGCCGCGAGGACGAGGGACAGCAGGCAGACCGGGACGTTGAGCCAGAAGATCCAGCGCCAGTCCCCGCCCTGGGCCACCAGCGCGCAGATCAACGGACCGGCCGCCGCGGACAGTTCGATCCCGCCGCCCGCGCATCCGGGCAGCACCAGTCCGCGTGTCCGCGGCGAGGAGAGCTGCCCGGCCAGCTTGAGGACCGCGGGCGTCACCAGCGCGGCGGCGGCCCCCTGCCCCGCGCGGCCCAGCGCCAGCCAGGCCCCGACGGGCGCGAGCGCGCAGCCCACCGAGGCGGCGGCGAGCAGCACCTGCCCGGCACAGAGCATCCGCCGCGAGCCGTGGCGGCTGTGCAGCGCGCAGGCCGCGGGCAGCAGCGCCGCGAACGCCAGGCTGTAGGCGATCACCGTCCACTCCAGGAGGGAGAGCGACATCTGCGGCCCCGTCCCCCACGGATCGAGCGCGATGGGCACGGCGAGGCTGTCCATGGCGACCACCGAGGCGGTGGTCGAGGCCAGCAGCGGCAGCCAGGACCGACGGTTGCCGACCGCCTGCCCCCCGGAGACTCCTGCTGTCATCGCGCGTCTCGTCCCCCTAGGTCCAGCCGGGCACGGAAGAGCCAGCCCGACTGAGAATAGGACGTCCGGACATCAGGACAAGCGGGGGGCCCGAAGGGGCAGTTGCGCGAGGAGGAGGTGCGGGGAAGCGCGGGGAAGTGCGAGGGCTGAGGCCGGCCCGTCGTCCCCGGCCGTACGGGCTCTCAACAGGCGGTGCTCGCCGCGAAGTTCAGCGTCAGCTGGCAGGCGATGTGGGCGCGGACCGCCTGGGCCATGTCGGTCGCCCCGTCGCTCAGCAGCCACTGGACCTGGAGGCCGTCCATGAGGGCGATGAGCTGCCGGGCGGCGAGGGCGGGGTCGATCTCCGGGCGCAGGTACCCGGCGGCCGCCGCCTCCTCGTAGGCGCGCAGGGCGTCGGCGACGGAGGTGCGGTACCGGCGGACGAAGTAGGCGTGCGCGGGGTGTTCGGGGGAGGTGGCCTCGGCGGCGAGCAGGGTGAACAGCTCGACGATCCCGCGCCGGGTCGCGTTCAGCTCGGTCAGGTCGGCGAGGCGCCGCAGCCGCTCCACGCCCCGCGGGTCGCCCGCGTACAGCCACACCTCGTCGACCGCGTCGCGGTGTTCGAGCACGGCGAGCAGCAGGGACTCCTTGGTCGGGAAGTGGTGCAGCAGCCCGGGGTGCGAGATGCCGCAGCGCTGGGCGATCAGCCGCAGGGAGGTGCCCCGGTAACCGGCCTCCCCGAACAGCGTCATGGCCTGGTCGAGGATCTCGCTCCGGCGGGCCCGGCCCTTCGCGTAGCCCTTCCGTACTTGCGCGGTCATACGCCACTCTCCCGATCCCTCGTACGGCGCGGGTCGTCCGGCTCTGGCCGGGAACCGCCCCCTCACATACTTACCAGATGGTCGGGATTGAGCGTACGGTGGGAGGGCGGGGTGGTCGTGCGGCCACGCCGCGCGTCTGCCGCCGCCCCCGGCCTGCTGAGGGGGTGTCCCGTCCGCCGAGCACGTCGTCGACGTGGTGAAAGGAACTCCTGTGGGCCTCAACCCGCCTTACCGTGACCCCTCGTTGCCCGTCGCCGAGCGGGTCGACGACCTGCTCGGCCGTATGACGCGGCAGGAGAAGGTCGGCCAGATGCTCCAGCTGAACGCGAAGGAAGGCGTACGGGAGGCGGTCGAGGACAAGCACGCGGGCTCGATCCTGCACGCCTCCCCCGAACGCGTCCTGGAGGCGGCGGAGCTGACCGGGCGCAGCCGGCTCCGCATCCCGTTGCTGGTCGCCGAGGACTGCATCCACGGCCACTCGTTCTGGCACGGCGCCACGATCTACCCGACCCAGCTCGGCATGGCCGCGACCTGGGACCCGGAGCTGGTCGAGCGCATCGCGCGGGCCACCGCCGTCGAGGTCGCGGCGACCGGGGTGCACTGGACCTTCTCGCCGGTCCTGTGCATCGCGCGCGACCTGCGCTGGGGCCGGATCTCCGAGACCTTCGGCGAGGACCCCTTCCTGATCGGTGAACTCTCCTCCGCGATGGTGCGCGGCTACCAGGGCGAGGGCCTTGACGACCCGACGGCGATCCTCGCGACCGCCAAGCACTTCGCGGGCTACTCGGAGACGCAGGGCGGCCGGGACGCGAGCGAGGCCGACCTCTCGCGCCGCAAGCTGCGCTCCTGGTTCCTGCCGCCCTTCGAGCGGGTCGCCCGCGAGGGCTGCCGGAGCTTCATGCTCGGCTACCAGTCGATGGACGGGGTGCCGATCACCGTCAACAACTGGCTGCTGAGCGAGGTGCTGCGCGGCGAGTGGAACTACACCGGCACCCTCGTGACCGACTGGGACAACGTCGGCCGCATGGTGTGGGACCAGCACATCTTCGCCGACTACACGCAGGCCGCGGCCGCCGCCGTCAAGGCCGGCAACGACATGGTGATGAACACCCCGAAGTTCTACGAGGGCGCCCTGGACGCCCTGGAGCAGGGCCTGTTGACGGAGGCGGAGATCGACGCGGCGGTACGTCGCGTGCTCACCCTCAAGTTCGAGCTGGGCCTGTTCGAGGACCCGCGCCACCCCGACTCCGCGCGGCAGGCCGCGCTCATCGGCAGCGCCGCGCACGCCGAGCTGAACCTGGAGGCCGCCCGCCGGTCCCTGGTCCTGCTCGCGAACGACGGCACGCTGCCGCTCGCGGGCGGACTGGAGCCCGACGCCACCGGCCGCGCGCTCCCCCCGGCCGACGGGAGGCCGCGCAGGGTCGCCGTGATCGGCCCGAACGCGGACGAGGCGCAGAACCAGCTCGGTGACTGGGCCGGCTCCTCCGGCCAGGTCGACTGGCTGCCGGACGGGCAGCCGCGCGAGATGATCACCACCGTCCTCGAAGGCTTCCGCGCGCACGTCCCCGAGGGCTGGACGGTCACCCACGCGCGGGGCGCGCAGATCCTGACGGTGGGCGCCGACCCGGCGGGCGCCTTCTTCCCCGACGGGCAGCCCCGGCCCGACGTCGTCGTCCCCGCCGAGCCCGACGAGGCGCTGCTCGCGGAGGCCGTGGCGGCGGCCTCGGAGGCGGACTACGTGGTGGCCGTGGTCGGCGACCGGATCGAGCTGGTCGGCGAGGGCCGCTCCACCGCGACCCTCGAACTCATCGGCGATCAGGTCGCGTTGCTCGACGCCCTGGAGCGGACCGGCAAGCCGATGGTGGTCGTCGTCATCGCCTCCAAGCCGCTCGTGCTGCCGCCCTCGGCGCACCGCGCGGCAGCCCTCGTGTACGCCTTCAACCCCGGTATGGAGGGGGGCAGGGCGGTGGCCGAGGTGCTGCTCGGCCTGGTCGAGCCCACGGGCCGGCTGCCGATCTCCTTCGCCCGGCACGCGGGCCAGCAGCCGACGTACTACAACCAGGTGCGCGGCCAGCACGGCGACCGCTACGCCGACCTCACGCAGGCCCCGGCCTTCGTGTTCGGTGAGGGGCTGGGCTACTCCGCCGTCGAGTACTCCGGCCTGGCCATCAGCACACCCGCGGTCGCCGAGGGCGACACGGTCCGCGCCACCGTGACCCTGCGCAACACGGGGGAGCGGCCGGTACGCGAGGTCGCGCAGGTCTACGTGAGCGACACCGTGTCCTCGGTGACCTGGGCGGAGAAGGAGCTGAAGGCGTACCGGGCGGTCACCCTCGCGCCCGGCGAGTCCCGCGAGGTCTCCCTCGAACTGCCGGTCACCGACTGCACGATCGTCGACGCCGAGGGCCGCCGCATCGTCGAGGCGGGCGCCTTCGAACTGCTCGTCGGCCACTCCTCGCGCGAACAGGACCTGCTGCGCGCGGGGTTCACGGTCAAGGACTGAGCCCGGACCGGCCCGGCCGCGCGCCCGCCGGGGCGGGGCCGGGCCCGGGGCCGGGTTGTGGCCACCCCTGTCGGCGCGGTGGCGGGTTGCGGCAGGATGGGGGCGTGGCGCGGGACTTGGTGAGTGGCGGGGGGCTGCCCCCGGACAGCGGGGAGCACTCCCCGGACGGCGGGGGTCTGCCCCGGGACGTGGTGAACGGCGGGGGTCTCTCCCCGGACGAGGTGCGCGAGCACCGGGCCGGGGCGGTGTCGGTGTGGCTGCTCGCGGTGCCCGGCGCCGAGGAGTGGGCGCGCACCGGGCCCCGCCACCTGGACGCGGCGGAACACGAACGGATGCGGGCTTTCCGCCGCGAGGCGGACCGGGTGCGGTACGGCTTCGCGCACAGCGCGCTGCGCGCCGTGCTCGCGCTGTGCACCGGCCGGGAGCCCGCCGCACTGCGTTTCGTCCGCCAGGACTGCCCGTCCTGCGGCGGACCGCACGGCCGCCCCGCGCTGGAGGGGGCCGGACCGGCCTTCTCGCTCTCGCACGGCGGGGACCTCGTCGCGATCGCCGTGGCCGCGCGGGCGGTCGGCGTCGACGTGGAGCCCCGCCCCCGGCCCCGTACCGTCGCGGAGGTCGCCTCCGCGCTGCACCCCGGCGAGCGCGCGCGGATCGAGGCGGCCGGCGGGGACGAGGAGCGGGCCGCGGCCTTCGCCCGCCTGTGGACGCGTAAGGAGGCGTACCTCAAGGGGGTGGGCACCGGCGTCGGTGTCGATCTCGCCGCCGACGACCTGCGGACGGCGCCCGCGGGATGGCGGGTCGTGGACCTGCCCGTCGTCGAGGGCCACGCGGCGGCCGTCGCCGTCCGCGGGGCCTCCCCGTGCGTGTGCACCGTGCGCCCCGCGCCCGCGCCCTGGGCCGGCCGCGACGTACTCGCGGACCGGTTCCCGCGCCACGGCTGAGGGCCCGGCGCGCGGGCCGGGCACCGGGCCCTCAGCGCAGGGTGCGGACCGGGAGCAGGACGTGCGCGGAGGAGGTCAGCATGGACTCGTCGCCCACGAACGCGGTGAGCGCCTCGTCGGTGATCGCCCGTCCGGGTACGGCCTGCGGCCACGGGCGGGTCGCGAAGATGAAGTAGGCGTAGCCGCGCTGCCGGGCCGCCGCGAACCACTCGGGCGGCACCTCGCACTGCGCGTTGAGCTGGGGCGGCATGGTGAGCGAGGCCGAGCCCGCCTCGACCAGCAGGGTCACCGGCAGGCTCGTCGTCTCCCGGCCGTCGAGCAGCTGACCGCCGACCGGCAGGCCGGTGTCGGCCAGCAGGGCGTGGGCCGCCCCGGTGACGCCCGCGTGCCCCGCCGTTCCGTCGCCGAGCGGATAGGCGAGCAGGAACGGCATGTCGTGGTCGTCTTCGGGATGCTTCCCGCTCCACGCCACGACGACGAGCGTGCCGAGTTCGGCGGGGCGGAAGATGCGCTGGGCGCTGTCGGTGGAAGTCACGGACGGACCATAGCGACTCGGCCACATATTCCCCTCCGGCCTGTCACCCGACCGGCCTAGCCCATTTCGGCCATCACTCCACATCACTCCAAAGGGGAGCGGACGGAATCCTGTGCGTACGGCCGCGGGACCCGCCGGGAACGACACGGGAAACGTCCTCGCGGACCCGCTGGGAACGGCAGGGGGAACGTTTTCGCGGACCCGCTGGGAAAACGGTACGAGAACGTTCTCGCGGACCCGCCGGGAACGCTACGGGAAACGCCCGCGGACCCTCGTCGGGAGTGCCGGGGCGCGCGTCCGGGACGCCGCCGGACGCCGGGCGCCGTATCGCGGCGCCGCCGGCAAGCCGCCGTGGTGCGCGGGGAGACGGAGAACCCCCGGGGGTGCGCTTCCGCGCCCACGGGGGTCTCGGCCGGCGCTTCGCGGCGCCCTTCCGGTTGCTCAGCGGCTCAGCGGCTCAGCGGCTCAGCGGCAGGGCGTCCAGGGGCAGGCCGCCGAGAAGCTGTCCCGCGGGGCCCGGACCGCGTTCGTCGCCGAGGAGCTGCCCGAGCGGGCCCCCGGCCCGCTCCTCGCCGAGGAGCCCGGTGCCGGCCCGGTCGGTGAGGTCGTTGACGATCTTGCCGGTGAGCACGTCGCGGGCGGAGAGCTTCTTCTGCGGGGCGAGCGGCGTGAGCTTGCTGACCACGGGTTCGAGCGTGTGGCCGGCGGAGTCCGGCACGTTCGGGTCGAGCGCGTCGCTCGCGACGGTGCCGAGGGCGCCCTGACCCTGTTCGACCACCGAGTTCAGGCCCCCGTTGACGCTGCCGGGGGTCAGCTCACCGGCGGCGAAGGCGGGGCTCGCGGCGCCCGCCGCGGCCAGGGTGCCGGCCACGAGCGCGGCCGTCTTCACAAACTTCATGGGGGGTTCCTTCGTCTGGACGGGCTGGAGCACTGCGGGAGGGGCGCGCCTCGCGGGCCGGAGCACGAAGGCCGCCCTCCTGGCTGGAGAGCGGCCGTGGCGTGGGCGCCGGGGCGCACGCCGGTCGTCCCGCGGCTGCCGCCGGACGCGTCAGGCGTTGACGCAGGTGTTGCCGAAGGCCGGGTTCAGCAGGCCGACGACGTCGACGGTGTTGCCGCACAGGTTGACCGGGATGTGGATCGGGATCTGGACGGCGTTGCCCGACAGGACGCCCGGCGAGAAGGCGGCCCCGGCCTGGGCACCGGCGTCGGCGCTGGCGATACCGGCCGTGCCGGCCAGCGCGGCGGCGGCGACGGAGGAGAGAACGAGAGCCTTGGCGGCGGTACGCGACATGGAGAAAGCGCTCCTTGATCGATCGGGGGCGGTCAGGCCGGACTCGGGCCCGGCGTGAGCAACAACGGCCGCGCACCGGCCCGGGTTGTGCCCCGAAAAGGTGAACCACCCCGTGTCCGCCCCCTCCTCCTCCCTCTCCGCCCCCGCGCGCTCCCCGCGCACGCCGGGGTCCGGTCCCGCGCCCGCCCTCCGCATCCGGGGGTCACCCGCATGTCCCACGACGCGGGCCCATTCGGGTAGTTCGGCAGCCGATGTGAAAAGAACACTCCGGTCGGCGTGATCGCGCTGAGCGATTCTCTCTCCGTCCGGGGTTACAGTCCGGTCGTCCTTTCGCTTTCCGACTCTTTCCTGACGTTCCTTTTCTTGGCGTTTCCTTTCCCTTTATTTTCCGGTTCCTTCCGGCGTGTGCCGGTCCATTTCCGTGACGTCCGTTTCCGCGGTCCCGCACCCGCCCGTACCGCGCGGCCGCCTTCCCCCGGAGAACACCCATGCGAAGTCCACGTCACCTGTCCGCCGCGCTGCGGCACGGCACGGTCTGTGTGCTTGCCGCGCTCGCGCTGCTCGCGGGCGTCCCCGCGTCGGGCGCCTCGGCCCCGGCCCGTCCGGCGGCCCCGGCCGCCCCGGGCCCGGACCGCGAGGCCGCCGCCCTGCCGGTCGCCCAGCGCTGGTCGGCGGTGCTGCGCGGCGGCTTCGTACGGGCGGCCAACACGGCGGTCACCTGCCGCGGGGCCGTCACCCCGGGGGTGCCCTCGTGCGCGGCGGCGGCGCGGCCGGTGTCCGCGGGCGGCCCGGGGCGGGGCGCGGCCGCGCCGGTGTCCAACGGCGACTACTCGCTCCTCTACGCCGACGTCGACCGCGACCCCCACACGTACAACTCGTCGCGGGCCCGGCTGCGGGTGCCCGAGGGCGCGCGGATCAGGTACGCGCGGCTGTACTGGGGCGGCAACCTGCGGGTGGGGGAGCGGAAGCCGCCCAAGGACAACGCGCGGGTGCTGTTCGCCGAACCGGGCGGCGCCTACCGCGCACTGCGCGCGGACACCGTGACCGGGCACCGGGTCGCGGGCGGCGCGGACGCCTTCCAGTCCTCCGCCGACGTCACCCGCCTGGTGCGGGCCGCCGGGCCCGGTCTGTACACCGTCGCGCAGATCAACGTCGCGCGGGGCAACTCGCCGACCGGCGGCTGGGGCGGCTGGACCCTCGTCGCCGCCTACGAGCGCAAGAGCGAGCCGCTGCGCCGGCTGAGCCTGTGGGACGGCTTCCGGACGCTGCGCGCCGACGAGCGCGACCGGCGCTCGCTGAGCGTCGGCCTGCCCGCCCTGCGGGTGCCCGCCGGGGCGCGGGGCAGCGCCGGGATCGTGGCCTACGACGGGGACCGCGGCCTCGACGGGGACTCCGTCACCGTACGCACCGGGAACGCGCCGGCCGTCCCGCTCGGGGACGCCGCCAACCCCACCGCCGACGTCTTCAACTCGACGGTGAGCGAGGGCGGCGCGGAGCGGGCCGGGGACCGGGTGCCGGGCCCGCCGAACACCTTCGGCTACGACTCCGACGTCCTCGACCTCGGGCGGGCGCTGCGATCCGGCGGCACCGGCCTGCGGGTGCGCTTCACGGCGCTGCGCGACTCGCTGTGGCTCGGCGCGCTGTTCCTCCAGACCGACGCCGGGTCCCGTACCGCCGGGGGTGGTTCGGGCGGCTGAGCGTCCGCCCGCGCCGACGGCGGGCCCGGCCCGCCGCTCCCCCTTCCCGTCGTCTTCCGTCGTCCCCCGTCGTCCCTTCCGTCTCTCACGAGTGGGGTCCCGCGCGTGACACTGTCAGCACAACCAGACCGAGTGGCCCTACCGGGCCGGGCGCCGCGGCCGGGCGCCGACGCGCCGTCCGGGGGGCCGCTG
This sequence comes from Streptomyces sp. NPDC007088, assembly GCF_042869355.1. NCBI lineage: Bacteria > Bacillati > Actinomycetota > Actinomycetes > Kitasatosporales > Streptomycetaceae > Streptomyces > Streptomyces sp. NPDC007088. The sequence goes on from NZ_JBIAFO010000011.1 coordinate 184,240, forward strand.
CCCGCACGGGTCCTGCACGTCGTGCAGCCCGTCGAGGGCGGGGTCGCCCGGGTCGTCGCCGAACTCGTGCGCGCCCAGCGGCGGTCGGGGATCGACGTGCACCTCGTGTGTCCCGAGGGCGGGACGCTCGCGGACACCGCGCGGCGGTACGGCGCGAGCGCGTACACCTGGCGCGCGGACCGGGAGCCCGGCGTCTCGCTGTACCGCGAGACCGCCGACCTGGGGCAGCTCCTGGACCGGGTGCGGCCCGGCCTCGTGCACGCGCACAGCGCGAAGGCCGGTCTCGCCGCGCGGCTCGCGGTGCGCGGCCGGCTGCCGACCGTGTTCCAGCCGCACGCCTGGTCCTTCGAGGCCGTGGACGGCACCGTCGCCGCCCTCGCCCGCCGCTGGGAGCGGTACGCGGCCCGCTGGGCCGACCACGTCGTGTGCGTGAGCGAGGCGGAACGCCGCACCGGGCTCGCGGCCGGGGTGCGGGCCCGCTGGGCGGTCGTCCCCAACGGCGTCGACCTCACCGCCTTCCGGCCGGGCGGCCCCCGGTACGCCTTCGCCGACGGGGCGCCGCTCGTCGTGTGCGTCGGGCGGCTGTGCCGGCAGAAGGGCCAGGACGTCCTGCTGCGCGCCTGGCCCGCCGTACGCCGCGCGGTGCCGGACGCCCGCCTGGTCCTGGCCGGGGCGGGCCCCGACGAGGAGGCGCTGCGCCGCGCCGCGCCCGAGGGCGTCACCTTCGTCGGCGCCACCGAGGACGCCGCCCGCTGGTACCGCGCCGCCGACCTCGTCGTGCAGCCGTCCCGCTGGGAGGGCATGGCGCTCGCCCCGCTGGAGGCGATGGCCTGCGGCCGGGCCGTCGTCCTGACCGAGGTGGGCGGGGCCCGCGAGAGCCTGCCGCCGCTGGACGCCGCGCACTGCCTCGTACCGCCCGCCGACGCCCCGGCGCTCGCCGTGCGCCTGGTCTCCCTCCTGGAGGACACGCCGCTGCGCGCCGCGCTCGCCGGACGGGCCCTGCGCCACGTGCGCGCCGCCCACGACGTACGGGACACCACCGCGCGCACCACGGAGCTGTACCGGTCGCCGCGCCCGCGCCCGTACGGGGAGGCGGGACCGGAACCGGACACCGGCGCGGCGACCGCGCCCGGCGACCGGACCACACCCCCCGGCCCGCGCGCGGTCCGCGCCCGGACCCCCGAGCACAGAGAGCCGACGACGACGTGAACGCGGACAGCACCCTCCCCCCGGGCCCGGCCGCCCCGACGCCGACGCGCGGCGCGCCGGCCCCGGAGGCGCCCCGGCCGCCCGCCCCGCCGGGCACCGCGGGCCGCGCGCGCACCACGGCGGTCCTGTCGGCACCGCCCGCCCGCCCGGCGAAGCCGCGTCCCGCGCGGGGCGGTTCCGTGCGCGCCGTACCCGCCGCGCTGCCCGACGCGCGGGGCCGGTCCGCCGCCGTACCCGCCGCGCTGCCGCGCCCCTCGCGGCGCGCCCCGCACCCCTCGCTCGCCCTCGTCGGGGCCGACGCCCTCGGCGCGGCGGCGGGCACGTCGGTGGCCGCGCAGGGACGGCCCTGGTGGCTGTTCCCCCTCGTCCTCGTGTGCGTCGTCGGACTCAACGTCCGCAGCGCCGCGCTGTACCGGCCCGGCCCCGAGCCCTCCGCGCTGGACGAGGCGCCCGCGCTGTGGGCGCGGACCGCACTGGCCTGGGGTGTGAGCGCGGGCCTGCTGGCCGCGGTCCGCCCCGGCGCCGCGCTCGGCCTCGCGACACTGGCCGCCGCCTGGGCCGGGCAGTCGCTCGTGGCCTGCGCCGCCCGTGCCGCCGTGCACCTGCGCCGCACCTCCCGGCACCGGCTGCGGCCCGTGTCCGCGCTCGTCGTCGGCGACGCGCGGGCGCACGACGTGGCCGGGGCCCTGCTGCGGCAGGCGCGGCCCGTGCTGCGCCCGGTCGGCGTCGTCGGCCCCGCGCCCGCCGGACCGGGGCCGCTGCCCGTCCTCGGCTCGGCGCAGGACATGCGGCGCGCGCTCGTGCAGAACGACGTGCGCGCCGCCCTCCTCGTCGGTGAACCCCCGCTGTCATACGTGCGGTTGCTGCGCGCGTACGGCTGCGCGCTGTGGCAGGTCGACGCGCGCGGACCGGGCCACGGCCCGTCGGGCGACGGCACGCAGCTCGCCGGCTACCCCGTGCGGCGGCTGCCCCCGGGGCCGCGCCGGGCCGGGGCCGGCAAACGCGCGCAGGACGTGCTGCTCGCCGCGCCCGCGCTGCTCGCCCTGTCCCCGGTGCTGCTGGCCTGCGCGCTGGCCGTACGGTTCAGCGACGGGCCCGGTGTGCTGTTCCGGCAGGAACGGATCGGGCTGCACGGAAAACCGTTCACCCTCCTGAAGTTCCGCACCCTGCGCCCCGCCGACCCGCGCGAGGCGGCGACCCGCTGGAACGTCGCCGAGGACCGGCGGATGAGTTCCGTCGGCCGCTTCCTGCGCCGCTCCTCGCTCGACGAGCTTCCCCAGCTGTGGAACGTCCTGCGCGGGGACATGAGCCTGGTCGGCCCCCGCCCCGAACGCCCCTACTTCGTGGACGAGTTCAGCCGGACCTACGGCGGCTACCGGCACCGCCACCGCGCGCCCGTCGGGATCACCGGGCTCGCGCAGGTCTCGGGCCTGCGCGGCGACACCTCCATCGAGGACCGCTGCCGCTACGACAACCACTACATCGACCACTGGTCGCTGTGGCAGGACACCCGCATCCTGCTGCGCACCGCCGCCTCCCTCGTCCGTCCCTCGGGGAGCTGACCGCGTTGAGCCCTGCCACCACCCTCCCGGCCACGACCACGACCACCCCCGCCTCCGCCTCCGCTCCCGCTCCCGCTTCCGCCGGCCCGGACCTGCCGCGTTCGCCGCTTCTCGTGGAGTGGGCCCGTGCGCTGCCGCGCGGGCCGGTGCCCGTGCTGCCCGCCGTCGCCGTCCTCGCGCTGCTGTGCGCGCCGCACACCGGGGGCGGCGAGGGGGCGACCGCCGCCGACGCCGCCTCCGCCGTCCTCGTCCTGTTCGTCGCGGTCCGGGTGGTGCGGGCCCGCGCCCGGCCGCTGAACCGGACCGCCGCCCTCGTGTTCGGCGCGCCCGTGCTCGCGCTGACCGCCGCCGCCTTCGGGGCCGCCGACCCGGCCACCGGGATCGCGGGCCTCGGCCGCTACCTCCAGATCTTCGTGCTCGTCCCGCTCGCGCTGCTCCTGCTGCTGCGCGGGGCCCGCGACTTCCGGGTCCTCGCCTGGGCGCTCGTCGGCCTCGCCCTGGTCCAAGGGGGCCTCGGCGTCGCGCAGTTCGCGACCGGCACCGGGGCCTCCTACATGGGCTCCGACATCCGCGCCGTCGGCACCTTCGGCGCGGGCGACGTCATGGGGATGGCGACCGTCGTCGCGTACGGGCTGATCGCCGCCGCCGGGCTCGCGCTCGCGCCGCCCGGTGGCGTCCACCGCCTCCAGCGGCCGGTCGCGCTGGGCTGCGCCCTCGCGCTGACCGCGCCGCTCGCGCTGTCCTTCAGCCGGGGCGCGTGGATCGCGACCGGCGCCGTCCTCGGCCTGCAACTGCTGTGGGCCGGACCGCGCCGCGCGCTGCGCGTCCTCGCGGCGGCGAGCGCGGCCGGGATCGTCCTCGTCGGCGGTTTCGGGGTCGGCTCCGCGATGCTCCAGGAACGCGTCACGAGCATCACCCGGGTCGCCGCCGCGCCCGACCGCTCCGTCAGCGACCGCTACACGATGTGGGCGGCGGCGGCCGGGATGTGGCGCGAGCACCCGGTGACCGGCGTCGGCCTCAAGGGCTTCCCCGCGCACCGCGACAGCCACGCCTCGCTCGGCCTGTCGGCGGGCAGCGACACGGCGGGCGCGGGCCAGGCGTTCCGGGTCCAGCCGCTGCTGTCCCCGCACAACATGTACCTCCTGGTCCTGGGCGAACAGGGGCTGCTCGGGCTGCTCGCGCTCGCCGGAGGATGGGCCGCGCTCGCGGTGTGCGGGCTGCGCCGCCTCGCCCCGGCCCTGCGGCACCCGGGGCCCGGCCGGGCCGGGGACTGCGGGCTCGTCGCCTGCGGACTGCTCGTGTGGCAGCTCGTCGACTTCGCGTACGCCGACATCGGCGGGCCCGCGACCGTCATGACGGCGATCGGCCTCGGCCTCGCCGCGTGGTGGGGGCTGTCGGGGGCGGCGCGCGGCGGCGCGGTTCCGGCCCGCGCCGGGGCCGGTGCCGGTGTCGTCACGGCGGAGGGGGACGCGGGGTGAGCGGCGCCGAGCCTCAGGGGGGCGTGCCTCGCGCTTCCGGGGCCTACGGGTCCGGGGCGCACGGGTCCGGGGCGCACGGGCCCGGGTCCTACGGGGCCGGACCGGTGCTGGAGGGGCCCTTCGCGGTGGAGGGGCCACTCGCGGTGGGGGAGCGACCTGGGGTGAAGGGGCCACTCGCGGTGGGGGAGCCCGCCGTGCTGGATCAGCCGGCCGTGCTGGATCAGCCCGCCGTGCTGGATCAGCCGGCCGTACCGACGGAGCCGTCCGCCGATGGCGTCGGGCACGCTGCGGCGGAGTCGGGTGCTCGTGGCGTCGCGCCCGCCCCCGCCGCGCCGGAGCCTGGGACGCCCCCCGCCGCGCCGGAGCCAGGGCCCCCCGCCGCGCCCGACCCGGGAGCCCCCGGCGCCGCCCCCGCGCTGAAGCCGGAACCCGGGCCCTCCGGTTCCTCCGGCGAGCCCTCCGGCCGGTTTCTCGCGCGGGCCGCCGTGGTCACCGCCGCGCTCACCGTCGCCGGGTCCGTCCTCGGGCTGGTGCGCGACCAGGCGCTCGCGCACTTCTTCGGCGCGGGCCCCGAGACCGACGCCTTCCTCGTCGCGTGGACGCTGCCCGAGATCGCCTCGACCCTGCTCATCGAGGACGGCACCGCGCTCGTCCTCGTCCCCGCGTTCTCCGTCGCGCTCGCCCTGCGCGCCACCCGCGCCGGGGAGGGGCCCGACCCGGTGCGCGCCCTGGTCCGTTCGACGCTGCCGAAGTTCGTGTGCGTCCTCGGCCTGGTCGCGGCGCTGCTCGTCGTGGGCGCCCCGTGGCTCGTCGGACTGCTCGCGCCGGGGCTGCCCGAGCGCGCGCTGGCCGTCGACTGCACCCGGTACACCGCGACCTGCGCGCTCAGCTTCGGGCTCGCCGGGTACTGCGCCGCCGCGCTGCGCGTGCACCGGCGCTACCTGTCCCCGGCGTCCATCTACATCGCGTACAACCTGGGGATCATCGCGGCGATGGCCGTGTTCGGGGCCCTCGGCGGCTGGGGCGTGCGCGCCGCCGCCCTCGGGGTCGCGGCCGGCGGCGGCCTCATGGTGCTCGTGCAGGTCCCCTTCCTCGTCGCCGAACTGCGCCGCTCCCGCACCGTCGGCACCGCCTCGCGGGTACCGCGCCACCAGAAACTGTTCGACGCCGCGCTGCTCGGCCCCGTGCTGTGCTTCGCGCTCGCCCGGCAGTCCCAGGTCCTCGTGGAACGTTTCCTCGGCTCGGAGCTGCCCGCCGGGGCCATCTCGCACCTCAACTACGCGCAGAAGGTCGCGCAGGTCCCCATGGTCCTGTCGCTCATGCTGTGCACCGTCACCTTCCCCGTCGTCGCGCGGGCCCTCGCCGACGGGCGCGCCGAGGACGCCAGGCGCCGCGTGGAGCGGGACCTCGCGCTGGCCGGCTGCATCGTGCTGCTGGGCGCCGCGACCGTCGTCGCCTGCGCCCCGCAGATCGTCACGCTGCTGTTCCAGCGCGGCGCGTTCACCGCCGCCGACACCGCCGCGACCGCCTCCGTCATGCGGGTCTACGCCCTCGGGCTGCTCGGCCACACCCTCGTGGGCGCCCTCATCCGCTCTTACTTCTCGGCGCCCCGCAAGACTTGGTACCCGGCCGCCGCGATGCTCGGCGGGCTCACCGTCACCGCCGGCTTCGGGGCGCTCGCCGCACCGCACTGGGGCGTCCTCGGCATCGCCGCCGGCAACGCGCTCGGCATCAGCGCGACCGCCGTCCTCATGCTCACCGGACTCAGCGGCCGCACCGTCGCGATCCGCACCCGGGCCGTCGCCGGGGAACTCGGCAAGCTCCTGCTCGCCGCCGCCTGCGGCTGCCTCGCGGCCCGCCTCGCCGCCGGGGCCTTCGCCGCGCCCCTCGCCGCGCTCGCCGCCGGGTCGGCCGCCCTCGCCCTCGTCTTCGCCGCCGTCGCCCACGCCCTGCGCGCCCGTGACGTCACGGCGGCGCTCACCTCCCTGTCCGCCCTCGCCAGAAAGCGCCGCGATGCCCGCTGAACCCGTAGTCGCGAAACGCCCCCCGCTGTGGGTGCTCATGTACCACTCGGTGTCCGGGGTGCGGGAGGACCCCTACCGCGTCACCGTGACCCCGCACCGGCTCGACGCCCAGCTGCGCTGGCTGCGGCGGCGCGGACTGCGCGGGGTCGGCGTCGGCGAACTGCTCGCCGCGCGCGCCGAGGGACGCGGCGCGCACCTCGTCGGCCTCACCTTCGACGACGGGTACGCCGACTTCCTGAGCGCCGCCGTCCCCGTCCTGCACCGCCACGACTGCACGGCGACCGTGTTCGCGCTGCCCGGCCGGCTCGGCGGCGACAACGCGTGGGACCCGCTCGGCCCCCGCAAGCCCCTGCTGACCGCCGGGGGCCTGCGCCAGGTGGTGGCCGCCGGGATGGAGATCGCCTCGCACGGGCTCACCCACGTCGACCTGACGAGCGCCGACGACACGGTGCTGCGCGCCGAGACCCACGAGTCCCGCGCCCGCCTGGCCGCCCTCACCGGTACGGAGATCCAGGGCTTCTGCTACCCGTACGGCACCCTCGACCGGCGCGCCGCCGAGGCCGTACGCGCCGCCGGCTACCGCTACGCCTGCGCCATCGACCCCGGCGCGCACACCGGCCCGTACGCCCTGCCCCGCGTCCACGTCGGGCAGAACGACACCGGCCCCAGGCTGTTCCTCAAACGCCTCCTGCACCCGCGCCGCCGCCCCACCTCCCTCGCCGCCGGGTACGAGGAGCCGCGCCCCGGGGTGACCGTATGAAGGTCCTGCACCTCATCACCGGGCTCGGCGTGGGCGGCGCCGAACAGCAACTGCGGCTCCTGCTGCCCCGGCTGGACGCCGACTGCGAGGTCGCGACGCTCACCCGGCCGGGGCCGGTCGCGGACGGGCTGCGCGCCGACGGCTTCCGCGTCCACCACCTCGGCATGGCCGGCAACCGGGACCTCGGCGTCCTGCCCCGCCTCGTGCGCCTGATCCGCTCGGGCCGCTACGACCTCGTCCACACCCACCTCTACCGGGCCTGCCTGTACGGGCGGATCGCCGCGCGGCTGGCGGGGGTGCGGGCGATCGTCGCGACCGAGCACTCCCTCGGCGAGCACCTCATCGAGGGCCGCCGCCTCACCCCCGGCGTGCGCGCCCTGTACCTCGCGGGCGAACGCCTCGGCGCCACGACCGTCGCCGTGTCCACGACCGTCGCCGACCGGCTGAACGACTGGGGCGTGCCCGAACACCGCCTGCACCTCGTGCCCAACGGCATCGACGCGGAAGCCTTCCGCTACGCGGAGCCCGCGCGCGCCGCCGCCCGCGCCCGGCTCGGGCTGCCCGAGGACGCGTACCTCCTCGGCGGGGTCGGCCGGCTCGTGCCCGGCAAACGCTTCGACGCGCTCGTCGAGGCCCTCGCCGCACTGCCGCCCGAACACCACCTCGTCCTCGTCGGCGGCGGCCCCGAGGAGGGCCGTCTGCGCGCGCTGGCCCGCCGCCTCGGCTGCGAGCGGCGGGTACACCTCGCGGGGGAGAGGGACGCGGCCGGACTGCGCGAACTGCTGTGCGCGATGGACGTGTTCGTGTCCCCGTCCGGCGAGGAGGCGTTCGGCCTCGCCGTCGTCGAGGCGCTCGCCGCCGGACTGCCCGCGCTCTACGCCCGCTGCCCCGCCGTCGAGGACCTGCCCCCGGCCGCCGCCCCGGGCGCGCACCGCGTCGGCGGCTCCCCGGCGGCCCTGGCCGACGCCCTGCGCTGGGGCCGTGCCTCCGGCTACGGCCACGGACTGCCCGACCGGGCCCGCTTCCCGGTGCCCGAGGCCGTACGCCACTACGGCATCGAGCGCGCCGCCGCCCTCCTGACCGGCGTCTACCGCCACACCCTCGCGCGGACCGGCCGCGACCGGCCCGGCACCACCCGCCCCCGCGGCCCCCGCCCGCCGCAGACCCCGCCCACCCCCCGTACGCCGAGCACTTTGGGAGCGAAGACCTCATGAGTGAAGACCGCACCCCCGAGCCGGGCCCCGGCGAGCAGCCGAAGAAGAGGGCGAAACGCTTCCTCGGCCGGCTGCGCCGACGCCTCCTCACCCTGCCCGCCCTCGCCGTCCTCGCGGTCTGCGCGACGCTCGGCGCGGCCGGCGGCGCCCTCTACGGACTGCTGACCCCGCCCCAGTACGCGGCCACCGCCTACGTCCTCGCCGTCCCCGGCACGGGCGGCGACTCCGCCTCCGCGCTCGGCTTCGCACAGGCGTACGGGAAGGTCGCGACGCAGGTCGCGGTCCTCGGCGACGCCCAGATCGAGGCGGGGGTGCCGGTCGCGACGCTGCGCTCCAGCGTCACCGCCGAGACCTCGCCCGACGCGCCCATGGTCGCGATCACCGCCACCGCGCGCAGCGGAGGGGCCGCCGCCGACATCGCCAACGCCGTGTCCGGCTCCCTCGTGACCGCCGCCGGGCACAGCGCCGACGCGACCCGCGTGACCCTCCTGGCCTTCTCCCGCGCCGTCGCCCCCAGTACGCCCGCGACCCCCGGGACCCTCCTGACCTCGGCGGTCGGCGCGTGCGCGGGCGGCCTGCTCGGCGCGCTCGGCCTCCTGGTCCGGCCGCGTCGTGCCCGCGCCGGCGACCCGCGAGGCGTCCCGGCCGGAGCCGTCCCCGCGCCCACGCAGGGCGGCGGCGCCCCGGAGGCCGCGGACACCGGCCGCGCGACCGCCGCCGCAGGAGGGAAGAGGGCGCGATGACGCACGTACACCTGGCGACGGCCGCCGAGGCCGCCGAGGCGGACGGAGCCGCCGAGGCCCCGGGAGAGCCCCGGGTCCCCGGCGCCGCGGGGACCCGGGCCCCGGGCCTGGAGCGCTGGACCACCGAGTGGTGCACCCGCCCCGAGTCCTTCGCGCTGCTCGCGCCCGAGTGGCGGCGGCTGCACCGCGCCTGCCCGGCCGCCACCCCGTTCCAGAGCCACGCCTGGCTCGACTCCTGGTGGCGGTCGTACGGCTCGGGGCGCGGGCCGCGCGTCCTGCTGGTGCGGCGCGCGGGCCAACTCGTCGCCGCCGCACCGCTCATGCGCGCCCCGGGCCCCGTGCCCGCCCTGGTCTTCCTGGGCGGTCCGATCTCCGACTTCGGCGACGTCCTGATCGACGCCGCCCACGCGGCTCCCGCCGCCCGCGCGCTCGCCGCCGCGCTGCACCGGGCCGCCAGGACCGCCGTGCTCGACCTGCGCGAGCTGCGGCCCGGCGCGGCGGCCGAGTCCCTTCTCGCGCACTGGACCGGCCCGCTCGCGCGCCGCGCCGACTCGGTGTGCCTGGAGCTGCCCGCCCTCCCGATGGACGAGCAGCTCGCCCGGCTCCCGAGGTCCACCGCCCAGCGGGTACGGGCCAAGCTGCGCAAGACCGACGCGCTCGGCGTCGAGAGCCGCGCCGTGCCCGCCGAGGAGGTCCCGGCCGCCGTCCGCACCCTGCTCGGCCTGCACCGCCTCCAGTGGCAGGGCCGCCGGGTGACGCCCGAGCACCTGCGGCCCCGCTTCCGCGACCACCTCGTCCGCGCGGCCCGCGCGATGGTGCGCTCGGGGGAGGCGGCCGTCACCGAGTACCGGCTCGACGGCCGGGTCGTGGCCGCCGATCTGACGCTGCTCTCCCCGTCCCTCGCGGGCGGCTACCTGTACGGCGCCGACCCGGGCCTGCGCTCCCGCAAGGCCGACGTCACCTCGATGCTGCTGCGCACCTGCGCGCGGTACGCGGCGGGGGAGGGCCGTACGACGCTGAGCCTGCTGCGCGGCACCGAACCGTACAAGGAGCACTGGCGCCCCGAACGCGTCGTCAACTCCCGCCTGCTGCTGGCCCGCCGCCGCACCGCCCCGCTGCTGTGGCTGCGCACCGCCCAGGCCGGGGCGCGGGCCCGCGCCGCCCACTGGGCGAGGGCCCGCGCGGCACGGGCGGCCAAGGACGGGACACCGGGGCGTACGGCCGCGCCCGGGGCCCCGGCGGGGCGCCCCGGCGGATGACGGCGGGGCGCCCCCCGGCGGATGACGGCGGGAAGGGCGGCCCCGCGCGTACGCGGTGCCGCCCCGCACCCGCTCAGCCCGGGAGCCAGGAGAAGCGCACGCACAGCCGCCCGCCGAAGCGGCTCTGGAACCAGCCGCCCAGGTCGACGGGGACGCAGCCCGGGTTCTCCCCGCCCCCCGGGGCGGGTCCGTCCGGCCCCGTCCCGCCCTCCTGCTCACCCGGCGTACGGGACCCGGCCGAGAAGGCCGCCCGGTACACCTCGGCCGCCGCCCGGTTGCTCCCGCACTGCCACACGCCGTGCGGGCAGTAGTCGGAAAGGGTCTGGTAAAGCGGCGGATGCGCGTCCATCCACGCGATCATCCGGCGCATGTACTCCGGATTGTCCCCGTTGCGGAAAAGCCCCCATTCGGGGTACGAGACCGGCTTCCCGTGTTTCCTCGCGAAATCCACGTGGTCCTGGAGGCCGTACGGCTCGGAGATCTGCCGGTCGAAATCCATGTCCTTCGGCTGGTCGTAGGAATCCATGCCGATGATGTCGACCGTGTCGTCCCCCGGATAGCACTCCGTCCAGCCGATCGCGTCCTTTCCCCGGGCCGGAGTGAAATCGAAACGGAACCGCTGCCCGGGAACGGAACGCATCGCGGCGACAATACGGTTCCAGTACCGCTTCCACGCCTCGGGATCGGGACCGCAACGGTGCGCGTACGTCGTCCCGTTCATCTCCCAGCCGAGGACGAGCACGGTGTCCGGCACCCCGAGGGACACGAGCCGGCGGGCCAGGACGCGGTAGTGCTCGTCGTACTCCCCGCGCGCGCCCTTGCGCAGCTTCCGGGCGACCAGCTGATCGGGGAACCGCGCCTCGTTCCGGTCCAGCATCGGGACGTTGAGGACGAGGGTGCGCTCCGGCTTCGCGCGCCGCCAGCGCGCCCAGTCGTCGAGGAAGGCGGGCCGCCCCTCGATGTTCGCCCACACGTCCCCCGGCAGGTAGGTGTGCCCGACGGTCGGCTCCCGCCCGCCCAGCCAGCGCGCGAACCCGCTCATCCGCTCGATGCCGCGCGGCCCGTAGTCGAGATACGCGCCGAAGCCGGGCAGCGCGGACGGGTCCGGGGTGGCGGCCGGCTCGGGGGTGGCGGCCGGGCCGGGCGCCCCCGCCGTCGCAGCCGCCCCCGGCGTCGGTCCTGTCGTCCCCGCCGCCGGTCCGTCCGGCGGCGCCGGAACGGTCGCCGAGACGGGCCCGGGAAGGTACCTCTCCGTCTCCCCCGGAACAGGAAGAGGCCCCGCGGCCCGATATTCCCCGACGTTTCCGCCCCCGCCTTCCGGGGCGGAAGCGGAAGCGGCCGGTACCGTCGCGAAGGCGACCGCACCGAAAGGGGCGGGGGTGCAAGCGAGCGCCGCGAGAATTCCGGCCGCGAGGGCGGCACGTCTTCTCCGGCGGGGCCGGGAGTGTTGTGGCCGGAAGGGTTCCTGGGTCATCACCGTCTCCTGGGACATTGTCCAATTGCTGGTCCGTCTGGTGGGTGGCATTCATATGTATTCCTATTGCGCCGATCGAGGGCGTAATCCGTTCGGCGAAGCGATCCCTCGCCCGGGTGAGCCGCCGGTGGGACGCGGAAGGAGCCCCGCCGGGGGGTGCGCGCTCGACCCGGAGGTGCCCGCCCTCCTCCTGCGGATCGACCACAACCCCTTCCACCACGGCACGTTGGGCGCCGCCCGCTCCCTGGGCCGCGCCGGAGTCACCGTCCACGCGATCGCCGAGGGCGGCCGCGGACCGCTCGCCCGTTCGCGCTACGTGCTGCGGACCTACCGTCAGCCCTCGGTCACGGCAGGCGCCTTCGGGGTGCACGCCGCCCTGCGCGAGGCGGCGGCCGGGCTCGGCACCCCCGCCGTCCTGCTCCCGATGGACGACCTCGGCGCCATCGAGGCGGCCCGGCTGCCCCCGGCGCTGGCCGCCCGCTTCCTGCTCCCCGCGCAGCCGCCGGGACTCGCCGCCCGCGTCGCCGACAAGGCCGAACTCGCCGGGGTCTGCGCCGAGGCCGGGGTCCCGTACCCGAAGACCGTACGGCCCGGCGGAGCCGCCGAGGCCGAGGCCGCCGCCCGGCGCCTGGGCCGGCCCGTCGTCGCGAAGTGGAGCAAGCCCTGGCTGCTGCCGCCCGGCCGGGGGCTGCGCTCCACCACCCTCCTGCGCTCCCCGCGCGAGGCCGCCGCCCTCTACGAGCGCACCCCCGAGGCCGGGAGCGCCCTCCTGCTCCAGGAGTTCCTGCCACCGGGCCCCGGCGGCGACTGGTTCTGCCACGCCTACGCCGACCGCGCGGGCCGGCTGCGGGCGGGCGGCACCGGCCGCAAACTGCGTTCCTGGCCGCCCGGCGCGGGCCTGACCGCCGTAGGGCGCTGGGAGCACGACGCGCGGATCGCCGACAGCGCCCGCCGGCTCGTCGAGACCCTCGGCTACCGGGGCATCCTCGATCTCGACCTGCGGATCGACGCGGCCGGCGGAGTGCCCCGCCTGCTGGACTTCAACCCGCGCCCCGGCGCCCAGTTCCGGCTGTTCACCGACCGGGGCGGACTCGACGTCGTACGCGCCCTCCACCTCGACCTCACCGGCCGCCCCCTGCCCGGCCGCGCCCCCGCGCCGGGCCGCCGCTTCACCGTCGGCACCTACGCGCTGCTGTCCGCGCTCAAGGGCCGCGCGGGCACGGAGCGGGCCCCGGCGGCCACCGGCGACGGCGCAGACAGCGCAGGCGGCGGCGGTGACGGCGGCGGCGGTCCGGCGGCCACCGGCGGGCCGGGGGACGCCCGCCGGCGCGGCGGACGCGAGGGCGCGTGGTGGGCGGCCGACGACCCCGTACCCGCCCTCGTGATGTCCCTCGCCTGGACCCTGCACCTCGCCCGCCGCGCGAGCACCCGCCGCACCCCGGCCCGCCCCCGTCCCGCCGAGCCCACCGTCCGTACCGGTTCCGCCGAGTCCGCCGCTCCCGAGGAGTCCGCTGTCCGTACCGGTTCCGCAGAGTCCGCCGCTCCCGCCGAGTCCCCCGTCCGTACCGGTCCCGCCGAGTCCCCCGCGGCGGCCGCCCCCGCCACATCAGCCGCACACGCCGAGAAAGCGAGCAGCACCTCATGTACGACCTCGTAGTGGTGGGCGCGGGTCCCTACGGACTGTCGGTCGCCGCGCACGCCGCCGCGGCCGGGCTGCGCACGCGCGTGTTCGGCCGGCCGATGGCCTCGTGGCGCGACCACATGCCGCCCGGCATGTTCCTCAAGTCCGAGCCCTGGGCCTCGCACCTGTCCGACCCCGAGCGCCGCTTCGGCCTTGACGTCTACTGCGCGCGGCGCGGGCTGAGTGCCCGGCACGGCGAGCCGCTGCCCGTCCCGGTCTTCGCCGAGTACGGCCTGTGGTTCGCGCGGCAGACGGTGCCGGACGGCGTCGACGAACGGATGATCAGCGAGGTGTCGGCGCTCGCGGGCGGCGGTTTCCGGCTGCGCGCCGAGGACGGCGGGACACTGCTCGCCCGCACCGTCGTCCTCGCGGTGGGCGTCATCCCCTTCACCGACCTGCCCCCGGTCCTCGCCCCGCTGGAGGGCGCGTACGCGACGCACAGCAGCGACCACCGCGACCTCGGCCGGTTCAGGAACCGCGACGTGACCGTCGTCGGCGGCGGGCAGGCCGCCCTGGAGACGGCCGCGCTCCTCGCCGAACAGGGCACCCGCACCCGGGTCCTGGCCCGCGCCGCCGGCCTCGCCTGGAACACCGTCCCGCCGCCCTGGCGACGCCCGTGGTGGCAGACGGCCCGCGCCCCGCACAGCGGCCTCGGCAGCGGCTGGCGCAACTGGTGCTACTCCGAACTGCCCGGCGCCTTCCGCCGCCTGCCCGCCGCCACCCGGACCCGGATCGCCCGCGAGGCGCTCGGGCCCGCCGGGGCCTGGTGGCTGCGCGAACGCGTCGAGACCGGCGTCGAGGTCCTGCTGCACCGCGAGATCCAGCAGGCCGTCCCCGAACACGGCCGCCTGCGCCTCGCCGTCAGCGCGCCCTACGCCGCCGGGCCGGAGATCCTGCACACCGACCACGTCATCGCCGCGACCGGCTTCACACCCGCCGCCGCCCGGCTGTCCCTGCTCGACGAGGAGACCCGCGCCCGGCTCCTCACCAGCGCCGAGGACGGCTCCCCCGAGGTCGGCCCCGGTTTCGAGTCCTCGGTGCCCGGCCTGTTCATGGCGGGGCTGCTCACCGCGGCCTCCTTCGGCCCCTCGATGCGCTTCGTGCTCGGCGCCGGCTACACGGCCGGCCGGCTCGTGCGCGGGGTCCGTACCCGGCTGCGCTCGGGACCGCCGCCGCTCGCCCCCGCCCTCCCGCGCCCGGCGGCCGCCCGGACCGGCACCCCGGCGCGGTCGCCCCGAGGCTGACACCCCCCGCGGAACGGGGCGTTCCGGCTGCTTACGGCGGACCCGAACCGAGCAGCCAGAACGCCCCGTAGCCCGCGGCGACCAGCGCAGCCGCCGTCACCACGGCGTACGCGGCCCGCGCCGGCCGCAAGCGGTCCAGCGCGAGGGCGAGCGGGAACAGTACCGGAAACGCGGGGACCATCAGACGCGGCTTCGAGCCGAAGTACCCGGACGTGCACAGCGCGAGAAGCAGAACGACCCCCGTGTACGCGAGCAGCGGCCACGGCTGCCCCTGCCGCGCCCCGCGCACGTACAGCCACACCAGCAGCGCGACGCCCACGACCAGGCCGAGGCCGCCCGCGAACCCCGGGCCGGCCAGCAGTCCGCCCACGAAACGCGCGAAGGCGAGCCCGCCGTCGAAGCCGTTGCCCCAGTCGCCCTGCACCGACAGGTAGCCCAGCGGGCCGTGACCCGCGCTCAGGCCCGCCCACAGGACGTAGCCGCCCGCGCCCAGCGGGGCGAGCACCGCTCCGGCCGCCGCGCGCCAAGAGCCCCGCCCGGCGCGCACGGCGAGCGCCACGCCCACCCACACGGCGAGCGCCACCGCGAGACCCACCGGCCGGGTCAGCCCGGCGGCCGAGGCGAACAGCCCGGCCAGGACCCAGCGTTCCCGCAGGACGCACCACAGCGCCCAGGCCGCGAGCGCCGTGAACAGCGACTCGCTGTACGCCATCGACTGCACGACCGACACCGGCAGCACCGCCCACAGCGCCACCGCGAACACCCCGGCCCGCTCCCCGTACAGCGAACCCGCGATCAGGTACACCGCCCAGGCCGCGGCCGGAGCGGCGAGCGCGCTGACCACGAGCCCGGCGTCCCCCGGGGCGAGCCCCGTGACGGCGGACAGGCCCCCCTCCAGCCACGGCAGCAGCGGGAAGAAGGCCATGTCGGACAGCACCCGGCCGTCCGGCGCCGTCAGTGTGAAGGAGTAGCCGTGCTCGACGACCCGCACGTACCACAGCGAGTCCCAGCGGGCGGCGAGCACCTTGTGCGCGCCGCGCCCCTCAAGAGCCGCCCACCCGGCGAGCGTCCCGAGGCCCAGCGCGCGCACGGCCACGAGGACCACCACGGCACGCACCGCGCCCCGCACGGGAGGAAGACGTGCGGGGCGCGGGCGGTCGGAGGCGCTCTCAGGCGGGCGCGTGGCGGCGGCGGGAGGCCCGCCCACCGGGTCCTTCGGGTCCACTGGGTCCTGGGGGGCGCCTGGGTCCACGGGGCCTGATCACCGGTTTCTGCTTCTCGCGTCGGTCGGGGCTCGCGGACCGCGCGGCGCCTGCGCCGGCCGCGGACCACGACGCCCGCGACCTTACCGGCGGGTCGTCCGGGACCCGCGCCGGTACAGGATCGCGCCACCGGTCAGCAGCGCCGCGCTCGCGGCCCCGGCGAGCAGCACCCCCGCGCCCGCGCCGGTCTCGGCGAGGCGCGGCGGCGCGGCCACGGCCCGGGACGGGGTGCGCGCGGCGGTCCGCGCGGCCGGGCCCTCCTCGCTGCCGAAGTGGGCGAACCAGCTGAAGTCGCCGTCCTCCCCTTCCTGCGGCGCGGGCCCCCGCGGGGCGGACGGACGCGGGGCGGGGTGGTGCGGAGTGGCGTGGTGCGGAGCGTGGTGGTGCGGGGGCCGCGGCTTCGGCGCGTTGGCGCACGCGTTGCCGAACACCGGGTTGAGCAGCGCGATCACGTCGACCGTGTTCCCGCACAGGTTGACCGGTACGTCGACGGGGGCCTGGAGCAGATTTCCGGACAGCACCCCGGGCGAACCGACGGCCGCGCCCCGGGCGGCCGAACCGCCCGGGTGCCCGGCGTGCGGGGCGTACGCCCGCGGGGCGCGCTCCTGCTGCCGGGGCGCCGCGTGACGGCCGCGGTACTCGCGGGTCTCCGGGTGCCCGGACGGGGACTCGGGGCCGGAGGCGGGGCCGGACGCGGAGCGCGCCGCGTGCCGGGGCGCCGCGTGCTTCGGTGCCGCGCGCTCGGGGGCGGCCGCCCGGCCGTCGTCCCGGCCGCTCTCCCGGCCCGGCCCGCTCGGCCGGGTCCCGCCGTTGTCGCCGCTCCCGGCCCGCGCGCCGTTCCCGCCGTTCGCGCCGTTCCCGTCGTTCGCGCAGCCGTTGGCGAAGGCGGGGTTGCCGACGCCCGCGACGTTCACGCTGTTGCCGCACACGTTGACCGGGACGTCCACCGATGCCTGGACGTTGTTCCCCGAGAGGATGCCCGGGGAGTTCGTCGCCGCCGAGTCCGCCGAGGCGGCGAAGGCGGGGGAACCGTTCAGGGACAGGATGCCGGACGCCGCGGCTGCGGTGACCAGCATTCCCTTGCTCAGGGCGTGGCGCATGACGAGTCTTCCTGCTGGGAGCGGGCGCCGGCCCCGGAACGCGGAGGGCGTTCCGGGGCCGGCAGGGGTGCCGGCCGCTCAGCGGGCCGGACGTGGCGCCTGACTCAGGCGTTCACGCAGGTGTTGCCGAACGAGGGGTTCAGCAGGCCGATGATGTCGACGGTGTTGCCGCAGACGTTCAGCGGGATGTGCACCGGGACCTGGAGGATGTTGCCCGAGAGGACACCCGGCGAACCGATCGCGGCGCCCTCGGCACCGGCGTCGGCGAACGCGGGGGAGGCGAGGCCGGCGGTCATGAGGGCACCGGCGACGATCACGGCGGACTTCTTGAGCTGCATGGTGGTTCCTTTCCTTACGGTCTGACAGCTGTCGGGCGCCGGTCCGGAGCGAAGTGCCGCACCCCGGCCGCACCGCGGCCGGGAACGCGTCACCCGGTCCGGCGTGCTCTGTCAACGACGGCGCCCGGCGGAGGAAACCCCCGCGCGCACAACCGTCCGGGGGTATTCACTCGAACAGCGTGGGAACACGGTCGCCCGCGTACGATAAACGTGAAAAAACTTCGAAATTACTTATCTACCGGGTGGCCGGTCTGCTTTTCCGAACGGCCCGCACGGATTCGTACGGAAGCGCTGGAGAAGCGGCCGGGGAATCCGGGAAGAGGAAAACCACCGTCCCGTCGCCGAGGAGACCGCCGGGAATGGTTTCCCGGGGAAGGCGGGGCCCGGTGGGGGGAGCCGGTGGCCGGAGGGAGGGACCGGACCGCCGGCCGACACCCCTGGCGGGGGTGGGGGCCGGCGGCCGGTGAGGCGCTGGTGGCCTCAGTTGCCCACGCCGTTGCCCGAGAGGACCGGGATGTCCTCCAGGATGTGCGACAGCGGCTCGTCGCCCTTGACCTGCGAGGAGTTCTCGGTGCACTGCTGGTTCTGCGGGGAGGACAGGACGTTGACGTCCTGGACCGTGACCGGCACCAGGCCGATGAGGGAGCCCAGGTTGGCCTTGACGGGCAGGCCGATGCAGGGCTTGTTCAGCGTGCCCTGGACCAGGGACAGCTGCGGGCTCTGGTCGCCCTTGGTGGCGGCGTTGCCGAACGCGCTCTTGGCGCCGTTGCCGGACAGCGTGGTGGCACCGCCGTCGTCGGCGACGGCCATGGCGGGGGCGGCCATACCGATGATGCCGACGACCGAGGCCGCGGTGGCGGCGGCGGCCATAACCTTCTTGATCATGTGAATTCCCGTTCTGAGACGCCCGGTCTCATGTCCTAGACGTTCGGAGAACTTCGAAGACGTGCCGAGGCGGGGTGGGGGCGAGCAGGGACAGACCCGGCGGAACTGCCGTGCCGGGCTGCGACATGGGCAACTGACTCGGGGCGCATTGGTTTCGCCGCTCGCGCCGTTTCACTCGTTCAGCGTGAGTTTTCCGCTGGATTCGCAAGGATTTCGGAGTGCCCTCGGCGTGGTGTTCCTGATCTGCTTGTCAGTCAGTTGTTTATCATCTCAACTGCCTTGATTCGGCTCCGCCGCACTTCACGGCAGTTCCCGTTCTCTTCATCGCTCAGGGAGGAATCCGTGATGGCCACGCGTACCGCCGTGCAGAAGACCGCCCGCCCGGCCCGCGGCAGGACGGCCGAGAGGACCCCGGACACGGCGCCCGCGTCGGCCAGGCCCCCCGCCAAGTCCCCGGCCCGGCCCCCGGGCGGAACGGCGGGCGGCTCGTCGGGCAGGTCGCCAGGCGGGTCCGCGGCCAGGACCGTGACCAGGACACTGGCGGGGGCCACGGCGAAGTCCCGGGCGAAGTCCCCGGCCGCCCCGCCCGCGAAGCCCGCCAAAGCCCGCAAGTCCGCCAGGCCGGTGGCCCCCGGCAGATCCGGCAGATCCGCGAGCGCCTCCCCGGCGGGCACCGCCCGGCCCCCGGCCAAGTCCCCGGCCGCCTCCACCGCGAGGACCGCCGGGAAGACCGCCGCGAAGACCGCGGGGAAGACCGCGGGGAAGCCGGCCGCGCGGTCCGCCGGGAAGCCGGCCGAGCGGTCCGCCGGGAAGTCCGCCGCCGCGACGACGGCCACGTCCTCGTCCCGTCGCGGCGGGCAGCGGTCGCGGCCGGGAACGGGACGGACGGCCGCCGGGACGGTCTCCCGGACGGCCGCCGGGACGGTCTCCCGGGCGGCCTCCGCGACGGCCTCCAAGGCGGCGGCCCCCACAACGGTCTCCAAGGCGGCCCCTACGGCGGCTTCCCGGGCCGCCTCGACGAAGGCCGCCCCGGCGCGGGCGCGCGAGGAGGCCGCGGGGCGCCGGCGCACCGGCCGGGCCTGGAGCGATCGGGAACTGCGGCTCGTGGACCGGCTCGCCGAACTGCACGCCGAACTCGACTCGGTGCAGCGGGACCGGGCGGGCCTGATCGCCTACGTGCTGCGGCTGCACGCGGGGAGCGTCGCGGCGCCGGACGCGCGGGGCTGGTCGGCGGTGCACGTGGACACGGCGGCGGGCCGGCTGTCGTGGCGCGTCGCGCCCGAGGACGCGGACCTGTTCCAGGAGTCCGAACCCGAGCGGGGCGCCCCGAAGCCGCTGACGGCGGCGACCGGCGCGGGGCGCGAGCAGTCCGTGGAGACGCTGACCCGGTTGTCCTTCCTCCACCTGCACCGCCGTCCGAACCGCCCGGAGCGCACCGGCCGCCGCGCCTGAGGGGGCCCGGGGGCCGGGCGGCTCGCTCGTACGGGTGAACGCCCACAACTCCACCCCGGCCCGCCGAGTTACCAGGCTGCTCCGGGACGGGGCCCGTATCGAAAGGGAACACTCGTGTTCAAGAAGGCAATGTCCGCCGCGGCCGTCGCCGCCTCCCTGGTCGGCGTCGGTGCGGCCGCCGCCGCCCCCGCCATGGCCGTCGCCAACGACGGCGGCGCCACCACGCTGTCCGGCAACGGCGCGCAGCAGGCGTACGGCAACCAGGCCACCTACGGCAACATGAGCCCGCAGATGGCGCTCATCCAGGGTTCGCTGAACAAGCCCTGCATCGGCCTGCCGGCCAAGGTCAACGCCGGTTCGCTCATCGGCCTGGTGCCGATCACGGTCCAGGACGTCAACGTCCTGTCCTCCCCGCAGAACCAGCAGTGCACCGAGAACTCCTCGCAGGTCAAGGGCGACGAGCCGCTGTCGCACCTCCTGGAGGACCTCCCGATCCTCTCCGGGAACGGCGCGGGCAACCGCTGACCCGACCCCGCCGCGCCCCGCGCGCGGCACCACCGAGGACCGCCGCTCCGGCCAGGGGTGGCGGTCCTCGTGTGTGTGGCCCGCCCGGCCCCCGCGCGTTCCTCGTTCCGGGCGCGCTCAGCGCGGCCAGGGGCTGCGGCGGGCCAGCGCGTTCCACTCGGGGTCGGGCCGCCCGGGGACCGTACGCCCCTCGGCGGTCCACTGCTCCCACAGCCGGGCGAACTCC
Organism: Streptomyces sp. NPDC007088; assembly: GCF_042869355.1. NCBI lineage: Bacteria > Bacillati > Actinomycetota > Actinomycetes > Kitasatosporales > Streptomycetaceae > Streptomyces > Streptomyces sp. NPDC007088. The sequence continues at coordinate 204,676 of NZ_JBIAFO010000011.1, forward strand.
GGCTCGGTGTCCGCGTCGGGCGCCGGGTCCGGCCGCTGGGCGCCGTATCCCGGCGGGGGCGGTACGGAGGGCGGCGGGGCGGCGTACGGGCCGGGCTCCCGGGTGACGGGGGGCGGTGGCGCGGTCGCGGGGGAGCGGGCCGGCCGTGTCGGTGGCGGGGCCTGGTCGGAGGACTGCCGGCTGACCGGAATGAAGCCCTGTCGTTTCCATCCGCCTCTGGATTCAGATTCCGTCATGCTTCCTCATCGTCGACAGACTCGCCCCGTGTCCAGGCCGTCACCCCCAGGGTCCACCGTTTACCGCCCGGCGCGGGGCGAAAGGGAGAATTCCGCGCGTCGCCGGTCCCGGGGACGCCCGCGCGCCCGTCCGGGGACGCCCGCGCGCCCGTCCGGGCGGACCGTCCGCCGTACGTCCCGGGGTAACGGCCTGCGCCCGGGTCGCCCCCGGACGTGCGGTCCGGCTGGGCCATTCGGGTGGCGGGCCGTCACCCGGGAGCGGGGCGGCGGGTTGGGCGGGCTGAGATCCCACCGTCGGGGTCCGCTCTCGAAAGGGGACATCACATGAAGAAGCTGTGGGCAACCGCCGCAGTCGCGGCCTCGGTCGTCGGTGCCACCGCCTCCGTCGCCGCCCCCGCCATGGCCATCGCCAACGACGGCGGCGCCACCACGCTGTCCGGCAACGGCGCGCAGCAGGCGTACGGCAACCAGAAGACCTACGGCGACATGAGCCCCCAGCTCGCCCTGGTCCAGGGTTCGCTGAACAAGCCCTGCATCGGCCTGCCGGCCAAGGTCAACGCCGGTTCGCTCATCGGCCTGGTGCCGATCACGGTCCAGGACGTCAACGTCCTGTCCTCGCCGCAGAACCAGCAGTGCACCGAGAACTCCTCGCAGGTCAAGGGCGACGAGCCGCTGTCGCACCTCCTGGAGGACCTCCCGATCCTGTCCGGCAACGGCGCGGGCAACCGCTGACCGACGCCGCCGCGCGCCCGCAGGGCGCCCCGCATCGCGTGCCCGAGGGCCCGGCACCGCTCCACCGGAGCGGTGCCGGGCCCTCGGCGTGCGCGGGGGCGCGGCGCGGGAGTGGCGGGATCTTTTCCCCGGGTTCATCCGTTGGGGGGAGAGGGTCGCACGGGCCCTGGTAGCTTCTACACTTCTGTAGATAAAAGCTGGTGGCGCGGGCGTTGACGCTCCGGTGGCACCGGCGCAGATGAACGAGATTCGGAGTTCTCATGGCCCTGTGGGATCGCATCAAGGATTCCGCCCAGACGATGCAGACGCAGCTCGTGGCGAAGAAGAACGACCTGAAGAGCGGCGCCTTCCGGGACGCGAGCATGGCGATGTGCGCGCTGGTCGCCGCCGCCGACGGCAGCATCGACCCCTCGGAGCGGCAGCGGGTGGCCCAGCTCATCGGCACCAACGAGGTCCTGCAGAACTTCCCGGCCGACGACCTGCGCCGTCGTTTCGAGGCCAACCTCGACAAGCTCACCGCGGACTTCGCCTTCGGCAAGGTCAGCGTGCTCCAGGAGATCGCCAAGGCCAAGAAGAAGCCGGCCGAGGCCCGCGCCGTCGTGCAGATCGGCATCGTCATCGGCGGCGCCGACGGTGACTTCGACAAGACCGAGCAGGCCGTCGTGCGCGAGGCGTGCTTCGCCCTCGACCTGCCGCCGCACGAGTTCGACCTCTGAGGTCAGTCCGCTCCGCGAGTCCGGCGTTTCGGCCTCTCGGGTCTGTCCGCCCCGCGAGTCCGGCATGAGGAGGGGCCCGCGATCCGGTCGCCGGATCGCGGGCCCCTCCTCCTGCGCGAGGTGCGCGGCGGCTCAGACGTTGACGCCGAAGTCGGCGGCGATCCCGGCGAGGCCCGAGGCGTAGCCCTGGCCCACGGCGCGGAACTTCCACTCGGCGCCGTGCCGGTAGACCTCGCCGAAGACCATCGCGGTCTCGGTCGAGGCGTCCTCGGACAGGTCGTAGCGGGCCAGTTCCGCCCCGCCCGCCCGGTTCACGACGCGGATGAAGGCGTTGCGTACCTGGCCGAAGCTCTGGCCGCGCGCCTCGGCGTCGTGGATCGAGACCGGGAAGACGATCTTGTCGACCTCGGCGGGCACGGTGCTGAGGTCGATCTCGATCGACTCGTCGTCCCCCTCGCCCTCGCCCGTGAGGTTGTCCCCGGTGTGCCGTACCGAGCCGTCGGGGCTGTTGAGGTTGTTGTAGAAGACGAAGTGGGCGTCCGAGAGGACCTTGCCGTCCGCCCCGCACAGCAGCGCGCTGGCGTCGAGGTCGTAGTCGGTGCCGGTCGTCGTACGGACGTCCCAGCCGAGGCCGATGGTCACGGCCGTCAGGCCGGGGGCCTCCTTGGAGAGCGAGACGTTGCCGCCCTTGGCCAGCGAGACTCCCATGGGCTCTACCTCCTGGTGTGGCGAGGCGGGCGCGTGTGCGAACCCGCCTCCTTGAAAACTACATGACTGTAGAAGTTACGGGGGCGGGGGCGGCGGGCCCCGGCTGTGAGCGGGGCGGCGGCGGTCGCGCTCGGTACGATCACGGGAGGGCCGCGAGGCTTCCGGCCGGGCGGCACCGTACGGGACGACGTGCGAGAACGCCGTACGGAGACGGCCGGTGACGCGGTCGTACAAGGACGGCCGTACGGAACGGGCGGGAACGCCGGGCGCAGCGGGAGGTGCGGGATGACCGACGAGGCGAGCGGGCCCGGCGGCGCGGGCGCGCCGAGGCGGCGCGGGCAGGGGGAGCTGGAGGCGCAGATCCTCGCCGTCCTGCACTCGGCGCGGGAGCCGGTGACGGCCGCGTGGGTGCGGGAGCGGGTCGGCGGCTCCCTGGCGTACACGACCGTCATGACGATCCTCACCCGGCTGCGCTCCAAGGACGCGGTGACCAGGGAGCGGCGCGGGCGCTCGTTCCTGTGGTACGCCGTCGCCGACGAGGCGGGGCTCGCCGCGCGGCGGATGCGGCGGCTGCTGGACGGGGAGCACGACCGGGACGCCGTCCTCACGAGCTTCGTCACCTCGCTGTCCGCCGAGGACGAGCGGCTCGTGCGGGCCCTGCTCGCGCGCGGTGCCGCCCCGGGGGACGGCGCGCGGGGCCCGGACGGGCCCTCGGGCCCCGGCGGGGGCCGGGCCGGTGGACGCTGACACCGTGGGGTACGTCGTCTTCCTGCCGTTCGTGGTCCCGCTGACGGCGCTGCCGGTCGCCCGCCTCGTCGAGCAGCGGCTGCATCCGCGCACGGTGACCCTGCTGCTCACGGCGGTGTCCTGTGTGTTCGCGCTGTGCAGCACGCTGTGTCTGGGGCTGCTCGGGGTGGTCGGCACCGCCCGGCTGCCCGGGAACCCGCTGCCGGACGGCTGGGCCGACCCGGAGGTGCGGGCCGTCGTGCCCTACGACGAGGTGACGGGTTTCGCCGCGATCGCCGCGATCCTCGCGGCGGGCGTGGCCTGCGCGGTGACGGCCGTGCGCTACCGGCGGGTGCGCTCGGCGGCGCGGCGCGCGCTCGCCGGGGTGCGCCCCCTGGGCGATCTCGTCCTGCTGCCGGACGCGGAGCCGTACGCGTACGCGCTGCCGGGCCGGCCGGGCCGGATCGTCGTCTCGCACGGGATGTACGCGGGGCTGGACGCGGGGGAGCGGCGGGCGCTGCTCGCGCACGAGCGGGCGCATCTGGCGGGGCGCCACCACGGCCTGCTGCTGCTCGCCCGGCTCGCGGCCTGCGCCAATCCGCTGCTGCGGCCCCTGGTGCCGGCGCTGGCCTACGGGGCGGAGCGCTGGGCGGACGAGGAGGCGGCGCGGGTCGTGGGCGACCGGCGGCTGACGGCGGTCGCGGTCGGGAAGGCGGCGCTCTCCCTGCGCCCGGCGGGCCCGGGGCTGCTCCCGGCCTTCGCGGCGGGCACGGCGGGCCCGGTCCCCCGGAGGGTCGCGGCCCTGCTCGGCCCGGCACCCGCGACGGGGTGGCTGCCCTCGGCGTGGACGCCGGTGGGCTGGGCGGTCCTGATGGCGGGAGGCGGGGTGGTCGTCTCGACGGCCGCCTCACTGAGCGCGACCGTGACGATGGTGGGCGTGCTGTCGGCGACGGCGCTGTAGGCGGGGCCGCGTACGAGGGCGGTGGGTCTGCCGGGTGCCTGTGGGGCGGCGACGGCGCTGTAGGCGGGGTCGTACGTGGGTGGTGGGGCCCGTCGGGTGCCTGTGGGGCGGCGTACGGCGCAGAAACCGGTGCCGTACGCGGGCCGTGCGGCCTGCCGGGGCCCGTGCCTCCCGTCGGCCGTGGCCGTTCGCTCGCGCCTCCGCGCCTTCGCGCCTTCGCGCCTTCGCGCCTTCGCGCCTTCGCGCCTTCGCGCCTTCGCGCCTTCGCGCGCCGGTTCCTCAAGGGTTGCCGCGCACTGCCTCCTACCCGCGCCCGCGCTTCACCTCACGTTCGCGCCCTCCGTCCGGCTTCCGCGTGGTGTTACTTCGCGTCTTCCGTCCGGCTCCCCGCCCGGTGTCACTTCGCGTCCGCGTAGCACCGCACGATCGCGGTGGTGAAGGGGAAGCGGACGGGGATGTCGCCGAAGGCGATCCGGGTGGCCTCCTCGGCGGACTCGGCGATGAGGGCGGGGATCTCCTCGGCCTCCTCCTCGGGGGCGTGCACGATGACCTCGTCGTGCTGGAAGAAGACGAGTTCGGAGCCGCGCTCGCGCAGGCGGGCGCGGAGGGCGGCGAGCAGGAGCTGGGCCCAGTCGGCGGCGCTGCCCTGGACCACGAAGTTACGGGTGAAGCGGCCGCGCGCCCGCGCCCTGGCCCCCGACTCCGCCCCCGACTCCGCTCCGGCCCCGCCCTCGTCCTGCGGGAGTCCGGCCTCCCCGGCGTCCTCGGCGGCTCCGGCCGGTGGGCAGGTGCGGCCCAGCCAGGTGCGCACGAGCCGCCCCTCCTCCCCGGCGCGCGCCGCCGCGTCGACGTAGGCGACGGCGCGCGGGAAGCGGCGGCGCAGGGCGGCGAGGTTCTTCAGGCCGTCCCCCGAGGTCTGCCCGTACACGGCGCCGAGGACGGCGATCTTGGCCTGGTCGCGGTCGCCGCGGAAGGCCCGGTCGGACACCGCCTTGTAGAGGTCACCGGGGCGGGCGGCGACCTCCATGAGTCCGGGATCGCGCGAGACGGCCGCCAGAATCCGGGGTTCGAGCTGTGCCGCGTCGGCGACGACGAGCCGCCGGCCGGGGTCGGCGACGACCGCGCGGCGGATGACCTTGGGGATCTGCAGAGCGCCGCCGCCGTTGGTGACCCAGCGGCCCGAGACGCTGCCGCCCGCCACGTACTGCGGGTGGAAGCGGCCCTCGCGCACCCAGTCCTGGAGCCAGGACCAGCCGTGCGCCGTGTAGACGCGGTACAGCTTCTTGAACTCCAGGAGCGGTTTCACGGCCGGGTGGTCGAGGGACTCGATGTCCCAGCGCCGCGTCGACCGCACTTTGATCCCGGACTCGGCGAAGGCCCGGACGACGTCGGCGGGCAGCTCGGGGTGGACGCGGCGGCCGAAGGCGGCGGAGACCTCGTCGGCCAGTTCGGCGAGGCGGCGCGGTTCCCCGCTGCCGCCGTACCGCTCGCCGAGCAGTTCGCGCAGGACGGCGCGGTGGACGGCGGCGTCCCAGGGCAGGCCGGCGCGGTTCATCTCGGCGGCGACGAGCATGGCGGCGGACTCGGTGCCGGTGAGCAGCCGCATCCGGCCGGGGTGCGCGGTCGCCTCGTGGCGGCGCTGCTGATCCGCGTACACCTCGGCGAGGGCCGCGAGCGGGAGCGGGGCCGGACCCGGCTCGAAGAGGGAGGACTGCGCGCCCGGCGCCGCGGAGCGCTGCGGCGGGTCGGGCGGGACGGGGCGGCCGTGCAGCCGGGCCCAGGCGGCGGCGGCCGAGCGGGGTTCGCCGAAGCGGCCCTCGTAGCCGAGCAGCAGGGTCTCCGCGGCCTCGATGTCGTAGCAGCGCTCGACGCGGACCCCGGCTTCGAGCAGCTGAGGGTAGACCCGCGCCGTGGAGCGCCAGACCCACCGCGCGACCTGCGGCCGGGCGCGGACCGCGCTCGCGAGGTCGGACGCGCGGACGGCGGGCGCGGCCAGGCCGCCGTCGGGCGCGAGCGGGGCCACCAGCACCTCGCCCGCCACACCCCCGTCCGCCTCCTCGGCGGCCGCCAGCACCCAGCGTCCGGTCATGCGTCCGAGTCTTCCAGCCGCCACTGACAATGGACGTGCGCGGCGGATCGGGCACGCGTGGCGGGGCCGGTGCGAAAACTTGTCCACAGGCTGTGGACAATGAACCCATGCCCCACGACCACGGACCCGGCTGTGCCCGCACGGAACTCGCGGAGGCCGTCGCCCGCGCCCTGGCGGGCGAGGACGACGTGTCCCTGGACACCGGCGCCTCGCTGCTCGCGGCGGCCCCGGAGCCGGAGGCCGCCGCCGTCCTCGCCGGGCGCGGCGCCGATCTGCTGGGCGCCGCGTGGCGCCACGGCTGGGAACCGGCCGACGTCGCCCGCCTGGTCCGCCGCGATCTGCGCCCCGCCCACCTGGCCCTGCTGTCCCGGCTGGTGGCGCGGGAGACGGCGGGCTACCCCGCCCTGGACGCGCGCTGGCGGACCCAGGTGTCGGGCCTGGCGGCCGAAGCGGAGGCGAGCGCCTCCGCCGTCCGCGAGGACCGCTTCACAGCGGCCACGACGGCGCTCGAACTGCTCCGGCTGCTGCTGCGCCTGCCGCCCGTCGAACCGCTCGGCCCGCCCCCGGGCGGCCCGGCGGCGGGCGCGGCGCCCGCGCCCACCGACGACCCCGTGCTCTCCCGTATCCGCGCCCTCCTCGCGAAGGCGGAGGCCACGACCTTCCCCGAGGAGGCGGAGGCGCTCAGCGCGAAGGCCCAGGAACTGATGGCGCGGCACCGGGTGGACGAGGCGCAGCTCGCGGCCGGCCGCCGGGAGGCGACCGCCGCCCCCGAAGCCGTACGCGTAGGGGTCGAGCAGCCCTACGGGACGGCGAAGGCGATCCTGCTGGACGCGGTGGCGCGGGCCAACAACTGCCGCGCCGTGTGGAACGAACAGCTGGACTTCTCGACGGTGGTCGGCTTCCCCGAGGACCTCGCGGTCGTGGAACTCCTGCACACCTCGCTGCTCGTGCAGGCCACCACGGCGATGACCCGGGCCGAGGCGGCGCAGCGCCGCGCGGGACGCAGACGCACCAAGACCTTCCGCCAGTCCTTCCTCCTCGCCTACGCCGGCCACATCGGCACCCGCCTCACCGAGACCTCGGCCCGGGTCGCCGAGTCCGCCCCGGGCGACCTGCTGCCGGTCCTCGCGGCCCGCGAGGTGGCCGTCGGCAAGCAGGCCGAGCACATGTTCCCGCGCACGACCGCGGCCCGGGTCCGCGGCGCCACCGACGAGGCCGGCTGGCAGGACGGCCGGGAGGCGGCACGCGGCGCCGACCTCGGCCGCCCGGGACGGAAGCGGGTGCGGGGGAGGGAGTGAGGGGCGGCCGTCCTCACCGCCGCGCCATGTACACCTCGAACGCCTTGTGCAGCACCTTGCTGAGCGGGTAGTCCCACTCACCGACGTACTCGGCGGCCTCCCCTCCGGTGCCCGCCTTGAAGCGGAGCAGGCCCAGGAGGTGGTTGGACTCGTCCAGCGTGTCGGTGGTGCCCCGGAAGTCGTAGACGTGGGCGCCCAGGGCGTGCGCGTCGCGGATCATCTGCCACTGGATCGCGTTGTTCGGCTGGACCTCGCGCCTGCGGCTGGTCGAGGCGCCGTACGAGTACCAGACGTGGCCGCCGACCGTGAGCATCGTCGCGGCGGCCAGCACCTCTCCGTCGTGCGCGGCGAGGTAGAGCCGCATCCGGTCGGGGTGCTCGGCGGTGAGGGAGCGCCACATGCGCTGGAAGTACTCCAGGGGGCGCGGCAGGAAGCGGTCGCGTTCGGCGGTCTCGGCGTACAGCGCGTAGAACGTGGTCAGGTCGTCGTAGTCGCCCCGCACGACCTTGACCCCGGCCTTCTCGGCCTTGCGGATGTTGCGGCGCCACAACTGGTTGAAGTTCTGCTGGAGTTCGTCCAGTGAACGGTTCGCGAGCGGCAACTGGAACACGAACCTCGGCTGCCCGGCCGCGAATCCCGCCTCGTCGCCCCCGCCCCCCGGCTGCCGCCAGCCGCGCCGCCGCAACCCCTCGGCCAGGGCCTGGGCGCGCGGGTCCGAGGAGGTCGGCGCGACCTCGCCGAGCCGGTGCGCGTCCGGGTCCGCGACGGCGTCCTTGACGGTCGCCGCGTCCCAGCGGCGCAGGACGACCGGGGGCCCCATCCGCACCGTGAACGCGCCGTTCGCCTTCAGGTGCGCGAGCAGCGGGTCGAGCCACCGGTCGAGGTCCCTGTCGTACCAGTCGACGACGGGCCCCTCGGGCAGGTACGCGAGGTGCCGGCCGATCCTCGGCAGGGAGCGGTACAGCACGAGCCCCGCCCCCACGATCCGGTCCCGCTCGTCCACCCACCCGAGGCTCTCGGCCCGCCAGTCCGGTTTGACGTCCCCCCAGGACGGCACCTGCATATGACTGGCCGACGGCAGCCCGTCGACGAACGCGAGGTGCTCCGTACGGTCGATCGTCCTCAGACGCAAGGTCATGCGAAGCGCTCCTGCTCCGTCGCGGGGGTCGGGCGAGGGAGACTACTGTCGCCCGCCCCCCGTTCCCCGGTCCCTCGCCGCAGCGGGGGCGGGGGTGACGCGGACGGCGGGTGAGGGGCGCCGCCCCCCGGCTCGGCCTCCCGCGCCGCCGCTCACCGTCTGGTCCGGGCGGGGTGCTTGCGGGGAGCGGGTCCCCGCCGCCCTGACCGGGACCCTGCCGACCCCCGTGCGCGGTCCGGCCCCGCTCCTCCCGGCCCCGCCCCTCCCGGCTCAGGTCCTCCCGGCCCCGGTCCTCCCGGACCCGCGCCGTACGGCGACGAGGACCAGGGCGAGCCCCGCCAGGGCCCAGACCGCCAGCGTCACGACGGCGCCACCCGCCCCCGTGCCGTCGAAGAAGGCGTTGGCGCGCAGCAGGCTGCCGGAGGCGCCGACCGGCAGGAGCTGACCGAGCGTCGACCAGCCGTCGGGCAGCCAGTACGGGCCCGTGGCCAGGCCGGAGAGCGGGTTGCCGAGGAACATCATCACCACGGCGAGACCGAGGAACCCCGGGGTGCCGAAACGCGCCTGGAGACCGAGGAGCGGGAGTCCGAGCGCGAGCATGCCGAGGGCGAGGCCCAGCGCGCTCGTCGCGTAGTTCCCGTCGAGCGTGCCGATGCCGGACTGAAGGACCGCGGTCACCCCGGCGGCGGCGACGAGCGCGAAGCCCACCACCCCGGCGAGCCGGGCCCGCAGCGCGCCCGGCCCGGGAGCGACCAGGGCCAGGATCAGGACGGGCAGGATGCCGCCGAAGACCATCGGCAGCGCCATGGAGGCGAGTCCGGTGCCGTGCGGGTCGTCCTGTCCGAAACCGACGACCTCGTGCGTCCTCGCCCGCACGTGCCGCTGCTCCGCGAGGCCGGTGCCGAGCCCGCTGACGGCGGTGCTGATCTGCTGGCCGCCCGCCGGGGCGGTGTAGACGTCGACACCCTCCGCGCCCAGGGCGATTCCGCCGACCACGTCCCGGTCGCGCAGGGCGGCGGTGAGCGCCTCGGCGTCGTCGTACCTCGTGACCTCCCACTCGTCGCCGGACAGCCGCTCCTGTACGGCAGAGACGGCGGACCGCGGGCCGGTCACGCCGAGCGGCGCGTGGTGCGGGCCGCCGTTCACGGAGGGCAGGCCGAAGGCGCACAGCATGAGCGTGACGGCGGCCGCCAGCCCGACGACCACGGCGGCGATCCGGAGCCCCGCCTTCCGGCCGCCCGGCGGCGGGGCGGGGGAGGGGGTGGCGCCCGCCGTGGGGCCGTCGGCGGCGAAGGTGACGTCGGTCGGCATGGCGACCACCTCTTCTCGTGCGGAGTGTGCCCCCGAAGGGGGAGGGCTGCGGGGCTTCGGGCGCGCGCCCGCCGGACGCGCCCGCCGGACAGGCCCGTAAACGGGCACGCCGGACAGGCACGGCGAAGCGGCCGCGAACGGCGCGCGGCGCCGGGCGCCCGGCGAACGGTGCCCGCTCATCGTACAACTCATCGAGCAATGAGTTCATCGTTTGATGAGTTACGCGGGAGGCATGATGGAGGGCATGGACGGCCTCAAGGACGTGGGCGCGGCGCACGCGCGGGACGAGAAGAACGACGCGGGTGGGGCGCACGGGCCGGCCAGGCACGCCGGGGGGCGGCGGCCCGGGGAGACCAGAACCCGGGCGGCGATTCTCGATGCCGCCCGCTCCTGCTTCGCCGAGGGCGGTTTCGAGGGCACCAGCATGCGCCGTATCGCGGAGGCGGCGGGCGTGGACCAGGCTCTCGTGCACCACTTCTACGGTTCGAAGCAGAACCTCTTCATCCAGGTGCTCGAACTGCCGGAGAAGCTGCGGGCCGCCATCTCCACCGCCGCGCGGGGCGAGCTGACGGGCATGGGGGAGCGGATCGTCCGGGCGCACCTCTCGGTGTGGGACGACGTCTCGACGCGGCCCGCGCTGATGGCGATGGTGCGTTCGGCGGCCACCCACAGCGAGGCGGGCACCCGGCTGCGCGACACGCTGAGCGCGATGCTCGCGCGGGCGCTCGACCAGGCGGTCGCCGCCCCCGACACGGGCCTGCGCGTCAATCTGGTCGCCTCGCAGCTCGTCGGCCTCGGCCTGATGCGCTACATCCTCCTGCTCGAACCCCTCGCCTCCGCCGACACGGACACCGTGGCGCGGTACTACGGGGCGGCCGTCCAGGCGATCGTGGAGGGCGGCGCGGACGGGCGGACCGCCGCCCGTAGCGCCACGGCCGGATGAAACGCCGGAAACCGCGCGAGTCCGTATCCTTACCGGCGTGAGCTGGCTCCGGGCGGTGGCGGATACCAGCCGCTCCGGTCTCAAGGTCGAGCGGCGGCGGCTGGAGCCGCTCGTGGCGCTGCGCGGGGCCGCCGGGCTCGCGCTCGTCATCGGGGTCAGCCTGTGGGTCTTCGGTCCGCAGATCGCGGCCAGCTCGGCCTTCGGCGCGTTCTCCGCCGCCATCGCGACCTTCCAGCGCAGCTGGCGGCCCCGGCCCGAACTGGCGCTGGCCTCGGGGACCAGCCTCGCGGTCTCGACCTTCCTCGGCTACGTGACCGTCGAGCACCTCTTCCTCTTCGTCCCGCTCCTCATGCTGTGGGCCTTCGTCGCCGGGCTCGCCTGGTCGGCCGGGCCCACCGTCGGCATCATCGCGGCGTCCAACGTGTCGATCGTGATGGTCACCGTCACCCTGCCCGTCTCCCTGCTGTCCGCCCTCGGGCACGCCGCGGTGATCGCGGCCGGCGGCTTCGTCCAGGCCGCCTTCGTCGTCCTCTTCCCCGTACGGCGCTGGGGCGCCCACCGCGACGCGCTCGCCGACGCCCTCTCCGCCGAGGCCGACTACGCGCGCCGTCTGCGCCACGACCCCGTCGCCCCCTTCGACCCCGAACCGCTCATGGAGGCCCGCGACGCCGCCGTCCTCACCCCGCGGCAGGCGCGCAGGCGCCCCGTCGAACTGCGCGGGCCGCGGGGTGTCGCCGAGCAACTGCGGCCGGTCCTCGCCTCGATCGCCGACCCCGCGCTCGGCGTCCCCGGGGAGGGGCCCGAACGGGAGCGCGTACGCGAGCTGCTGTACGCGGCGGGCACCGTGCTCGACGCGGCGGCCGAGGCCGTCCGGGGCGGAGAACCCCTCTTCGTGTCCCCCGCCGCCCTCGCCGTCCTGCACACCCCCGACACCGGTCAGCTGCTGAGCGGACCACCCCTGCGGGCCGCCACCCGGCTGACCGAACTGCTCGACGAGGTGATGGAGGCCGCCGACCCCAGTGGCCGCGAGAGCCGCCGCGGCGCGGAGGGCGGCAGCACCCGCGTCGCGGCCCGCGCCCGCGGTCTGCGCACCGGTGCGAGCGCGGTCCTCGGCGGGGGCCTGCGCGCGTTCCTCGCCGCCCGCGCCCGGGTACGGGACCGGGTCCGCGCCCGTACGCTCAGCGGCGCGGGCGCCCCGGCCGCCGCCGGTACCCGGCCCGCGCACACCGTCGGCGGGGTGGTGCGCACCGAGGCCGGCGGCCAGGGGGCCAGCGACACGGGGGCCCGGCCGCCCTCCAGGACCAGGCCCTCCCTGTTCCGCCTCGTGCCGGTCGCGCTGCGCGCGATGCGCGAGGAGCTGTACCTCGGCTCGACCCTGCTGCGGCACGCCGTCCGGGTCTCCGTCGTCGCGGGCCTCGGCTACCTCGTCGGTACGCTGCTCCCGCTCGGCCACGGGTACTGGGCGCCGCTCGCCTCCGTCATGATCCTGCGGCCCGACTTCGCGCAGACCTACTCGCGCGCCGCGGGCCGTTTCTTCGGCACCCTCCTCGGCGTGACCCTCGCCTCCGTCGTGGTCCGGCTCGTCCACCCCGGCCTCGACGTCCTCGCGTTCCTCGCCGTGTGCTGCGCCGGGCTCATGTACCTCCTCATGCGCACCGGCTACGTGGTCGGCCAGGTCTGCGTGTCGATGTACGTCGTGTTCCTGCTCGGCATGGGCGGACAGGGCCTCGGCCAGACCGTCCCCGAACGTGTCGTGCTGACGCTGGTCGGCGGCGTCCTCGCGATGCTCGCGTACGCGGTCTACCCGGCCTGGGAGGCGCCCCGCCTGCGCGCCAGGCTGGCCGAGGCGCTGCTCTCGCACGCCGAGTACGCCGCCGCCGTCGTCCGCAGCTACGCCCGGCCGGGCGAGGACCGCACCGATCAGGTGCGGCAGGGCCTGCTCGACGCGCGCGAGGCCCGCTCGACCTGGCAGGAGGCGGTCGAGAAGGCCAGGAACGAGCCGGTACGGCAACGGGGCCTGTCCCGGGCGGCCGCCGACGACGCCGACGAGGCCCTGGAGGAGATCTCCCGCGTCGCCATGCTCATGGAGGCCCACCTGCCGGAACACGGCGCGATGCCCGTACCCGCCGCCGAACGCCTCGCCGACGCCCTGCTCACCGCGGCCGAACGCGCCGACCGCGACCTGCGTGAACGCAGGGTGCCCCGGTGGGACGAGGTGCGGGCCGCGCTGGAGGCGTGGGACGCCTGGCCGGACGAGAGCTCGTGGGTGCCCGACCGCGTCGTGCGCAAGGGCGCGGGCCTGCTCCTGGAAGCCGTCGAAGGACTGTCCCGCACGCTCGCCGCCTACCGGCAGGGCCCGGCCGAGCGCCCGGTCGACACCGGGGAGGACGGAACCCTCGGTGACGTCGGTGACGTCGGTGACGTCGGGGACACGGGGGCCGGGCGCCTCGGGTGACCGGGACGCGACCGGCGTGGCCGCCGTCACGGTCGGCGTGGCTCGCGTGACTGGTCGAAGGGGTGACGGACGTCACCGGGCGCCCTTATTGAAAACGGTTCCCGTTAACGTATCATCGAGGCATGGCACGCAACGAACTCCGCCCCGTCGTCAGGCTCCGGTCCACCGCGGGGACCGGGCACACCTACGTCACGCGCAAGAACCGCAGGAACGATCCCGACCGGATGGTGCTGCGAAAGTTCGACCCCGTCGCGGGCCGGCACGTCGAGTTCCGCGAGGAACGCTGACCGCGACCCCGCCCGGAGCGGACGGGTCCCGCGCCGGGCGGGCGGTCACTCTCCGGCGCGGTCGCGTCCGGCACCGGTCCGCGCGAAACGGGAACGGCGGGGCGTATCCGGCGTACGCCGAGTGATGTGCGCCACGTCCCCTCCAGCCGGCCCCCATCGGGGGCCGGCTTTCGCGTCTCCAGGGGAGGGAAAGGGCTTGTCCGGGAAGGCTGTAACCGAGGGGGCACCCCTCGTGCACGTGCATATGCTCATGCATCCGCAGGTGAACGCGGCTATGATCGCGCTCAGTTGACCGATGCACCATTGGCCATAGCACCACCGGGAGCTACCTGTGCACCAGGCGTACAACGGCATGGCGGCCACGGACCTCCAGGAGGCCCACGAAGTCGTCTGGCAGAAGAGCCGGCACAGTAACTCGCAGGGTTCCTGCGTGGAGTTCGCCAGGCTTCCCGGCGGGGACGTGGCTGTCCGTAACTCGCGGTACCCCGAGGGCCCGGCCCTCGTCTACACGCGTGCCGAGATCGAGGCGATGCTGCTCGGCGTCAAGGACGGCGAGTTCGACCACCTGCTGGCGGGCTGAGGGAACGCGGCCGCCGCGTTCCGTGGCGCGGGACGGTCCTCCCGGACGCCCGACGCCCTTTCCGGGACGCCCGACGCTTTCCGTGACCGCCGCCCGGTTTCCGTGACCGCCGCCCAGATCACGAGCGGCCGCCCGGATCGCGCGAGGGGCTTTCGCGGGCCGCCCGTCGCAGTCCGGCCGGGGAACTGCCGCCGGTGGAGGGCCGGGTGAGGCCGGGGAAGACTGGTTGAGGCCGGAGGGGACCGGTTGAGACCGGGGGAGACCGGTTGAGAGGGGACGAGGCGGCGGCGGGCGGGGCGTACGTGGTCCCGCGGGGGCCGGGGCGTGCGAGCTGCCCGGGGTCCGGCCGACCGGGTCTCAGAGGCGGAACAGCGCCCAGACCATCTTCCCGCGCAGGGTTCCGGCGAGCGGGTGCCAGCCCCAGCTGTCGCTGAAGGAGTCGACCAGGAAGAGGCCGCGGCCGCACTCGGCCGAGAAGTCGTCGCCGTCCTGCGCGACCGGGCTCTCCTCGCTGGGATCGCGTACCGCGCACATCAGCCGGCCCGTCCACCGCGTGAGGTGCAGCCGTACCGGGCTCTCGGGCGCCACCGGGTCCGGACCGCAGGCGGAGGCGGCGGGGGCCGGGGGCTCCGCGGCGGGCAGGGCGTGCCGCAGCGCGTTCGTGACGAGTTCGGAGACCACGAGCGCGATGTCGTCGGTCAGTTCCCCCAGACCCCAGCGGCCCAGCGTGGAACGCGCGAACTGCCGCGCCTCGCCCACCCCTTCGAGCCGACAGCTGAGCGCGCAGGAGGCCGCTTCACTCACCGAGGCGGGGTCGACCGGAGGTAGCCCTTGCCTCAGTGGGTCGAGCATGGTCGATCCATTCGTCCCCATGCGAGGCACTCCCGAATTTCGCGGTCACTGCGCAGCTGCGGTGGTGCGCCACCATCGTTCCGAATGCGCACAGCGGATGCAAGGGCAGATGCACGTGCACGCGCCGGAATTGGCGCCACACATACCACTTCGGGCGCATATCTTCCCAGTAACTCTTCCGGTGGCATTGCACAACCTTTCCGTTTCCGTAATCGAACGAGTACGGCCCGGAGCGTTTTAGTGGCAGACTGCGGGCCCTGTAGTGATTGGGGAGGCTGGGCGACGTGACCGCAGGGGACTGGGGACGGCCCCAGGCCGAGGGGCCCGGGGGCGGATCGGTCGTACGGCGCATCCTGCTGGGCTCACAGCTCAGACGGCTGCGTGAGACGCGCGGGATCACCCGCGAGGGAGCCGGTTACTCGATCCGCGCCTCCGAATCGAAGATCAGCCGCATGGAGTTGGGACGGGTGAGCTTCAAGGCGCGGGACGTGGAAGATCTGCTCACGCTCTACGGCGTGCACGACGAGGCCGAGCGCGGACAGTTGCTTGCCCTCGCGAAGGAGGCCAACATCGCGGGCTGGTGGCACAGTTACTCGGACGTCCTGCCGGGCTGGTTCCCGACCTACGTGGGTCTGGAGGGCGCGGCCTCCGTGATCCGGGTCTACGAGGTGCAGTTCGTCCACGGGCTGCTCCAGACGGAGGCGTACGCGCAGGCCGTCGTCGCACGCGGGATGCCGGACGGCTCGCGCGCCGACATCGACCGCCGCGTCGCGCTGCGCCTGGAGCGGCAGAAGATACTCGTGTCCGAACGGGCCCCGCGCTTCCACGCGGTGCTGGACGAGGCGGCGCTGCGCCGGCCGTACGGCGACCGGGCCGTGATGCGCGGGCAGCTGGAGTACCTGATCGACATGTCGCAGCGGCCCAACGTGTGCCTCCAGGTCATGCCGTTCAGTTTCGGCGGGCACTCCGGGGAGAGCGGCGCCTTCGCGATGCTCGGCTTCCCCGAGTCCGACCTGTCCGACGTCGTGTACCTGGAGCAGCTCACGAGCGCCCTCTACCTCGACAAGCCCGAGGAGGTCGCCCAGTACGAGTCGGCCTTCGATGGCCTGCGCAAGGACTGTCCGGGCCCCGAGGAGAGCCGTGACCTGCTGCGCGGCCTGCTCCAGCTCGGCTGAGGGACCGGCCGGGGCCCTTGGGCGGGGGCCGGAGCGGTGAGGGTGGCACGGACCGACGGGCCGCCGCAGCCCGCCACCGCCGTACCGCCGGGCGCCCCCGCGAGCCGCAAACCCGGGCGCGCGCGCCGTGCACGCCGTACCATGGCGTGCCAACCGCAAGTCGCCGCACGGCACTTGAAAGGCACAGAGAACCGGCAAGGAAGCGTATGTCGTTCTTCACCGAGCTGGCCCATCAGTACATCGACGGTGAATGGCGCACCGGCCGGGGCTCCTGGGACATCATCGACTTCAATCCGTACAACGGCGAGAAGCTGGCCGCGCTGACCGTCGCCACCGGCGAGGAGGTCGACGAGGCGTACCGCGCCGCCGCCCGCGCCCAGCCCGCCTGGGCCGCCGCCGGGCCGCACGAGCGCCGCAAGGTGCTGGAACGCGCCCTGTCGGTGCTGGTCTCGCTGCGCGAGGAGGTGGCGGGCGCCATCGTCGCGGAGCTGGGCGGCACCTGGGCCAAGGCGTACTTCGAGGTGGACCTGGCCGCCGAGTTCGTGCGCCACGCGGCCTCCTACGCGGTGGGCACGGAAGGGGAGTTGCTGCCCTCGCTGACGCCCGGCAAGGAGAACCGCGTCTACCGTGAGCCGGTCGGGGTGGTCGGTGTCATCAGCCCGTTCAACTACCCGCTGCTCGTCACGCTCAAGTCGGTCGCGCCCGCGCTCGCCCTCGGCAACGCCGTCGTCGTCAAGCCGAACCAGAACACGCCGGTCGTGGGCGGCGGGGTCATCGCCCACGTCTTCGAGCGGGCCGGTCTGCCCGCCGGGCTGCTCAACGTCCTGGTCACCGACATCGCGGAGATCGGCGACGCGCTCATCGAGCACCCCGTGCCGAAGGTCATCTCCTTCTCCGGCTCGGACAGCGTTGGCCGGCACGTCGCCGCGGTCGCCGCCCGCTCCCTCAAGCGCACCGTGCTCCAGCTCTCCGGCAACGGCGCCTTCGTGGCCCTGGACGACCTCGGTGAGGAGGGGCTCGACCACGCCGTGGAGGCGGCCGTGTTCAGCCGCTTCGTGTACCAGGGCCAGGTGTGCATGGCGGCGAACCGCATCTTCGTGGACCGCCGCCTGGAACCGGAGTTCAGCCGCCGCTTCACCGCGCGGGTCGCCGCGCTGCGCACCGGGGACCCGGCCGACCCGGAGACCGACCTCGGCCCGGTCATCAACCCCTTCCAGGCCGAGGCGCTGACCGCCCTGGTGGAGCGGGCCGTGGCCGACGGCGCCACCGCGCTGCTGCGCGGGCGGACGGTGGGCAATCTGGTCGAGCCGACCGTCCTGACCGGGCTGTCCGCGAACTCCCCGCTGCTGCGGCAGGAGATCTTCGGGCCCATCGCGTTGCTCGTCCCCTTCGACGGCGAGGAGGAGGCCGTACGGCTCGTCAACGACAGCCCCTACGGGCTGGCCGGGGCGGTGCACACGGCGGACGCCGAACGCGGGGTGGCCTTCGCGCGGCGCATCGAGACCGGGATGATGCACGTCAACGGCAGCACCATAGACGACGACCCGGTGGCGGCCTTCGGCGGCGAGAAGCTGTCCGGCGTCGGCCGGCTCAACGGCCCCGCCTGCGTCGACGCCTTCACCACCCAGCGCTGGATCTCCGTCCAGCACGGGCGGGGCACCTACCCCCTGTGAGCGGCCCGGGGGCCCGTCGCGGGCCCACCCGGACACGCCCGTACTCGCGGACCGTTCCTGTCCGCATGGGTCCCTAACGTGGCTGGTGCCGGGGGGAGAGGCCCTCCGGCACCGAGCCGGAAGGCGGACCCATGGTCACCCACGTATCCCCCGAAGCCGCTGGTGACGAGCGGGGCGCCCTGCTCGCCTTCCTGGAGGAGCAGCGCGGCGGCATCCGGCGCGCGGTGCTCGGGCTGACCGAGGAGCAGGCCCGGCTGCGGCCGAGCGCGAGCGCGCTGACCCTCGGCGGCCTCGTCAAGCACGCCGCCGAGACGGAGCAGGGCTGGGTCGCGCGGGCCCGGCGGGTCCCCGCGGACACCGCGCGGGACGAGACGAACTGGCACGAGAGCCACGTCCTGCTGGAGGGCGAGACGGTGCCCGGGGCGCTCGCGTACTGGGAGAAGGTCGCCGCCGGGACCGAGGAGTACATCCGCTCCCGCCCCAGCCTGGACGAGACCTTCCCGCTGCCCGACCAGCCCTGGTTCCCCGACGCCGAGCGGGTCTCGCTGCGCTGGCTGCTGCTCCACCTCATCCGCGAGACGGCCCGGCACGCCGGACACGCCGACATCGTCCGCGAATCGCTGGACGGCGCGAGCGCGTGGGATCTGGTGGCGCGCGAGCGGGAGACGGAGGCGCGGCGGACGGGGTCCGGTCAGGAGTGAGTAGGGTGGGTGGCCTGTCCGGCACGCGGCTTGCGTTCTCGCGCCCGTCGTGCCCTCGCGTCCGTCGTACGAGGGTGAGGGGCCGCCCATGTCGGTGATCCGTCTCCTGGTGCTGGGCGCGGTGCGCCAGCACGGCCGGGCACACGGCTACCAGATCCGGAGCGACCTGGAGTACTGGGGCGCCCACGAGTGGTCCCACGCCAAGCCCGGCTCGATCTACCACGCCCTCAAACAGATGGCGAAACTGGGACTGCTCACCGCGTACGACAGCGCCCCGAGCGCGGCCGGCGGGCCCCCGCGCACCGAGTACCGCGTCACGGAGGCGGGCACCGGGGAGTACTTCGCGCTGCTGCGCGGCGCGCTCACCGCGTACGACGAGAAACCGGACCTGCTGTCGGCGGCGCTCGGCCTCATGGTGGACCTGCCGAGGGCGGAGGTGGTGGACCTGCTCGGCCGGCGGCTCGCCGCGATCGCCGCGTGGCGCGGCTCCGTCACCGAGCACTACGTACCGGAGGAGGGCGGCCCCGCCCAGTACGGCCACATCGGCGAGATCATGCGCTACTGGCTGCACAGCGCCGACGCCGACGAGAACTGGACACGGGGCCTGATCGCCCGGATCAAGGCCGGGGAGTACGTCTTCGCGGGCGAGGGCGCCCCCTTCGTCGGCGTCCTGTCCGAGGGCGAGGAGAACCCGTACGCGACGGGGGAGCGGCACCCGGGGGACGTGGACTGAGCCGTGCGCGGCCGAGCCGCCGCGCCGTCCTCGATCACCTCCTCGACGTGCGACAGCGATCTCTCGCCCACCTGAACGGGGAGGCCGTCCTCCCGGACACCACTGTCCGGGAGGACGCGGAGATGCTGACGGCCGCGTTCCGGGAGCCCTGGGCCGCCGCGTCGTTCCGGACCGGTCTCACGTTCCTGCACATCCTGATGACGGAGCACCTGGCGCGCGGCCGGGACCTCGCGCGGGCAGTCGGACGCGATCCGTCCTTCGACGAAGGAGTGGCCGGCCTTCGCGCCGGACGTCGCCGTCAGTGATGGAACCCCGTGGCCCGCTCCGTGTCGTGGGTCACCGGGTGGGACTGGCCGCGCAGTTGGGGCAGGAGTTGCCGCAGGTCGCCGAGGAGGAGGTCGGCGAGGTCGGAGGAGAAGCCGTTGCGGCACACGATCCGCAGGACCGACAGGTCCTCGCGGTGCGCGGGGAAGGTGTACGCCGGTACCAGCCAGCCGCGTTCGCGCAGACGCCGGGACACGTCGAACACGTTGTACGCGGTGACGTCGGGGGCCGTCGTGAACGCGAACACCGGCAGCTCCTCGCCCCGGGTCAGGAGGCGGAAGTCGCCGGTGGCCTCGATCCGGTCGGCCAGGCTCCTCGCCACGTCGCGGGACGCCTGCTGCACGGCGCGGAAGCCGTCGAA
This sequence comes from Streptomyces sp. NPDC007088, assembly GCF_042869355.1. NCBI lineage: Bacteria > Bacillati > Actinomycetota > Actinomycetes > Kitasatosporales > Streptomycetaceae > Streptomyces > Streptomyces sp. NPDC007088. The sequence goes on from NZ_JBIAFO010000011.1 coordinate 224,675, forward strand.
GCCCAGCCGCAGGAACGTGTAGTACTGCGCGACGACCTGGGCGCCCGGCCGGGAGAAGTTCAGCGCGAAGGTCGGCATCTCGCCGCCGAGGTAGTTCACCCGGAACACCAGCTCCTGTGGGAGCGCCTCCTCGTCCCGCCACACCGCCCAGCCCACCCCCGGGTACACGAGCCCGTACTTGTGCCCCGAGGTGTTGACCGAGGCGACGCGCGGCAGCCGGAAGTCCCACACCAGATCCGGGTCGAGGAACGGCGCGATCATGCCCCCCGAGGCCGCGTCCACGTGCACCGGGATGTCGAGCCCGGTCCGCTCCTGGAGGGCGTCCAGCGCCGCGCACAGGTCCGCGACCGGCTCGTAGGAACCGTCGAAGGTCGAACCGAGGATGCCGACGACCCCGATGGTGTTCTCGTCGCACAGCTCGACGGCCGCCTCGGGGGACAGGTGGAACCGGTCGCCCTCCATCGGCACCTGCCGCGCCTCTACCTCCCAGAAGTCGCAGAACTTCTCCCAGCACACCTGGACGTTGACCCCCATGACGAGATTGGGGCGCGCCGAGGCCGGGTACCGGTCCGCGTTCCGCTTGGCCCAGCGCCGCTTGAGCGCCATGCCCGCGAGCATGCACGCCTCGCTCGACCCGGTCGTCGAACAGCCCACGACCGACTTCGGGCGCGGCGCGTGCCACAGCTCGGCGAGCATCGCCACGCAACGCCGCTCCAGCTCGGCCGTGCGCGGGTACTCGTCCTTGTCGATCATGTTCTTGTCGCGGCACTCCGACATCAGCACCCCGGCCTGCGGCTCCATGTAGGTGGTGACGAAGGTCGCGAGGTTCAGCCGCGCGTTCCCGTCGAGCATCAGCTCGTCGTGCACCAGCTGATAGGCGGCGTGCGGGGCCATCGGCCCGTCCGGCAGCCGGTGCCGGGGCGGGGCCTGGGTCATCCCGCCCAGCGGGTCGGCCTCCCCGATGAACGGGTTCACGGAGAGCGGCTTCTCGGGCCGCCCCTCCGGGCCGGGGGTGTGGTGCAGGGGCATGACGGGCTCCTCGCGACGCGGTCCTGAAGCAGAGACTAAGGGCTGTCCCGTAATCCCTGGTGGATCAGCGCGCGGCGTCAGATGTGGTGCATCGCAAGGCGCCGGAGCGCCCTCATCGCGGAGCGATTCGGGCGTTTCGGCAACGCGGCGAGGTGCCGCAGCTGTCGTCGCGCGCCCGCCAGGGATTACGGGACAGCCCTCAGGGAGGAACGGGGCGTTCCGCTGCCCGGAGGAGCCCGCGCGACACCGGCGGCCCACACGCCTCGCCGAAGCCACCCGCCCTCGATCTCCGGCCCCCGCTTGGCCCCCTCTCCTCCTCTGGCGCATGCTGGGAGGGCGGGCGAGGCGACCCCACTGGAACCAGGGCGCCGGGGTACCCGTTGATAGCTTTACTCCCGCATGACCTCCCCCCGCCGTACGGATGTCGCCCCGCCGGCCCCTACCCCCAGGAGTCCGACCTCGTGAACACGCTTGCTCTCGGACCGAGCTGGCTGGACCCGAACACCCTGCTCAACCAGTTCGGGATCTGGGGACTGCTGCTGGTCGTCTTCGCCGAGTCGGGGCTGCTCATCGGCTTCTTCCTGCCCGGCGACTCGCTGCTGTTCACCACCGGTCTGCTGATCACCGGTGACCAGCTCGACTTCCCGCTGTGGGCCGCCATCGCGCTGATCTGCCTCGCCGCCGTCCTCGGCGACCAGGCGGGCTACCTGTTCGGCAAGAAGGTGGGGCCCTCGCTGTTCAAGAGGCCCGACTCGAAGCTGTTCAAGCAGGAGAACGTGGAGAAGGCGCACGACTTCTTCGAGAAGTACGGCCCGAAGTCCCTGGTCCTCGCCCGCTTCGTGCCCGTCGTCCGCACCTTCACGCCGATCATCGCGGGCGTCAGCGGGATGAGGTACCGCTCGTTCATCACCTTCAACGTCATCGGCGGCGTCCTGTGGGGCGCGGGCGTCACCCTGCTGGGCTCGTGGCTCGGACAGATCGACTTCGTGAAGGAGCACATCGAGTTCATCCTCATGGCGATCGTCCTCGTCTCCGTCGTCCCGATCGCCATCGAGTACCTGCGGGCGCGCGGCAAGGGCAAGCGGGACGGGGCGGACGGCGGCCCCGGCGAGGCCCGGCGGGACAGCGGCCCCGCCGCCCCCTCCCCGTACGGCCACCAGGAGCGCCAGGGACAGCGGCAGCCCTACGGACAGCAGCCGTACGGCCAGCAGCAGCCCTACGGCCAGGCCCCGTACGGTCAGGACGGCCCCGGCCAGGGGCAGCAGCCCGGCCCCCATCCGCAGCAGTACGGGTATCCCGCGCCCGGCGCCGCGCCCTACGGCGGCCCGCAGGCCCCGCAGGCCCCGCAGAACTACGGCGGGTACGGCCGTCCCGGCGGCTATGGCCAGGAGGCACCGCGGACCACCCAGCCGATGCCCGCCGTCGACCCGTACGGCGAGGGGCCCCAGGAGGCCGGTCCGCAGGACGCGTCGCAGCCGCGGCCCCCGCAGGACCCGCCGCACGGCGAGCCCCCCTCGCGCGGCCGCCACGCCAAGCGCTGAGGCATCCGGTGCCGGCTGGACCCACCGGCACGGCGGAGCCCCGCACGCCCTCGCGTGCGGGGCTCCGCCGGCCTCCGGGGGCGCGGCGCCCCCGGAGGGCCCTCGTCTAGAAGCCCCTCGTCCGCTTGGCCGCCCTGCGGCTCGCGTTCGCCGCCCCGGGGATGCGCAGGAACAGGCGGGAGACCTCGGAGCCGAGGTTCACGCCGATCGCGATGGCCAGCGCCGTGGCCACCGCCCGGGAGAGGGACAGCAGGCCCTCGTCCAGGTTGTTCTGCGCGATGCCCAGGAGCCCGTAGTAGGTCGCGGAACCCGGCAGCAGCGGGCCGATCGCCGCTGTCACGTACGGCAGCGAGGAAGCGAACTGGTACCGCGAGAGCAACTGCCCGAACAGCCCCACCAGGCCGGCGGCCACCGCCGTCGCGGCCACCGGCGAGATCTTCCCCGTGTAGTGCATCGCCCCGTACACGAGCCCCGCCACCCCGCCGTTCGCCGCCACCGCGAGGACCGTCGAGCGCTCCTGCTGGAGCAGCACCGCGAAGGCCAGCGACAGCGCGACGGACGCGAGGATCTGCGCGACCGGCCGGTTCACCGCCGTCAGCGCGACGTCCGGGTCGAGCGGCGCGTGCAACTGCACGCCCACGTACAGGATCACCAGCACGCCGATGACGATGCCGACGAAGAAGTACATGACCTCCAGGAGCCGGGCCGCCGCCGTGATGTAGTAGCCCGTCAGCCCGTCCTGCACCCCCGCGACCAGCGCCCGCCCCGGCAGCAGGGCGAACAGGCCACCGGTGACGACCGCGGACGCCTGGAGATCCGCGTGCACGAGGGTCAGCGTCACCCCGACCGCCGCCGGAGGGGTCGCCGCCACCAGGAACTGGTAGAACTCCGGCAGCCCGCGGCCCGCGGCCAGCCACGCCAGCCGGTCCCCGAGCATCGCGCCGATCGCCGCGCAGAAGAACACGGCCACGTCACCGCCGACCAGCACCGAGGCGCTGCCCGCGAGCAGTCCGTTGGCCGCCGTCAGCGCCCACCCCGGATACGGGTGCCGGTTACGGCGGATCTCCGCGAGCCGCCGGTACGCCTCTTCGAGGGACACCTCCATGTCCGGGGAGCTGATGTCGTCCACGAGCTGGAACACGGCGGCCAGCCGCGTGTAGTCCGTACCGCGACGGCGCACCGTGCGCGAGGCCGACACCGGATCGTCCACCAGCGAGGGCTGGTAGCTGATGTTGAGCAGCGTGAACGTGACGTTCGGCTCGCAGCGGTCGAGGCCGTAGGAGCGGCACACGGCGAACATCGCCGCCTCCACGTCCTCGGCGCCCTCACCGCCGGCGAGCAGCAGCTCACCGATGCGCAGCGTCAGGTCCAGCACGCGCGGAACGGCCGGGCCCTCCTCCGCGTCGTGCTTCTGCGAGGGCTCGGGCGTCGGCCGCTCGGCCACCGGCATACGCAGCATCGTGCGCATCCGGTCCTGCCAGGGCGCCTCCTGGGTGAGCCGTATCATCGGCACGCCCTCGGGCGGGGTGAAGGCCGCCGGGGCGTCGCGCGCGCTGTAGGTGTGCGGGGCGGTGAACGCCGAGGTCGTCGCGGACGAGGAGGCCGCCCCGTTCGCCGCGTCCTGCGGCTCCGGCGCGCGGAACCCCTCGGGCAGCGCGAACTCCGAGGTGACCTGCGACTCGTCCTCGCCCTGTGCCGCCGGGGGCGGCTTCGGCAGCCCGGACGGCGGGGAGAAGGCACTGCGCGCCTCGTCGGACTGCGGTTTGCGGTCCTCCTGCGGCCCGTGGTCCTCCAGCTCGCTCACCTGTCCGCCTCGCTCCTCGCCGTGCCCCACGCGTCCGCCGCCGTACCCGTCCGTCCCGTCCCTCCCGGCCTCCCGCCGACTCGCGCGGTCCGCCGGTCCCGGAGGGCCCGTACGGCCCGTCCGCCCGGGAGGCCACACACCTCCCGACCTTCCCTCGGCTCACCCCTCCACCTGCACCGTAAACGCCGGAGGGCCGTACGGCCTGCCGGTCGTACGGCCCTCCGGGGGCACGTGAGGCGGTTCGGGCTCAGTGGCCGCCCTGCTCCTTGGCGCGCTGGTACGACTTCTCGACCTCGGCCTCGGCCTCGGCGCGGCTCGCCCAGTCGGCGGCCTCGACGGACTTGCCGGGCTCCAGGTCCTTGTAGACCTCGAAGAAGTGCTTGATCTCGTCGCGCAGGAACGACGAGACGTCGCCGATGTCCTGGAGGTGCTCCATCCGCGGGTCACCGGCCGGGACGCACAGCAGCTTGTCGTCGCCGCCGGCCTCGTCGGTCATGCGGAACATGCCGATCGTGCGGCACTCGATCAGGACACCCGGGTAGGTCGGCTCGTCCAGGATGACGAGCGCGTCCAGCGGGTCGCCGTCCTCGCCGAGCGTGTTCTCCACGAAGCCGTAGTCGGTCGGGTACGCGGTCGAGGTGAAGAGGCGACGGTCCAGCCGCACCCGACCGGTCTCGTGGTCCACCTCGTACTTGTTGCGCGAACCCTTCGGGATCTCGATCGTGACGTCGAACTCCACCGGTTGTTCCTCCATGGTCGGCACGTGTTCAAGCACCGTGCGCGGGTGTGGGCTGGTACCTGCGTCCGACCGGGGGCCCCTCTTCGCCCCGGGGGGCCGGGGGAACCCGTACGGACCGGGGCGCCATGCTCGCGGCAGGGCGCAGTGGTTAAGTGTCCCTCACTCCGGTGTGTGATCGTGAAAGGGGCTGGTTCCACGTGCCCGAGGTGCCCGAGGTACCCGAGCCACGGCTCACCGGCCGCCCGCGGCGGTGGCCCCCCGCCCTGTCCCGGCTGCCCGCGTGGACCCGCCTTCAGCGGCCCCCGCGGCTGCCCGCGTGGACCCGTCCCCAGCGCCCGCCGGGCACCGCGCGGGTCACCGCGGCCGCCGCCGTCCTCGGGCTCCTCGTCGCGGGCACCGCCGCCGCCCTCGCCGGCCCCTTCGACTCCTCGGGGCAGCGCGTCGCCGAGGCCCGCCGGGCCGGGGCCGCCGCCTCTGGCGCGGGAGCGGCCCCGGCCCCCGGTGCCCCCCGGGGCGAGGACTCCCCCCGGCTGACCTCCGCCGGACTCCCGGCCCCCGCGCCCAGCGCCGCCGCCGTCCTCACCACCCTCGGCTCCGCCACCCGCGTCCCCGCGCGGGGCTCCCTCTCCCGACGGCTGGACCCGCTGCTCGACAAGCCCGCGCTCGGCGAACGGCCCGTCGCCTCCGTCGTCGACGTGGCCTCCGGCACCGTCCTGTACGACGCGCACGCCGGCACCGCCCGCACCCCCGCCTCGGTCACCAAACTGGCCACCGCCGTCGCCGCCCTCGACACCCTCGGCGCCGACCACCGCATCGAGACGAGGGTCGTCGGCGCCGAGGACGGCGGGAGTGGGGGTGACGGCAAGGGGGCCCGGAAGGGGCGGCTCACCCTGGTCGGCGGCGGCGACCCGACGCTCACCGCCCGCGCCCGCCCCGACGGCTTCGCGAGCCTGCGCGAACTGGCCGCCCGTACCGCCCGCGCCCTGAAGAAGGACGGGGCCGCGCGGTCGTACATCGTCGACTACGACGTCTCGCTCTACTCCGGGCCCCGGCTGCACCCCATAGGCCCCAACGAGAACATCGCGCCCGTGACCCCGCTCATGGCCGACGAGGGCCGGCTCGACGACTCCCGCAGCGGCCCCGCCGCGCGCAGCACCCGGCCCGACAAGGACGCCGCCGAACGCTTCCGCGACCTCCTGCGGGAGCGGGGCGTCAAGGTCGGGGACGAGGTCGGGCAGCACCGGGCCCCCACCGGCGCGCGGACCCTCGCCTCCGTGTCCTCCGCCCCGCTGTCCGCGCTCGTCGAACGCATGCTGACCTACTCCGACAACGACATCGCCGAGGGCCTCGCCCGGCAGACCGCGCTCGCCGCGCACGAACCCGCCAGCTTCGACGGCGGCGGGAAGGCCACCAGGGCCCGCCTCGGCAAGCTCGGACTGCCCCTCGACGGGGCCCGCTTCGCCGACGGCAGCGGACTCGACCGCGCCGACCGGCTCAGCCCGGCCCTGCTCACCGGCCTGCTCGCGCACGCGGGCGACAAGGACCGGCCCGCCCTGCGGCCCGTCCTCAGCGGACTGCCCGTCGCCGGTTTCACCGGGACCCTCGCCACCCGCTACAACGAGCACACCAACGCCGCGGGCACCGGCATGGTCCGCGCCAAGACCGGCACCCTGACCGGCGTCAACACCCTCGCCGGAACCGTCGTGACGCGCTCCGGCCGGCTGCTCGCCTTCGCGTACATGACCCAGGACGCGCCCAGCCCCCTGGAGGCGCAGGCCGCCCTCGACCGGATGGCCGCCGCCCTCACCGACACCTGAACCGGCCCGGCCGCCCGGTGCGGAACCGTCCCCTCCGCACCGGGGGCCCCGAGCCCGCACCGCAAACCGCGCGCAGCACGTACGGTTGACGCATGACGAGCATCGGTGGTGCCCAGATGGTCGACTGGAATCTCGCGGTCGCGACCGCCTCCCGGCTGGTGCGGCCGGGCCCCGAAGTGAGCCGCGACGAGGCACGCGCCATCGTCGCCGAGCTCCGCATCCACGCCAAGGCCGCCGAGGAACACGTCCGCGCCTACACCCGGATGGCCGGGGCCGAGGCGGCGGACACCCCCGTCCTCGTCGTCGACCGCCCCGGCTGGGTACGGGCGAACGTCGCCGGTTTCCGCGAACTGCTCGGCCCGCTCCTCGACAAGATGCGGGAGCGCAGGAACGAGGGCGGCTCCAGCAGCATCCTCGGGGCCGTCGGCGGCAAGGTCACCGGCGCGGAGCTCGGCGTCCTGCTGTCCTTCATGTCCTCCCGGGTGCTCGGCCAGTACGAGACCTTCGCCCCCGCCTCCCGCGAACTGCCCGCCGGTACGGGCGGCGGCCGGCTGCTGCTCGTCGCGCCCAACATCGTCCAGGTCGAACGGGAGCTGGAGGTCGACCCGCACGACTTCCGGCTCTGGGTCTGCCTCCACGAGGAGACCCACCGCACCCAGTTCACCGGCGTGCCCTGGCTGCGGGACCACCTGGAGAACGAGATCCAGGCGTTCCTCGCCGAGACCGAACTCGACCCGGGCACCTTCGTGGACCGCCTCCGCGACACCGTCCAGTCCCTCTTCGACAAGGACCGGTCCGACACGTCCGGCAAGGAGGCCGGCCCGGACGCGCCCGGTGAGGACGAGGGGCGCTCCCTCGTCGAGATGGTGCAGTCGCCCGCGCAGCGCGAGATCCTCGGCCGGCTCACCGCCGTCATGTCCCTGCTCGAAGGCCACGCCGACTACGTCATGGACGGCGTCGGCCCCCAGGTCGTGCCCTCCGTCGCCGAGATCCGCGAGAAGTTCCAGAAGCGCCGCGCCAAGGGCGCCAGCCGCCTCGACCTCGCCCTGCGCAAGCTCCTCGGACTCGACGCGAAGCTGCGGCAGTACCGCGACGGGGAGAAGTTCGTGCGCGCCGTCGTCGAGAGCGTCGGCATGGACGGCTTCAACCGCGTGTGGACCTCGCCCAACACCCTCCCCACCAAGGCCGAGATCCACCGCCCGGAGGACTGGATCGCCCGCGTGCACAGCAGCGCCGAGTAGCGAACGGGGCGCCGCACGCCGCGGTGGCGGCGCCCCGGCCCGCCGCACGCCGCCCCACCCCCGTACGAGCGGCCCCGCCCCGCCCCCCGTACACCGCCCCCGCCCCGCGTACGCCGGTGGCACCGCCGAAGCGGACCCGCACCGTACGGCCGTGTGTGAAGAAGATGCGGCCGACGGCAGAAGTACGACCCGGTAATCACCCGTCCGAGGGACCGTGCGTCACGGGCGGGCGTGCGATGCTCGGAGAACAGCCTGTTTCTGTCACCATCTCCGCACACTGCGTGACAGTGCGGGGCCTCCCTCACCCCCCGGGGCCCCACGGAACACAGCGCTCCCGAACTCGTACAAGATCCCCATGAAGGGAACCGGACATGGGTCCCCATCCCGCGGTCGCGGCGATACGTCTGGCAGTCCGCCGCGCCCTGCACGACATCCTCAGCCAGCACGCCTCGGCCGCCGCCGGTGCCACCGCCCGCGCCCCTGAGCCGCCCGCGATGTCGGCCGCCGCCCCTCCCGAGCGCCAGGCCCCCTCCCCGGACTGGGCCGCCGGCATCCTCCGCGCCAGCCGCCCGTTCCGCGCCCCCGCCCCGGACGCCCCCCTCGTGCTCGTCGCCTGCTCCGGCGGAGCCGACTCCATGGCCCTCGCCTCCGCCCTCGCCTTCGAGGCCCCCCGCCTCGGCGTCCGGGCCGGCGGGGTCACCGTCGACCACCGCCTCCAGAGCGGCTCCGACGCCCGCGCCGCCGAGGTCGTCTCCCGCCTCGGCGCCCTGCGCCTGGACCCCGTCGAGTCCGTCGCCGTCGACGTCGGCCACGCCGGAGGACCCGAGGCGGCCGCCCGCGAGGCCCGCTACGCCGCCCTCGACGCCGTCGCCGAACGCCACGGCGCCGCCGCCGTCCTGCTCGGCCACACCCGCGACGACCAGGCGGAGACCGTCCTGCTAGGCCTCGCCCGCGGCTCCGGCACCCGCTCCCTGTCCGGAATGGCCGAGGTCTCCGGACCCCGCGGCCGCTACCGCCGCCCCTTCCTGCGGGTGGACCGGCAGACCGCGCGCAGAGCCTGCATGGTCCAGGCCCTGCCCGTGTGGGACGACCCGCACAACACCGACCCCGCCTACACCCGCTCCCGGCTGCGCCACGAAGGACTGCCCGCGCTGGAGAAGTCCCTCGGCAAAGGCGTCGTCGAGGCCCTGGCCCGCACCGCCCAGCTCTCCAGGGACGACGCCGACGCCCTGGACTCCTGGGCGCAGCGGGCCGCCGCCGGAGTCCGCGACGAGCACGGCCACCTGGACTGCGCCGCCCTGTACGCGCTGCCCCCCGCCGTACGCCGCCGCGTCCTGCGCGCCGCCCTGCTCGCCGAAGGCGCCCCCGCGGGCGCCCTGTTCGCCAAGCACATCGAGGAAGTCGACCGGCTCATCACCGGCTGGCGCGGTCAGGGGGCCATCAACCTGCCGGGCAAAGTCGAGGCCAGGCGGCTAGGTGGCAGACTGGTCCTCCGGCAAGGCTGACGGCGCGGGCCCACGGGCGGGCAGGCGCCGGCCACCGGCTCGAACGACGAAAGTGATGCGCGTGGACGCGAAAGACATGGGCTCCGACCTCGAGTCGGTTCTCCTCACCAAGGAAGAGATCGACGCGAAGCTCGCCGAGCTGGCAGCGAAGATCGACGCCGAGTACGCGGGGAAGGACCTGCTCCTCGTCGGTGTCCTGAAGGGCGCCGTCATGGTGATGGCGGACCTCGCGCGCGCGCTGTCCACCCCCGCCACGATGGACTGGATGGCGGTGTCCTCCTACGGGGCCGGCACCCAGTCCTCCGGCGTCGTGCGCATCCTCAAGGACCTCGACACCGACATCAAGGGCCGCCACGTCCTGATCGTCGAGGACATCATCGACTCCGGGCTCACCCTGTCCTGGCTGCTCACCAACCTCGGCTCCCGCGAGCCGGCCTCCCTGGAGGTGTGCACGCTGCTGCGCAAGCCGGACGCCGCGAAGGTCGCCATCGACGTGAAGTGGACCGGCTTCGACATCCCCAACGAGTTCGTCGTGGGCTACGGGCTGGACTACGCGGAGAAGTACCGCAATCTGCCGTTCGTCGGCACGCTCGCCCCGCACGTGTACGGCGGCTGAGGGTCTCCGGCACACTCCGGGGAACCCTCGGCGCCCGCCCGCCGTTGGAGGGGGCGGAGGCCGGTTCCCCAGCAGTCCCCTGCGTCTTCGGGTGACAATGCTGGGGTACCGTCCGAAGAACAGTCTTTATCAAACTCACTATGGCAGGAGGGACGGGGCGCCACCGCTCCGTGTGGATGGACGTGAAGCGATACTTCCGTGGGCCGGTCATGTGGATCGTGCTGGCCGTCCTCGCCGTGGTCGTGTTGATGCAGGTCGTCGGTTCGTCCGGCGGCTACAAGACAGTGGACACCGGCCAGGTCGTACAGGCGATCAACGACAACAAAGCCAAGTCGGCCAAGCTCAGCACCGGTGACGAACAGACCATCAAGGTCGAGCTGAAGGACGGCCAGAAGGTCAAGGGCAGCAGCAAGATCCAGGCGAGCTACATCGGCACCCAGGGCGCCGACCTCGCCGAAGCGCTGCAGAAGAAGTACCAGGACAAGCAGATCCCGGACGGCTACACCGTCCAGCCCGCGAAGCAGAACGCCTTCGTCGGCATCCTGCTCTCCCTCCTGCCGATCATCCTGATCGTCGTGCTCTTCCTGTTCCTGATGAACCAGATGCAGGGCGGCGGCTCCCGGGTCATGAACTTCGGGAAGTCCAAGGCCAAGCTCCTCACCAAGGACACCCCGAAGACGACCTTCGCGGACGTCGCGGGCTCCGACGAGGCGGTCGAGGAACTCCACGAGATCAAGGAGTTCCTGCAGGAACCGGCGAAGTTCCAGGCCGTCGGCGCCAAGATCCCCAAGGGCGTGCTGCTGTACGGCCCGCCCGGAACCGGCAAGACCCTGCTCGCGCGGGCCGTCGCCGGCGAGGCCGGGGTCCCGTTCTACTCGATCTCCGGTTCCGACTTCGTCGAGATGTTCGTCGGTGTCGGTGCCTCCCGGGTCCGTGACCTCTTCGAGCAGGCCAAGGCGAACGCCCCGGCGATCGTCTTCGTCGACGAGATCGACGCCGTCGGCCGCCACCGCGGCGCCGGTATGGGCGGCGGGCACGACGAACGCGAGCAGACGCTGAACCAGCTGCTCGTCGAGATGGACGGCTTCGACGTGAAGGGCGGCGTCATCCTGATCGCCGCCACCAACCGGCCCGACATCCTCGACCCGGCGCTGCTGCGTCCGGGCCGTTTCGACCGGCAGATCGCCGTGGACCGCCCGGACATGCAGGGCCGTCTGGAGATCCTCAAGGTCCACCAGCAGGGCAAGCCGGTCGCCCCGGGCGTCGACCTCGCGGCCGTCGCCCGCAGGACCCCGGGCTTCACCGGCGCGGACCTGGCCAACGTGCTCAACGAGGCGGCGCTGCTCACCGCGCGCAGCGACCGCAAGCTCGTCGACAACGACATGCTGGACGAGGCGATCGACCGGGTGGTCGCGGGCCCGCAGAAGCGGACCCGGATCATGTCGGACAAGGAGAAGAAGATCACCGCGTACCACGAGGGCGGACACGCCCTGGTCGCGGCGGCCTCACCGAACTCCGACCCGGTCCACAAGATCACCATCCTGTCCCGGGGCCGGGCCCTGGGCTACACGATGGTGCTCCCGGACGAGGACAAGTACTCGACCACCCGCAACGAGATGCTCGACCAGCTCGCGTACATGATGGGCGGCCGCGCGGCGGAGGAACTGGTCTTCCACGACCCGACCACCGGCGCGGCCAACGACATCGAGAAGGCCACCGGCACGGCCCGCGCGATGGTCACCCAGTACGGCATGACCGAGCGGCTCGGCGCGATCAAGTTCGGCGGCGACAACACGGAGCCCTTCGTGGGCCGTGAGATGGGCCACCAGCGCGACTACTCGGAAGAGGTCGCCGCGCTCGTCGACGAAGAGGTCAAGAAGCTCATCGAGACGGCGCACAACGAGGCCTGGGAGATCCTGGTCGAGAACCGCGACGTCCTCGACAATCTGGTCCTCCAGCTGCTGGAGAAGGAGACGCTGGGCAAGGAGCAGATCGCCGAGATCTTCGCCCCGATCGTCAAGCGTCCCGCCCGTCCGGCGTGGACCGGTTCCGCCCGGCGCACCCCGTCGACGCGGCCCCCGGTCCTGTCGCCCCGGGAGCTCCAGCTGACCCACGGGGCCAACGGCACCCCGGCGGTCACCGGCGGGATCTCCACCGACAAGACGCCCCCGGCGCAGCCGGAGCCGTCCCCGGAGGACCGCGGCGAGAGCTAGTCGCGGCGCGTACAGCCCGGAATGAAGCCCGTGCCCCCCAGGTTCTAGCCTTGGGGGGCACGGGCTTTTCCGTCCCGTGGGCCGGCAGGCCCCACGACGAGGGCACCGAGGGCCGGGCCCCGGTGACATGCACAGGAACGAGGCACTGATGACTGACCCGGTGACCCTGGACGGCGAGGGCAGGATCGGCGTGTTCGACGAGAAGCGCGCCGAGAACGCCGTGCGCGAACTCCTCATCGCGGTCGGTGAGGACCCCGACCGCGAGGGCCTGCGCGAGACACCCGCCCGGGTGGCCCGCGCGTACAAGGAGATATTCGCGGGCCTGTGGCAGGAGCCCGAGGACGTCCTGACCACGACCTTCGACCTGGGCCACGACGAGATGGTGCTCGTCAAGGACATCGAAGTGCAGAGCAGCTGTGAACATCATCTGGTGCCCTTCGTGGGCGTGGCGCACGTCGGGTACATCCCTTCGGCCGACGGGAAGATCACCGGCCTGTCCAAGCTCGCCCGGCTGGTCGACGTGTACGCGCGCCGTCCGCAGGTCCAGGAGCGGCTGACCACACAGGTCGCCGAGGCGCTCATGCGCATCCTGGAGCCGCGCGGCGTCATCGTCGTGATCGAGTGCGAGCACATGTGCATGACGATGCGCGGGGTGCGTAAGCCGGGAGCGAAGACGATCACCTCGGCGGTGCGCGGCCAGCTGCGCGACTCCACGACCCGCGCCGAGGCGATGAGCCTGATCATGGCGCGCTGACCCCGGCCGGCGGGGCCCCTCCGGGACCACGCGCCCCGCTTCGACGGGGCCGCGTGTCGGCCACGGCCGGTGCGCGCCGGTGCGGGGCGCCGGCGGGGTGCTGGCACGGGTGCCCGGTGGCCCCCCTGGGGGCATCGGCCTCACGCCGCCCGGCGGACCGCCCGGCGCAGGAGGAACGGGAGCAGTCGGTGGTGGACCTGGGCGGCCGCCGCCCAGACCGTCCGGCCGGCGCGGCGCTCGTAGTGGACCCGGGTGGTCCAGGTGAGTCCCGCGCCGTCGACGGACACGGTGTTGCGGGCGAGGAGCAGCGGGGAGCGTGCCCGCAGGGTGATCGCGTCCGGCTCGTCCCGCTCGACGGGCCAGCCCAGGACGTGGCCCGGTGCGTACGTCGGGGCCAGTCGCAGGCCGAGGACGCCGCGCCAGCCGGTGAGCAGGGCCCAGCGCACGGGCCACGGCGCCTGCTCGACGACCGCTCGTGCCCAGTGGTCCGCCGTACGGGACTCCAGTCCGGTGGCCGGCACGGTGAACGCCGAGGCGTAGTCGGCTCCGGCGAGTTCGGCCACCACGCGGCGGGCGGGCGGGACTCGGGGCGTCGTCGGCATGGGCGGGAGTCTATGAGAGGGCCCGCCCGCCGCCCCGGCCATTTCCGGGCGGCGCGGCGGCCGGCCGCCGCGCGCCGGGGGACTCGCTCAGGTGGAGCGGCCGGCCGCTCCCGGGCCCTCGTCCTCGTCGTCGGGGAGTTTGCAGACCCGTTCCAGGAACAGGGCGCCGGCGGCCACCGCGATCCCGGCCAGCACGGTGAGGCCCGCGTAGATCGCCTGGTCGCGGCGGGCCGGCACGTCGAGCTGGGTCAGCAGGAAGACGCCGGTGCCGCCGTACGCCCCGGCGACCAGGGAGACCACGAGGGCGCTGGCCTGGCCGAGGACGACGGCGCGGGCGGCCTGGAGCGGGTCGACGCCCTGGGCGCCGGGGCGGCGTTCGCGCTGGGCGCGCAGCCGGGACCGTATCGACAGGGCCGTGGCCAGCAGGAGCATCGCGACGACGAAGAGGACGACGGGCGCGGCCACCGGGACGCTCGGCAGGGTGGAGAGCGAGTCCCACAGCCGGGCGCCCGCCCAGGAGAGGACCGCGGCCACCACGAAGATGCCGGCCATCACCCTGATGCGGAGCTGCTTCACTTCGTCCTCGCCTTCCCGCGCCGGGCCCGGCCCGGCGTCACCGCCTCATCGACCCTAACGGCTATTCGGGGACGACCAGTTCCAGGTCGGTGCGCGGGGCGATGCCGGCGCGGGTGACGGAGGCGAGCAGTTCGGTGACCTCGCCGCGGCCGGGCAGGGTCGCCTCGGGGTCGATGTCGTGCCAGGGGGCGAGGACGAAGGCGCGTTCGTGGGCGCGCGGGTGGGGCAGGGTGAGGACCGGGTCGTCGGAGACGACGTCGGCGTACGTGACGATGTCCACGTCGATGGTGCGCGGCCCCCAGTGCTCGGCGCGCTCGCGGTGGAAGGCCTCCTCCACGGCGTGCGCGCGCTCCAGCAGCGAGGAGGGGGGCAGGGTGGTGCGGATCACGACGACGGCGTTGAAGTACGAGGGCTGGCTGCCCGGTTCGACGCCCCAGGGCTCCGTCTCGTAGACCGGGGAGACGGCCTTGACCCGCAGGCCCGGGGTGTCCTCCAGCGCGTCGATGGCGCCCTGGAGGGTCTCCAGACGGTTGCCCAGGTTGCTGCCGAGCGCGACGACGGCCCGGTGCGGGTTGGAGAGGGTGGTGTCCGCCGCGTCCACCCGCTCGACCACGGAGGCGGGCACCGGCTGGACGGTGGGGTCGCCCTGGCCCTGGTCAAATGCAGTCATACTCGGCTCCGGCTGATGGTGACGGTCACATCGTCGAAGGGCACGGTGACGGGGGCGGACGGTTTGTGCACGCACACCTCCACTTCCTGTACCCCTTCGTGCTTGAGGCAGCTCGCCGCGATGCGTTCGGCGAGTGTCTCGATGAGGTCGACGGGCTCGCCCTCGACGATCGCGACGACCTCTTCGGCGACCACTCCGTAGTGCACGGTCTTCGTCAGGTCGTCCTCGGCGGCGGCCGCGCGGGTGTCGAGCCCCAGGGTGACGTCGACGAGGAAGGTCTGGCCCTCCTCGCGCTCCTGCGGGAAGACGCCGTGGTGTCCCCGGGCCCGCAGGCCCCGCAGCGCGACACGGTCCACGCGAATCACTCCAGCTGTCGTCGGTCTCGGTGGCCGCGCCGGTGAGTCCGGGACACGGCGCGGTCGACTGCGTGCGGCGCAGTCGACACCCTGATGCGTTCGAATCTACCCGCGCGCTCGGACAGGCCGCGCCGACGGGTGTCCCGGACGCGGCTCGTCGGGACGGCACGGAGGGCGTGCCGCCGATGTCCGACGCCCCTACCCAGTCGTCCGGTGATCCAATCCAGGGGCGGGCTCCGGGGCGGGCCCGCGGGGGAGACCGGGAGGGGGCTCCGGGGCGGTCTCCCGGGCCGTCGTGTGCCGTGGGCCTTCGGGGTGGACTCCCGGGTCCTCTCCGGCCGTGGGCCCTCGGGGTCGGGTGGGGCGCCGGGAGTCAGGTGCCGCCGGTCAGGCCGGTGTGGCGTCGCCGGGGCCTCCCGGGCCGCCCGGTTCGCCGTCGGTCCCGTCCTCGTCGTCCTCGTCCTCGTCGGAGGAGGTCAGGACCGGCGAGGAGTGGTGCGACCACAGCTTCCAGCCGTCGCTCGTGCGGCGGAACACGTTGGTGGCGACGACGAGCTGGCCGATGAGCGGGCCGGGCCCCTCCTCGTCCTCCTGGGCGGGGGCGCCGCTGAGGATGTTCTCGGTGCAGGTCAGCAGCGCGGTCGCGCCGTGCACGCTGACGGTGACGTCGGTCAGGAAGAACTGGATGTACTCCGTGTTGGCCATGATCAGCGCGTAGCTGCGCAGGACCTCGCCGCGCCCGTTCAGTACCGGCCAGCCGGGGTGCACGCAGGACACGTCGGAGCCGTCACCGTCGTTGACGTCGTCGGTGGTGTCGATCCACAGTCCGGACAGCGCGTCGAAGTCGCCGCTCTCCACCGCCGCGTAGTAGGCCGCGTTCGCCTGCTCGACCTCCTCGGCCGCCGTGCGGGCCGTCATCGGGCCGCCTCCACGGCCCGCACCACGCGCACCGCGTCGGCGCTCGCGCGGACCTCGTGGACCCGCACGCCCCAGGCGCCCGCGCTCGCGGCCAGCGTGGTGACCGCCGCCGTCGCGGCGTCCCGTTCGCGGGCCGGTGGGGGGCTCGCGTCCTGGCCGGCGAGGACCCGGCCGAGGAAGCGTTTGCGGGAGGCGGCCACGAGCAGCGGCCGGCCCAGTTCCCGCAGCCGGTCCAGGTGCGCGACGAGGGCGAGGTCGTGTCCGGCCTGCTTCGCGAAGCCGAGGCCGGGATCGACCAGGACGCGCTCGGGCGCGACGCCGCCCTCGACGACCGCCTCGACGCGCTGCCGCAGCTCCGTGAGGACCTCGCCGACGACGTCGGCGTAGACGGCCCGCTGGTTCATGCCCTCGCTGAAGCCGCGCCAGTGCATGACAACGAACGGGGCGTTCGCCGCCGCCACGACGGGGACCATCGCGGGGTCGGCGAGACCGCCGCTGACGTCGTTGACGAGGACCGCCCCGGCCGTGAGGGACTGCTCGGCGACGCTCGCCCGCATCGTGTCGACGGACACGGACACCCCTTCGGAGACGAGTCCGCGTACGACGGGCAGGACGCGGCGCAGTTCCTCCGCCTCGTCGACGCGGGGGGCGCCGGGGCGGGTGGACTCCCCGCCCACGTCCACGAGGTCGGCTCCCTCGGCCACGAGTTCCAGGCCGTGCTTGACGGCGGCGGTGGTGTCGAACCAGTGCCCGCCGTCGGAGAAGGAGTCGGGGGTCACGTTCACGACCCCCATGACCGCGCACCGGTCCCACTCGGGCAGACCCTCGACGCGACCGCGCCCTCGCAACGTACTCATGAGGTCAGCGTAGGCGGTCGGGGTGCCGGGCGCGGCGGGGCGCGAGCGCGCGTACCGGCCGGTCAGGCGGCCCTTGCCGGGGAGCGGTCGGGCTCCCGCGGCCCGGCGGGGCGGGCCCGGCGGCGCGGCGCGCGCAGCGGCGGGAGGCTCAGGAAACCCTCGGCGCGCAGCGCGGCGAGCCCGATGCGCGGCAGGTCACGGCTCGCGCCGAAGACGACGTACCGCGGTTCCCAGCGCGGCTGGAACTTGGCGTTGAAGCGGTACAGCGACTCGATCTGGAACCAGCGGGAGAGGAAGACCAGCAGCCCGCGCCAGGCGCGCAGGACCGGTCCCGCGCCGATGCGCTCGCCCCGGGCGAGGGCGGCGCGGAACATCGCGAAGTTGAGCGAGACCCGGCGCACCCCGAGCGCCGGGGCGGCCCGCAGCGCCGCGACGATCAGCAGTTCGTTCATGCCGGGGTCGGCCGCGCGGTCGCGGCGCATGAGGTCGAGCGAGACGCCGTCGGGCCCCCAGGGCACGAAGTGCAGGACCGCCTTGAGGTCGCCGTACGGGGAGGAGGGCTGCCCGGTCTCCGGGTGCGCGGGGCCGGCCGGTTCGGCGCGGTGGGCGGTGGCGATCAGGCAGTCGCCGTCCCCGGGGTTGCCGAGACGGCCCAGCGCCATCGAGAAGCCGCGTTCGGTGTTGCTGCCGCGCCAGTGCGCGGCGGCGGCCGTGATCCGGTCCAGTTCCTCGGCGGGGACCTCGGACACGCGGCGCACCCGGGTCTCGTACCCGGCGCGTTCGATGCGGGTCACCATCTGGCGCACGTTGCGCATCGCGCGGCCGGACAGGGAGAACCCCGCGGTGTCCACGACGGCCTCGTCACCGATCTCCAGGGCGTCGAGACCGGCCTCGCGGGACCAGACGAGGGCACCGGTCTCGCCGCAGCCCATGACGGCGGGCGTCCAGGAGTGCGCCTTCGCCTCGGCGAGGAAGCGTTCGACGGCGCCCGGCCACGCCTCGACGTCTCCGATCGGATCACCGCTGGCGAGCATCACCCCGGAGACGACGCGGTAGCACACGGCGGCCTTGCCGCTCGGTGAGAACAGGACGCTCTTGTCGCGGCGCAGCGCGAAGTGGCCGAGCGAGTCGCGGGCGCCGTGCCGCTCCAGCAGGGCGCGCAGCCGCTCCTCGTCCCGCGCGTCGAGCCGGGCCACCGGGTGCTCGGGGCGCAGCGCGAAGTACAGGGTGGTGACGGCGGTGAGCAGGCCGAGCGCGCCGAGCGAGGTGCCCACCGTCCAGGAGGTCGTGTTGTCGTAACCGACGGGCCCCTCGATGCCGACGAGTCCGAGCAGGACGTGCCGCAGCCGGGTGCCGAGGCCGGGGTGGCCGTGGACGCGGCCCGGGTGGGCGCTGACGATGAGCAGCCCGAGCAGGACGGAACCGCTGCCGAGGACGGCGAAGTTGGCCAGGGCCCGCCAGCGGCCGCGCGGGTCGGGCAGGGCCTGGAACTGGGCGCGGTGGCGCCACAGTACGGCCAGGAGGACGAGCGGGATGAGGATGCCGCACAGCGAGTGCCGGTACACGTACTGGGCGGCGGCGCCGACCGGGAGCAGGACCACGGCCGCCTGCCAGGCCCGCCGTTTTCCGCGCCGCAGACCGTGGGCGAGGAGCAGGAGCAGGATGCCGGCGCTCAGGGCGAGCGCGGCGGCGAAGGGGCCGAGGGTTCCGGGCAGCACCTCGGCCAGGCTGTGCATCCAGCTGTGCCGGAAACGGGGGAAGACCGCGGCCGCGACGTCCAGCAGGCCCACCAGGGTGCCCGCGCCGGAGACGAGCGCCGGGACGGACTCGGGGCGGGGGCCGGGGAGCGTGAGGCGTCGCCCGCCAGAGGCGGCCGACGCGGATGTTTCACGTGAAACATCCGCTGTGGCCGCCTTGTTCGCTTCGTTGGCCTTGTTGGCCTTGTACGCCTCGTTGTTCTTGCTGGTGGCTTCGGTGGCTTCGGTGGCTCCGGTCGCTCCAGTGGGTCCGGTCGCTCCTGCGGTTTGGTTGGCTTCACGGGCTGTCTTGTCGACTTCGCCCGACCTGGCGGCCGGGATTCGGGCGCTGCCCGTGGGGCTCGGGGGAACCCCGGTGCCGCGTACCCCATCTACTTCCACAGACATCGCATTCCCGTACATGTGCCAACGGACGTGTACACCGGCTGCCAAGAGCTGCATTCGGCGAATTTCGCTCGTTAGGACGCTGGATACGGGAGGCGGGTTCACTCCGGACGGCAATCCGTCCGGAAAAGAGCGAGTGACGCCGGACAGTCACGGCGGAGAAGCGGCCGCAACGCGGCGGGTCGTCGCGTACGCCCCGGGCGGGACCGGTCCGTGTGGCGGAGGAGAGACGTGGGCGGGCGAGAACCAGGGCGTGGGCGCGGCGGAGCGCGAGGGACGGACGCGGTGAAGGCGTGGGGTGGGTCGTGGGCCTGACGGGGCGTGGGATTCTCGTCACGGCCGCTCTCCTGACGCTGGTGTTCTTCGTGGGCACGCTGTGGGTGTGGCCCCGGCTGGCCCGTACCTCCTGGCGTTCGGTGCTGGGGCGGGCCGGTCTGCTCGTGACCACGCAGGCCCTGCTGTTCGCTGTCGTGGCGCTCGCCGTGAACCAGACCTTCGGGTTCTACGCCTCCTGGGCCGACCTGCTGGGCCGCGAGCGGACACCCGGGGTCGTCGTCGACCAGAGCGCGGCCCCGGCGCGGCCGGGGGCGTCCGGGGCGGTGGACGTGAGCGGACGCGACGCGGCCGTACGGGTCCTGGGCGAGGACCCGGTGCCCGGCGGGGGCGGGGCGCGGAGCGGCGGGCGGATCGAGCGTGTGGAGATCGCGGGCCGCGCCTCGCGGATCGCGAGCCCGGCGCTCGTCTATCTGCCGCCCGAGTACTTCCAGCCGCGGTGGCGCGACTACCGCTTTCCCGCCGTCACCGTCCTGACCGGCTACCCCGGTACGGCCTCGGCGCTGGTCACGGGGCTGCGCTACCCGCAGACGCTGCGCGCGGAGGTGCGGGCGGGGCGGGCCGGGCCCATGGTGCTGGTCATGCTGCGGCCCACGGTCGCCCCGCCGCGTGACACCGAGTGCGTCGACGTACCGGGCGGGCCCGCCGTCGAGACCTACTTCGCGAAGGACCTGCCGCGCGCCGTGGCCGGGCACTACCGCGTGGCGCGGCCGGGGGAGGGCTGGGGCGCGGTGGGCGATTCGACGGGCGGCTACTGCGCGTTGAAGCTCGCCGTGCACCACCCCGGGATCTACGCGGCGGGCGCCGGTCTCTCCGCGTACTACCGGGCGGCCGAGGACCCCACGACGGGGGACCTGTTCCACGGGGACGCGTCCTCGCGCCGCCGCGCCGACCTGCTGCGGGTGCTGCGCGAGTCGCCCCCGCCGCGTACGTCCCTGCTGGTCAGCAGCAGCCGGCACGGGGAGGACAACTACGCGCAGACCAGGGAGCTGCTGGGCCTCGTACGGCCGCCGACCCGGGTCTCCTCGGTCATCCTGGACAGCGGCGGCCACAACTTCACGACGTGGCGCCGGGAGATCCCCGCGACCCTGCGCTGGCTGAGCGAACGGCTCGGAACGCCGGGGGAGGCGCGCTGATCGGAACGCCGGGGGAGGCGCGCCGAGAGGGTGGGTGGCCGCTGTGCGCGGGGCTCCGGTGGCCGCTCCTCGCGGGGGCGGCCGCCGGAGCCCCGCGCGGGCTCACACCCCGTTGACCGTCTCCAGTTCGACCTCGGCGCGGGCGAGGTCGCGGGCGTCGGCGGCCGTGGAGCGGCGCAGCGCCTCGTGCAGCCGGGCCGGGGTGAGGACGCCGAGGAAGGCGCCGCCCTCGCTCTCGTCGGTCACCGCGATCCAGCCGGCGTCGTGCTGGAGCATCGTCGAGAACGCCTGCTTGAGCGTCGCGCCGACCGGGAGCCACGCCTCCATGCGGCGCACCCGGTCGCCGACGACCCCGTCCGCGCGCGCGTGTTCCGCGCCGATCCAGCCGCGCAGGGCGCCCTCCGCGTCGAGGACGACGGCCCAGCGCGCGTCCTCGGCGGCCAGCCGGTCCGCGACGGCGCTCAGCGGGTCGTCCAGGCGCAGGACGGGGGGCTGTTCGAGGTCGCCGGGCTCGATCGGGGTCACCGAGAGGCGTTTGAGGCCGCGGTCCGCGCCCACGAAGTCGGCGACGTAAGGGGTGGCGGGGGAGCCGAGGACGGTGCTCGGCGTGTCGAACTGCTCGATGCGGCCCTGCCCGTAGACGGCGATGCGGTCGCCGAGGCGGACGGCCTCCTCGATGTCGTGGGTGACGAACAGCACGGTCTTGTGGACGGCGGCCTGTAGCCGCAGGAACTCCGACTGGAGCCGTTCACGCACGACGGGGTCGACGGCGCCGAAGGGCTCGTCCATCAGGAGCACCGGGGGATCGGCGGCCAGGGCGCGGGCCACCCCCACGCGCTGGCGCTGCCCGCCGGAGAGCTGCTCGGGGTAGCGGTCGCCGAAGACCGCGGGGTCCAGGCCCACGAGGTCGAGGAGTTCGGCGGCGCGGGCCCGCGCCTTCGCCTTCTTCCAGCCCAGCAGGTGCGGCACGGTGGCCGTGTTGTCCAGCACCGACTTGTGCGGGAAGAGACCGACCTGCTGGATCACGTAGCCGATGCGGCGCCGCAGTTCGACGGGGTCGACGCCCGCTATGTCCTCACCGTCCAGGAATATCCGGCCCTCGGTGGGTTCGATGAGCCGGTTCACCATCTTCATCGTCGTGGTCTTACCGCAGCCCGAGGGGCCGACGAGTGTGACGAGTTCGCCCTCCGCGACCTCGAAGGAAAGGCCGTCCACAGCCGTGGTGCCGTCCTCGTACCGCTTGCTGACCTGCTCGAACCGGATCATGGGTCCCCATTGTGGCGGGTTGTTTGTGAAGACAGTGTTGCCGCTCGTTGCCGGAATACGACGGTTCCGCCGATTGTCCGAGGCGAGGGTTAGGGTCGCGCATGAGTCGTTCGTCCGTGCGAGCGCGGCCGGCCGGCGTGTGGCGTCCGTCCCCGCCGGCGGGGAGGGCTCGTATCCGTGCCGCGAGGCGCGTCCCGCACGGGCGCGCCAGGTCACGGTAGCGACGCGGTGCGATTGGCGCACCGACGGGCGGGTAGCCGGACGGCTGTTCTCGGGAGGTCCGGGGGCTCCAAGACGCTGGGGGAGGTGGGTCGCGCGTGAGCGGACAGAACTGCATGGTCACCAATGAGTGGATCTGCGGCGAGTATCTGCGGACCCGCAGCCAGGAACTGGTCGACGCGACGGTGCAACACGTCCTGATCACGGTGGTGTCGGTGGCCCTCGGGCTCCTGGTGGCCCTGCCGCTCGCGCTGCTCGCGCGCCGCAGCAGGGCCTTCGCCGGACCGATCCTCGGTGTCACGACGATCCTCTACACGATCCCCTCGCTCGCGATGTTCTCGCTGCTGCTGCCGGTGTTCGGGCTCTCGGCCGCCCTCGTGGTCACGGGCCTGGTCCTGTACTCGCTGACGATCCTCGTGCGCAACATCCTCGTGGGCCTCTCCTCGGTCCCCGAGGAGGCGAGGGAGGCGGCCCGCGGTATGGGATACGGGCCCTGGCGGCTGCTGTGGGAGGTGGAACTCCCGCTGTCCCTGCCCGCGCTGCTGGGCGGGGTGCGCATCGCGACGGTCTCGACGGTCGCGCTCACCACGGTCGGCGCCATCGTGGACTACGGGGGCCTGGGCACCCTGATCCTCGACGGGCTCGACACCACCTTCAAGGCCCAGGTGCTCACGGCCTCGGTGCTGTGTGTGGTCCTCGCGATCCTCGCCGACGTTTTGCTGCTGGGCGTGCAGCGGCTGCTGACGCCGTGGACCCGGGCCCGCCGGCCGCGGCGCCCCGTTCCGCAGGCCGCCCCGGCCGCGCGGCCCGACCCGGCGGAGGCGATATGAACGAGCTGACCGGCGCCTGGACCTGGCTCACCACCGGCTCCCACTGGCAGGGCGAGAACGGGGTGCCGCACCGCCTCCTGGAACACCTGTGGTTCACCGGGGCCTCGCTCCTCGTCGCCTGCGCGATCGCGCTGCCGATCGCGCTGACCCTCGGCCACCTCGGCAAGGGCGGCGCCCTCGCCGTCAACATCTCCAACGTGGGGCGGGCGGTGCCCACGCTGGCGCTGCTGGCCCTGTTGTCGATCACCCCGCTGCGGCAGTACGGCGAGGTGCCGACGCTCATCGCGCTGGTCCTGTTCGCGATCCCGCCCGTCCTCACCAACGCGTACATCGGGATGCGGGAGGCCGACCGCTCGGTGGTCGAGGCGGCGCGCGGCATGGGTATGAGCGGGCGGCAGGTGTTCGGCCAGGTCGAGGTGGTGCTCGCCTTCCCGCTGATCATGACGGGCGTACGCAGCGCCGCGGTGCAGACCGTGGCCACCGCGACGCTCGCCGCGATCCCGGGTGGTGGCGGGCTCGGCCGGATCATCACCGCCGGGTTCAACCTCCAGAACACCGCGCAGGTCGTGGCGGGCGCCCTGCTCGTGGCCGCTCTCGCCCTGCTCCTCGAAGGGCTCCTGGTGGCCCTCGCCCGCGTCGGCGACCCGATGCGGCGCCGTACCCGCCGGAGGACCCCCGGCCGGGGCACCGGGGCGCCCGAGGTGCCGACGGCCTCCACGGCGGGCGCCTGAGCGCCCGTCCGGTTCCCGGCCCCGGGACCCGGACGCCGCCCCCGGCCCGGTTTCTCGCCTCGCTCCACGTCACCACGCTTCCGTCCCGTCCCATCAGCCCTACCCGGCCCTTCCCGGGCCGTTCGACACCCCCATGGAGATCGCATGTACAGGAACTCGCGCCGTGCGCGCATGGCCGGAGCGGTCCTCGCGACCGCGACGCTGGCCGCGGGGCTCACCGCGTGCGGCGGCGACAGCCTGGAGGACTCCGGGAAGGGGTCCTCCGACAAGGTGTCCAGCGGCTCGGACAGCGGCTCGGGCAACGGGAAGAAGGGCTCGCTGGTGATCGGCGCGGCCCGCTTCACCGAGGCCAAGGTGCTCGCCGAGCTGTACGCCGGAGTCCTCGCGGACGCCGGGTACAGCACGTCCGTCAAGACCGTGCAGAACCGCGAGGTCTACGAGCCGGAGCTGCGCAAGGGCTCCATCGACGTCGTCCCCGAGTACGCGGCGACGCTCGCCGAATGGCTCAACCACGCGAAGAACGGCGAGAAGGCGGAGCCGGTCGCCTCCAGCGACATCGGCAAGACCGTCGAGGCGCTCAACAAGCTCGCGGAACCGGAGGGGATCAAAGCGCTTCCCGCCGGGGAGGCCGTCGACCAGAACGCCTTCGTCGTGACGAAGGAATTCGCGGACAAGAACAAGCTCAAGACGCTTTCCGATCTGGGAAAGTCGAAGCTCAAGGTCAAGATCGCGGCCGGCGACGAATGCGCGACCCGCCCGTTCTGCGCACCCGGACTCACGAAGACCTACGGCATCGACGTCACCGGCATCGACCCGAAGGGCGTCGGCACGCCCCAGTCGAAGCAGGCCGTCAAGGACGGCACGGACCAGCTCGCGCTGACCACGACGACCGACGCGACCCTGGAGAGCTACGGCCTGGTGGTCCTGGAGGACGACAAGAAGCTCCAGAACGCGGACAACATCCTCCCCGTGGTCAACGCCAAGGACGCGGGGGGCCAGGAGATAGCCGACGCCCTCGGCGAACTGACGAAGACGCTCACGACCGAGGACCTCGTGGACCTCAACCGCAAGGTCGACGCCGAGCGGCTCAAGGAGAAGGACGTCGCGGCGGACTACCTGAAGTCCAAGGGCCTGATCAAGAAGTAGGCCGGGCGGGCGGGGGACCGGTGGGAGGCATCGCTCCCACCGGTCCCCTCGCCGGGTGAAACCGTCCTGCGGGCCGGTCCCTGCGGGTCGGTCCCTGCGGGTCGGTCCCTGCGGGGCGGATCTGCGGACCGGTCATGCGGGTCGGTCATGCGGATTGGCCATGCGGGTCGGTTCTGCGGTCCCGTCCGGTGCCGGGCGCCCCTATCCCTCGCGGCGCGTCCTCGGGTGCCCGACAGCCGTACTCGGCCGTACTCGGCCGTACTCGGCTGTACTCAGCCGTACTCGGCGTTACTCGGCCCTACTCAGCTGTACTTGGCCGTACTCGATGCGGAATATCCAGATCCGTAAGTGCGGGCCCGGGAAACATCCGGAACTGACGGGCCAACAGATTTCGGGCCGGGGGTCCGTAAATCGCCTACGCGCGGTAAGTTTCTGGCCATGCCACACGGACGTCACCGCCATTCCCCTCCCCTGCACCGGCTGATGCCTCCCACGACCATCGCCGTGGTGGCCGTCCTGGGCGCCGGCGGTACCTGGGTCAGTTCACAAGCCCTCGTCCTGCGCGCCCTGGCCGGGGTCGTGGCGCTCGCCGCGCTGGCCGGTGCTCTCGTCATGCGGCGTTGGGACAGCGTCGCCGGGCTGCGGGTCGCGGAGCTGTCCCGCGCGCGCGAGGCCGACCGGTGGCGGCACGAGGAACAGGTCGCGGAGCTGGAGAGCGAGCTGGAGGAGTCCCGCGAGCTGCGGGCCAAGCTCGCCGGAAAGCTGCGCGCCAAGCGCGGCGAACTGTCCGCGCTGCGCGGTGAGCACGCGGCGCTGCTGCGCCGGTACGCGACGGCGGAGACCGAGCGGGCCGGCGCCCTCGAAGGCCGCAGGCAGCTCGCCATCGAGGCCGCCACCCCGGCCAGGGCGCTCTCGCCCGCCGTGGCGTCCGCCGGTCCGGCCGCGCTGGTGAACCCCCAGCCCGGTACCGGTGCCACCCCCGCTCGGCCGACCGCCGACCTCTACGCGCGGGCCAACACGGCCCTCGACCGCCTGGCGTCCGGCCCACGCCCCGCCGGGGACGAGGAGCGGGGCGACCCGGTCGCCCTGGCGCCCGCGGTGCCCTTCCCCGCGCCGGTCGCCGCCGCGCCCGTCACACACCGGCGTCCGCAGATCGCCGCCGCGACCGCCGTCGCCCCGTCCCCGCCGGCCCGGCGCAGTCTGCCGCAGGGCGGTTTCGACTTCTTCGGTACGCAGGCGGGGGAGAGCACCGCGCACAGCGAGGCCATCGAGGCCGTCCAGCGCGAGGACCTCGCCGACGTCGTCGGCCACGAGTCCGTCGCGCGGGCCGGAGCGGAGCCCGGGGAGCGGCAGGACGCGGACGGGGCCGGGAGCGGCGACGACGGCGCGGCCCCGGGGGAGGTCATCGACCTGACCGCGCACGACGAGACCGAACAGCTCGACGTCGGCGGACTGCGCCAGGCCATGCGGGCCTGAGCGACCCGCGGACCGAGGAGGACGGCGGGCCCCGCCGGGAGCCACTGAGCGCGCCGGGCCCCGCCGGGAGCCACTGAGCCCGCCGGGCCCCGCCGGGCCACTGGAGAACGACCGGGCGCCGGGGCGCGTACGACGGCGAGGGGCCGCGTACGTGGCCCGGCGCTCTGTCGTACGGCCGGGGGTGGTCAGTCCCCCGTCCCCGGTGCCTCCGGCTCCCGCCCCGCTCGCATCCACTGCTCGGGGAGGGCGAGCCGGCGGCCGGTGCGGGAGCGGTCGGCCTGTTCCAGGAGCAGGGCCCGGGACTCGTCGACGTCCCGCAGGCGCAGCCGTACCGTCTTGTTCGCCCCCGTGTCCACGGCCGCGCCGCCCAGCCGCAGCGCCCGCTCCCAGGGGCCCTGCTCCCAGCGGACGCTCTGCACCTTCGCGTGCGGAACGAGGGAGGTGGTGCGCCGCACCAGTCCGGACCGCGAGACGAGCACCTCGTCCGTGACGGCGAGACCGTGCCCGCGCCACCACAGCGGCAGCCGCCAGCGCGCCCGGCGCGGCGGCCGGGACAGGGCGGTGGGGACGGCGGCCCCGGGCAGGACGCGCGCTATGACCCGCTCGGCCCGTTCGCGTGGCGCGACCGGCACGAGGACGGTGTTCGCCGAGCCCGCGACGTGCAGTTCGACGCGGACCCAGCCGGCCCGCCGCCACAGCACGGGCTCGACGATCCGCACCGTCTGCACCCGGCCGGGCGGCACCGTCTCGTGCGTACGGTCCAGCAGCCCGTGATCCAGGCGCAGCCCGTCGGGAGACTCGCCGACCGTCCAGTCGTACTCGGTGACGAAACGGCGCACCGTCCGCGTCGCCCCGGCCCCGACGATCGGCACGGCCGTGACGAGGATCGACCAGGGGCTGTGCGAGGCGAACCACAGCATCGCCGGGACCAGGACCGCCGCGAGCAGGGTGCCGCCCGTCGAACCGCTCAGCAGGACCGAGAGGGCGAGGCTGCGGGGCGGCACCCGCAGCAGTTCGCGGACCTCCGCCTCGCCGACCTCGCGGGCCGCGTCCGGCGCGAAACCGGCGGCGCGGGCCAGCAGCTCCGCGCGCAGCGCCCTCGCCTCCGGCTCGCCGAGGAAGGCCAGCTCGTCCTTGGACTTCGCGCCGACCACGTCCAGCTTGAGCTTCGCGACCCCCGCGATCCGCGCGAGCAGCGGCTGCGTGATGTCCACGGCCTGGAGGCGGTCCAGGCGGATGTGCGCCGTACGCCGGAACAGCAGGCCGGTGCGGATGCGCAGCTCCGTGTCGGTCACCGCGAAGTGCGTCACCCACCAGGACAGCACGCCCCACAGGCACGCGGCGGGCACCACGACGGCGGCGGCGATCAGGAGGGTGCTGGTCGCGAGGGAGGAGAGCCGCTCGTACGCGCCGTTGGGATCGTGCACGGCCCAGCCCGCGACCACCGCGACCGGCGCCCAGGCCCGGCGCAGGGGCGTGAGCGGATGCAGTCGCCGCTCCGACAGCACCGCTTCGCCGGGACCCGCGCCCGGCTTTCCGGCGCGCCGTCCCCCGGGCCCGGCCCCCGTGCCCTCGGCCTCTGTTCCCTCGTCCCCCGTGCCCTCGGCCCCCGTGCCCTCGTCCTTCGGCTGTCCGGTGCGCGGCCCTGCGGCCCCCGGTATCCCGGGGCCGGTGTCCGCTCCCGCGCGCCCCGGCCTCCCGGGTCCCGGTGCCGCGGGTTCGGGCGCGGCCGGGGCCGGGGCGCCGTCCGCGAGGCCGCTCACAGTCCGGCCGATCGGGCCTGGCCGAGTTCGGTGAGCCGGTCCCGCAGCCGTTCCGCCTCGACGGGCAGCAGCCCGGGGATGCGGGCGTCGGTGGCGGCGGCCGCCGTGTGCAGCTGGACGGTCGCGAGCCCGAAGCGGCGCTCGACCGGGCCCGAGGTCACCTCGACGAGCTGCATCCGCCCGTACGGCACGATCGTCTGCCGGCGCCACAGCACGCCCCGGCTGATGAGCAGGTCGTCGGCGCGCTCCCGGTAGCGCCACGAGCGCCAGTTGCGCCCCAGCACCGGCCAGCCCCAGGCGAGGACGAGCAGCGGGACCAGCGCGAGGAGGGCCCACGCGGGGCCCGCGAACACGCCGAGCGGCACCCCGAGCAGCACGGCGACCGGCACCGCCGCCAGCGCGAGCAGCAGTCGGCGCAGGCCGAGCAGTTGCCGGGGCAGTCCGTGCCAGTCCCCGGCCACCGGTGTCGCGGCGTGCCCGGCGCCGCCCGGTTCGTCTCGCGTCCCGCCGCCCGGTTCGTCTCGCGTCCCCGTCTCCATCGCTCCAGCGTAGGTGCGAGACACTGACTCCCATGACGGAGACCACGATCGGTATCGGCGGCGCGGCGGAGAGCACCGACATGGTGCTCAACATCGGGCCGCAGCACCCTTCGACGCACGGCGTCCTGCGGCTGCGCCTCGTCCTGGACGGAGAGCGCGTCGTGAGCGCCGAACCCGTCATCGGCTACATGCACCGGGGCGCCGAGAAACTCTTCGAGGCCCGGGACTACCGGCAGATCGTCATGCTCGCCAACCGGCACGACTGGCTGTCCGCGTTCTCCAACGAACTGGGCGTCGTCATGGCCGTCGAGCGGATGCTCGGCATGGAGGTCCCCGAGCGGGCCGTGTGGACGCGCACCCTGCTCGCCGAACTGAACCGGGTCCTCAACCACCTGATGTTCCTCGGCTCCTATCCCCTGGAGCTGGGCGGCATCACGCCGATGTTCTACGCCTTCCGGGAGCGCGAGGACCTCCAGGCGGTCATGGAGGAGATCTCCGGCGGCCGCATGCACTACATGTTCAACCGGGTCGGCGGCCTCAAGGAGGACCTCCCGGTCGGCTGGCTCGGCCGGGTCCGCCAGGCCGTCGCCACGGTCCGCTCGCGCATGGACGTGTACGACCGGCTGATCCTCGGCAACGAGATCTTCCGGGGCCGCACCCGGGGCGTCGGCGAACTGTCCGTACGCGACGTGCACGCCTACGGGGTCAGCGGCCCCGTCGCCCGCGCCTCCGGGGCCGACTTCGACCTGCGCCGCGACGAGCCCTACCTCGCGTACGGGGAACTCCAGCGCGACCTGCGGGTCGTGACCCGCGAGGAGGGCGACTGCCTGGCCCGCTTCGAGTGCCTGCTGGAGCAGACGTACAACTCCCTCGACCTCGCCGACGCCTGTCTCGACCGGATGGCCGAGCTGCCGCCAGGACCGGTCAACCAGCGGCTGCCGAAGGTGCTCAAGGCGCCCGAGGGCCACACCTACGCGTGGACCGAGAACCCGCTCGGGATCAACGGCTACTACCTCGTCTCCAAGGGCGAGAAGACCCCGTACCGGCTCAAACTGCGCTCCGCCTCGTACAACAACATCCAGGCGCTCGCCGTGCTCCTGCCCGGCACCCTCGTCGCCGACATGGTCGCGATCCTCGGCTCACTGTTCTTCGTCGTCGGCGACATCGACAAGTAGCGCCCGCAGCGCCTCAGGTTCCCCCGCCCCCTCCGGCGCCCCCCGCCCCGGCGTGGGCAGGCGGACCGGCTGGAGCAGCCACAGGAAGTCGCCGAGCCCGCCGCGCTGCGTCAGCTCCGCGCCCTGACCGGCGAGCGCCAGCTCCCGGACGTACGCGGCCGGATCGGCGCTCGCCAGGGAGAGCGGCGGGCGCCGCCCGTCCACCCCGAGCAGCCGCAGCGCCTCCCGCTGGGTGCGCAGCACCGCGCGCCCCAGGTGCGCGCCCGCCGCCGCGCACGCGTCGAGCGCGACGTGCGCGGTCAGGTCGCAGCCGCCGTCCGGTACGGGGGTGACCTCGCGGCCCTCCCGGAAGCCGGTGAGCGTCCCGAACGGGGGCCGGGCGGCAGCGAGGTGCGCGTAGTCCACGGCCACCGCGAGGCCCCGCTCCAGCCCGGAGGCGGCGGCGGCCCACGCCTCGTCCCTGGTGCGGCCGATCTCCGCGCGCCGCCCCGGCCGCGCCGCCCGGCCGGGCTCGGCCAGCGGCCACCAGCGGCGCAGCCACCGCTCGTCCTCGCCCGCCACGGGCGGCCCCGGTCGCTCGCCGCCGTCCGGGGCGACGAGCACCTGCCGCACCACCCCCTCGGCGTCGGCCTCGGCGACGTCCAGCGGCACATTGTCCAGCCACTCGTTGGCGAACAGCAGGCCGGTGATCCCGGACGGGGGCCGCGCGCACCACTCGACGCGCGGATCGAGCCCGGCGGGACGCGGCGCGCGTTCCACCGCGTACGCCCGGACCCGGGGCGCGAGCCGCTCGGGGAGCGCCGCGAGGACCCCGGCCGCCAGCTCCCCGTGGCCGGCGGCCATGTCCACGAAGTCCAGCCGGGGCGGTGCGCCCAGCAGCGCGTCCACCTCCCCGAGCAGCCGGGCGACGGCCCGCGCGAAGCGGCCGGAGGCGTGCACCGAGGTGCGGAAGTGCGCGGCGGGTCCCGCCGCCCCCCGGTAGAAGCCGCCCGGTCCGTACAGCGCTTCCTCGGTCGCCGCCCGCCAGCCCCGCCACTCGTCGTCCACGTACCGAAGGTTAGGCTCCGCTTCCGGGGCGCTCCACCTCCACCTTGGGGAGTACGCCCCCACTCCCGGATCGACCCTCCGGGCGACTCCCGCCGCCTTTCCTCCTGCCTACGCTGGGTGACGTGCAGCGCCTCTACGATTTGGTCCGCAGACACCCGACGTGGGTCGACGGCGTCCTCGCCGTGATCCTCCTCGGGCTGTCCGTGCCGGGCATCGCGCAGACCTGGCACCAGCGCGGACCGCTGGCACAGGCGGCCGTCCTCCCGGTCCTGCTGCTGCTGGGCGTCGTCGTCACGCTGCGGCGCCGGGCCACCGCGCACATGCTGCTGCTCGCCGCCCTCTCCGGGGTCGCCCAGCTCGCCTTCGACGTCCAGGTGCTGCCCGCCGATTTCGCGCTGCTCGTCGCGATCTGCACCGCCGCCGCCGAGGGGCCGCGCTGGGCCTCCCGCTTCGCCCTCGTCGGAGGGCTGTTCGCCGCGCCGCTGGCGCAGCTGCGCTGGCCCCCCGACATCCACGGCACCTCCCAGTGGCTCTTCTTCACCGGCATCATGGTGGTGCCCTTCGTCCTCGCCTGGGTGCTCGGCGACTCGCTGCGCACCCGCCGCGCCTACTTCGCGCAACTGGAGGAGCGGGCGGCGCGGCTGGAGCGGGAACGCGAGGCCCAGTCGAAGGTCGCGGTCGCCGCCGAACGCGCCCGGATCGCGCGGGAACTGCACGACGTCGTCGCCCACAACGTGTCCGTCATGGTCGTGCAGGCCGACGGCGCCGCCTACGTCCTCGACGCCTCGCCCGAGCAGACCAGGGCCGCGCTGGAGACCATCTCCGGCACCGGCCGGCAGGCCCTCGCCGAGATGCGCAGGCTGCTGGGCGTGCTGCGCACGGGGGAGCACGAGGAGGGCGGCGAGTACGTGCCGCAGCCCGACGTGGGACAGATGGACGAGCTGATCGAGCAGGTGCGCGGCACCGGGCTGCCCGTGGACTTCAGCGTCGAGGGCACCGCGAGGCAACTGCCCAGCGGCGTCGAGCTGACCGCGTACCGCATCGTGCAGGAGGCGCTGACCAACACCCGCAAACACGGCGGGCCCGAAGCGGGGGCCCGGGTCCGGCTCGTCTACTTCGACGATGGGCTCGGCCTGCTCATCGAGGACGACGGCCGGGGCGCCCCGCACGAGCTGTACGAGGACGGGGGAGCCGACGGCGCCGGGCACGGCCTCATCGGCATGCGCGAGCGGGTGGGGATGGTGGGCGGCACCCTGGACGCCGGCCCCCGCCCGGGAGGAGGCTTCCGTATCAGCGCCCTGCTCCCGCTCAAGGGGGCCCACTGAACCCGGCGGCCCGCAGCGGCGGCCCGGCGTGACCGGGTCTCGGCGTCGCGCGATCCGCTCCCGGGGCCGTGCGGCCGGGTCCTGGTGTCGCGCGGTCCGGGCTACGTGTCGTGTGGCCGGCGCCTGGAGGGGCGTGGGTCCGGTCCGGGGCCGGGCGGCCGGGTCCTGGAGGCGTGTGGGGCCGGTCCGGGCCATGTGTCGTGCGGCCGGGTCCCGGTGTCGCGCGGTCCGGCCGCTGGCCCGCGCGGCCGGACCGTCCGGGGGGCTCCCGTCCGGGCCCGCCACCCTCGTACCCTGCGCACCACCCCGCTCTCCCGGCCCCCGGGCCACCACCGAACCCGCCCCGACCCGCGCCCCCGAAGGGACCTGACTTCTCATGCCGGCCACCCCCGCGATCCGTGTGATGCTCGTCGACGACCAGGCGCTGTTGCGCGCCGGCTTCCGGATGGTGCTCGCCGCCCAGCCGGACATGGAGGTGGTCGCCGAGGCGGGCGACGGTGTGCAGGCCCTGGCCGAACTCGACCGCGTGCCTGTCGACGTCGTCCTCATGGACGTGCGGATGCCCCGCCTCGACGGTGTGGAGACGACCCGCCGCATCCACGAACGCCAGGCGCCGCCGAAGGTCCTCATCCTCACGACCTTCGACCTCGACGAGTACGCCTTCTCCGCGCTCAAGGCCGGGGCCGGCGGCTTCATGCTGAAGGACGTGCCGCCCGGCGAACTGCTCTCCGCGATCCGGGCGGTGCACAGCGGGGACGCCGTCGTCGCCCCCTCCACGACCCGCCGGCTCCTCGACCGCTTCGCCCCGATGCTGCCGGGCGCCACCCAGCCGGGCCACCACGCCCTGGAACGGCTCACCGGCCGGGAACGCGAGGTCATGGTCCTGGTCGCCCAGGGCATGTCCAACGGGGAGATCGCCGCGCGCCTCACCCTGTCGGAGGCCACCGTGAAGACCCACGTCGGCCGCATCCTCACCAAACTCGGCCTGCGCGACCGCGTCCAGGTCGTCGTCCTCGCGTACGAGACGGGGATCGTGCGCGCCGGAGGCGGCGGGGCGTAGGAGCCCACGAGGTCCACGCGGCCCGGGTGGCGGCGTCGCCGTCTCCCGGCTGGTGTCCGCGCCGCCGGCCGGGTCCGCGCGGGACGCCCTCGGCGAAGCCGGTGCCGATCCGGGCGACCAGCGCCAGACCCAGCCGCTGCGGGACGTAACGGCCCCGGCGGCGCGTGCTGACCGGGCCCGCCTTCTTCAGGACGGACGGGTGCCGGGAGATCTCCCGGGCGGTCATCCGCTCTCGTCAGTCCGCACGACCCGGTCCGGGCCCGCGGTCCGGGCCGGCCGGCACGAGCCTCATCCAGGACCGCCTCGTCGCCACCCACCGTGGACTTCGGCACGGCACACCTCCCCTCCGGTCGGGCACCCACCCCGTGTGGCGCCCCCTGTGGTCCGCCCCGCGCGGACCCCGCCGGCTTCGCCGCTCCCGCCTCAGCCCTCGGCCGTGATCCGCGCGAGGAACTGCCGCAGCGCCTCCCCGACCTCGGCGCGCGACCAGTCCAGGCCCGCCGCGGACACGGTCACCTCGGTCATCGACAGGCCCGGCAGACCCGGTTCGAACCAGCGCTGGAACAGTGAGGTGCCGGTCTCCTCGGCCTGCCGCACCGCCGCCTCCGTCAGCACCCGCGCCGGATACGGCAGCCACACCTGGAACTGGTGCGTGTGCGGCACCTCCGGATACACCCGCGACCACGGGACGCCCGCCGCCGCGAGACCGTCGGTCAGCGCCGCCGCGAGGAACCGGGCCTTCTCCACGTAGGAGGGGAGCC
Source organism: Streptomyces sp. NPDC007088 (assembly GCF_042869355.1). Classification (NCBI taxonomy): domain Bacteria; kingdom Bacillati; phylum Actinomycetota; class Actinomycetes; order Kitasatosporales; family Streptomycetaceae; genus Streptomyces; species Streptomyces sp. NPDC007088. Next base: position 258,861 of record NZ_JBIAFO010000011.1, read on the forward strand.
TCGGCAGCTCCCGCTCCAGGCCGATCAGCGCCGAGACGGCCGTCGGGAACTGCTGGAAGACCTGGCCGCCGTACCGGTGACGCCAGGTGACCGCCTCGTCGACGAGCTGCCGCGGACCCGCCAGGGCGGCGCCGCCGAAGCCGTCGAGCGACTTGTAGAAGGACACGTACACGCTGTCCGCGAGCGCCGCGATCTCCTGGAGGCTCCGCCCGAAATGGGTGGTCGTCTCCCACAGGCGGGCCCCGTCGAAGTGCACGACGGCCTCCCGCTCCCGGGCCGCCTCGACCACCTCCACCAGCTCCTCCCAGGTCGGCAGGACGAACCCGGCGTCGCGCAGCGGCAGTTCGAGCATGAGCGTGCCGAAGGGCTCACCCAGCTCCCGTACCTCCCCCGCGGTGGGCAGCCGGGGCGCGCTCGTCGGATGCACCGTGCGCAGGCCGCTCACCACGGTGAGGGCGTCGCGTTCGTGCGTCTCCGGATGGGCCAGCGGGTGCAGGGCCACGGCGGGGTTGCCGGTGCGGCCGGCCCAGCAGCGCAACGCGACCTGCTGCGCCATCGTGCCGCTCGGGAAGAAGGCCGCGGCCTCCGTGCCGAGGAGTTCGGCGACCCGGGACTCCAGCCGCGCCACCACCCCGTCACCGTAGATGTCGGCGGGTTCGTCCAGGTCCGTCACGGAACCGGCCAGCTCGGCCAGCTCCGCGATCCGCTCACCGACCGTCGGCCGCGCCCCCTGCCGGGAGAGTCGCCGCCGGGCACCGGCGAACGCGGCCTGCCGCCGCCGCTGAGCCCGCTCCTCCGCGTCCACGCCCTCCGGGTCCACGCCCTCCGCGTCCGCGGCCTCTCCGTCCGCGCCCCCTCCGTTGGGGTTCCCCGCCCCGACGGCCACCTCGTCCGCCGCGCCCGCGCCCGCGCTCGCCGCGGTGCCGTCGCCACTGTGCGGAACGGTGGCCCCCGCGTTGTCGGACGGGCCGAGTCCGGCGCTGTCGCTCGTGTCTTGATTCATGCGTTGATCATGGCAAAACTCCTCCCCGGACCGTCCACAGGTTTGTTGTGACAAACGGATCAGCGCATGACTGTGCACAGCCTGTGGACGGCGAACGGCGCGCCCCGGACCATTAGCGTTAGCATGACGAGAAATCGTCCGGTACCCCGAGCGGACTGGAACGGAAGGCCCGTCGCGTGAACACACCCCACCCCCCCGACCCCAAGGACCGCCCCGCGCGCCTCACCGTCGGCGTCGTCGGCGCCGGCCGGGTCGGTCCCGCCCTCGCCGCGTCCCTCGCCCTCGCCGGGCACCGGCCGGTCGCCGTCTCCGGCGTCTCGGAGGCGTCCCGCCGCCGCGCCGCGGCCCTGCTGCCCGAGGTCCCCCTCGTCACACCCGACGAGGTGCTGACCCACGCCGATCTGGTGCTGCTCACGGTCCCCGACGACGCCCTGCCCGGACTCGTCGAGGGACTCGTGGACACCAAGGCCGTACGCCCCGGCCAGCTCCTCGCGCACACCTCAGGCCGGTACGGCACCAGCGTCCTGGACCCCGCGCTGCGGGCGGGGGCGCTGCCGCTCGCGCTGCACCCCGTCATGACCTTCACCGGCACCGCCGTCGACGTGCAGCGCCTGGCCGGCTGCTCCTTCGGCGTCACCGCCCCCGAGGAGCTGCGGCTCGCGGCCCAGGCCCTCGTCATCGAGATGGGCGGCGAGCCCGAGTGGATCGAGGAGCGGGCCCGTCCGCTCTACCACGCGGCCCTGGCCCTCGGCTCCAACCACCTCGTCACCCTCGTGGCCCAGTCCATGGACCTGCTGCGCGAGGCCGGGGTGGCCGCGCCCGAACGGATGCTGGGCCCGCTGCTCGGCGCGACCCTCGACAACGTCCTGCGCTCCGGCGACAGCGCCCTGACCGGGCCCGTCTCGCGCGGCGACGCGGGCACCGTCGCCGCCCACATCGGCGAACTGCGCCGGCACGCCCCGCAGACCGTCGCCGGTTACGTGGCCATGGCCCGCGCGACCGCCGACCGCGCCCTCGCCCACGGCCTGCTCAAAGCCGAACTCGCCGAGGACCTGCTCGACGTGCTCGCCGACGACGACACCACGGGAGGCGCCCGGTGACCCCGGACCAAGGACCCACCCGCAGCCCCCGGGAGACCACGGAGCGACGGCCCGCGACCGGCGCCACGCGCCCCTTCGCCCTCGTCCACACCGCCGAGGCGCTGCACGCCCTGGAGCGGCCCGCCGGGCGCCGCGCCCTCGTCATGACGATGGGCGCGCTGCACGAGGGCCACGCGAGCCTCGTCCGCGCCGCCCGGGAACACGTCGGAGAACAGGGACAGGTCGTCCTCACCGTCTTCGTCAACCCGCTCCAGTTCGGCGCCGGAGAGGACCTCGACCGCTATCCGCGCACCCTGGACCGCGACGTCGTCCTCGCGCGGGAGGCCGGGGCCGACGCCGTCCTCGCCCCCTCGGCCGAGGAGGTCTACCCCGGCGGCGCACCCCAGGTCAGGATCAGCGCCGGCCCCATGGGGGAGCGGCTCGAAGGCGCCACCCGCCCCGGGCACTTCGACGGCATGCTCACGGTCGTCGGCAAGATGTTCCACCTCACCCGCCCCGACCTGGCCTTCTTCGGGCAGAAGGACGCCCAGCAGCTGGCCCTCGTGCGCCGCATGGTGCGCGACCTCGCGTTCGGCATCGACATCGTCGCCGTCCCCACCGCCCGGGAGCCCGACGGACTGGCCCGCTCCAGCCGCAACCGCTACCTGTCGCCCGCCGAGCGGCGCAGCGCCGTGGCGCTCTCCCGCGCCCTGTTCGCGGGCCGCGACCGGCTCGCCGCGCAGAACGCGCTGCACCACCGCGCCGCCTGGGCCCCGGCGGGCCCCGGCCGCGCCCTCGCCCTCGACGCGCTCGGGGAGTCCCGGGCCGCCGCCGACGCGCACGCCGTGGCCCGCGCGGTCGCCGCCGGCCCCGAGGAGGTCAGGGCCGCCGCCCGCCAGGTCCTGGAGGAGGGGGCGCGGCTGAGCCCGTCCGTGGTCCTCGACTACCTCGCGCTCGTCGATCCCTCCGACTTCACCGAGATCACCGAGGACTTCCGGGGTGAGGCGGTGCTCGCCGTCGCCGCGAAGGTCGGCACGACCCGCCTGATCGACAACCTCCCGCTGGCCTTCGACACCCCTCGCGCACACCCCGCCCAACACCCCGGAGGCGCCGTATGACCGGCCCGTCCACCCCCCGCCCGCCGCACACCGCGATACGCCTGCCGGCCGCACCGCCCGGCTGGGAGCACGAGGCCGACGTCGTGGTCGTCGGCTCCGGCATCGCCGGGCTCACCGCCGCGCTGCGCTGCCGCGCCGCCGGGCTGCGCACCGTCGTCGTCACCAAGGCCCGGCTGGACGACGGCTCGACGCGCTGGGCCCAGGGCGGCATAGCGGCCGCCCTCGGCGAGGGCGACACCCCCGAGCAGCACCTCGACGACACCCTCGTCGCGGGCGTCGGACTGTGCGACGAGGAGGCCGTGCGCGTCCTGGTCACCGAGGGCCCCGACGCCGTGCGCCGGCTCATCGGGACCGGCGCCCGCTTCGACACCGCGCCCGGCGGCGAGGAGATCGCCCTCACCCGGGAGGGTGGTCACCACCGGCGCCGCATCGCCCACGCGGGTGGCGACGCGACCGGCGCCGAGGTCTCCCGCGCCCTCGTCGCCGCCGTCCGCGAACAGGGCGTCCGCACCGTCGAGAACGCCCTCGTGCTCGACCTCCTCAAGGACGCCGAGGGCCGCACGGCCGGCGTCACCCTGCACGTCATGGGCGAGGGCCAGCACGACGGGGTGGGCGCCGTCCGCGCGCCCGCCGTGGTCCTCGCGACCGGCGGCATGGGCCAGATCTTCGCCGCGACCACCAACCCCTCGGTGTCCACCGGCGACGGGGTCGCGCTCGCGCTGCGGGCCGGCGCCGAGGTCAGCGACCTGGAGTTCGTCCAGTTCCACCCGACCGTACTGTTCCTGGGCACCGACGCCGAGGGGCAGCAGCCGCTCGTCTCCGAGGCGGTACGCGGCGAGGGCGCCCACCTCGTCGACGCCGACGGCGTGCGCTTCATGACCGGTCAGCACGAACTCGCCGAACTCGCCCCCCGTGACGTCGTCGCCAAGGGCATCACGCGCCGCATGCGCGAGCAGGGCGTCGACCACATGTACCTCGACGCCCGCCACTTCGGCGCCGAAATGTGGAGCAGCCGCTTCCCGACGATCCTCGCCGCGTGCCGCGCGCACGGCATCGACCCCGTCACCGAGCCGATCCCGGTCGCGCCCGCCGCGCACTACGCCTCCGGGGGCGTACGCACCGACCTGTACGGCAGGACGACCGTCCCGGGCCTGTACGCGTGCGGGGAGGTCGCCTGCACCGGGGTGCACGGAGCGAACCGGCTCGCCTCCAACTCCCTCCTCGAAGGGCTCGTCTACGCGGAGCGCATCGCCGGCCACCTCGCCGAGCGCTTCGCCGCGGACAACGCGAGCAGCACCGCCAGCACCACCGGCACCAGCACCAGCACCATGGACGACGAGGACGCCGCGGAGGCGCCCCCCGCCGAGGCGAGCCGCGCCCTCGCCGAGTCCGCCCTGCCCGACCCCGCGCTCGCCGACCTGGCCCTGGCCGATCTCGCCACAGGCGCCGGAGCCGCCCGCGCCACCGAGGCCGTCGCGCAGGCTCCGGCCGCCGGGGACCTCGTCTCCGAGACGCTCCAGCCCGCCGAGGCCCGGTTCGCCGTCCAGCGGATCATGACCGAGGGCGTCGGCGTGCTGCGCTCCGCCGCCTCCCTGCGCACCGCCGCCGAACGGCTGGAGGGTCTCGTCCTGGAGGCCGCCGAGGGCAAGCGGGCCGAACCGGGCGTCGACAGCTGGCAGGCGACGAACCTGCTGACCGTCGCCCGGGTCCTGACCGCCGCCGCCCTGCGGCGCGAGGAGACGCGCGGCTGCCACTGGCGCGAGGACCACGCCGGGCGTGACGACACCGGCTGGCGGCGGCATATCGTCGTCACCCTGAACGCGGATCACGGCCTGTCGGCGCACACCACCGACACGGCCGCGCTGCCGCCGACCCTGCCCGCCCTGCCGACCCCGAGCGCCCGTCCCCAGGAGCACTGACCCGTGAGCAGTACGCCCGAACCTTCCGAACTCCCCCTCGTCTCCGCAGGCGGCTGCGGCGACGGCTGCGCGTGCGGCGGCCACGACGGACCGGACGAGTCCGGCCTCGACCCGGCGCTCGCCGAACTGCTCACCGAGGCCGGACTCGACCCGGTCCTGGTCGAGGACGTCGCCTACCTCACGGTCGCCGAGGACCTCGACGGCGGCGAAGACGTCACCTCCGCCGCGACCGTCCCCGAGGACGCCGTGGCCACGGGCGACTTCACCGCGCGCGAGAACGGCGTGGTCGCCGGGCTGCACATCGCCGAGGCCGTCCTCTCGCTCGTCGCCTCCGAGGAGTTCGAGGTCGAGCGGCACGTGTCCGACGGGGACGCGGTGCACGCCGGGCAGCGGCTGCTGAGCGTCACGACCCGCACCCGCGACCTGCTGACCGCCGAGCGCGGCGCGCTCAACCTGCTGTGCCGCCTCTCCGGCATCGCGACGGCGACCCGCGCCTGGGCCGACGCGCTGGAGGGCACCGACGCGAAGGTCCGCGACACCCGCAAGACCACGCCGGGCCTGCGCGCCCTGGAGAAGTACGCGGTGCGCTGCGGCGGCGGCGTCAACCACCGCATGTCGCTGTCGGACGCGGCGCTCGTGAAGGACAACCACGTCATCGCGGCCGGCGGCGTCGCGCAGGCGTTCAAGGCCGTGCGCGACATGTTCCCCGGCCTCCCCGTCGAGGTCGAGGTGGACACCCTCCACCAGCTCCGCGAGGTCCTGGACGCGGGCGCCGACCTCGTCCTGCTCGACAACTTCACCCCCGCCGAGACCGAGGAGGCCGTCACGCTCAACGCGGGCCGGGCGCTGCTGGAGTCCTCGGGCCGGCTGACCCTGGAGAACGCGCGGGCCTACGCCGACACCGGCGTCGACTACCTCGCGGTGGGCGCCCTGACCCACTCCTCGCCCATCCTCGACATCGGCCTCGACCTGCGCGGGGCCACGGCCTGATGGCGGCCGGAGACAGGGCGCCCCGCGCGCGAGCCGGGGCCACGGCGCCCCGCCCGGGAAGGAGCCCCCGATGCTGCTGACGATCGACGTCGGGAACACGCACACCGTCCTCGGGCTCTTCGACGGGGAGGAGATCGTCGAGCACTGGCGCATCTCCACCGACCCCCGGCGCACCGCCGACGAACTCGCGGTGCTGCTCCAGGGCCTCATGGGCATGCACCCGCTGCTCGGCGTGGAACTGGGCGAGGGGATCGACGGCATAGCGGTCTGCTCGACCGTCCCCTCGGTCCTGCACGAGCTGCGCGAGGTGACCCGCCGCTACTACGGGGACGTCCCCGCCGTCCTCGTCGAGCCCGGCATCAAGACGGGCGTGCCGATCCTCATGGACCACCCCAAGGAGGTCGGCGCCGACCGCATCATCAACGCGGTCGCCGCCGTCGAGCTGTACGGCGGACCGGCGATCGTCGTGGACTTCGGCACCGCCACCACCTTCGACGCGGTCTCCACACGCGGCGAGTACACCGGCGGCGTGATCGCGCCCGGCATCGAGATCTCGGTGGAGGCCCTCGGCGTGCGCGGCGCCCAGCTCCGCAAGATCGAACTGGCCAGACCGCGCAGCGTGATCGGCAAGAACACCGTCGAGGCCATGCAGTCCGGCATCCTCTACGGGTTCGCCGGACAGGTCGACGGGGTGGTCCAGCGCATGAAGCGCGAGCTGGCCGCCGAACCGGACGAGGTCACGGTCATCGCGACCGGTGGACTCGCCCCCATGGTCCTGGGCGAGTCCACCGTCATCGACGAGCACGAACCGTGGCTCACCCTCATCGGCCTGCGCCTCGTGTACGAGCGCAACGTCTCCCGCAGGTGACGTCTCCTCGCGGATGAGGAACGCGCCCCGCGCGACAGGCCCCGGAAGCCCGCGCGGGCCGCGACCGCGCACGGGGCCGCCGGTTCGGGGCGGCGACGGCGCGCAGTACGTCGGGTGGGGGCGGCGGCCGCGTACGGGCCGCCGGTTCGGGGCGGCGACGGCGCGCAGCTTCTCGGGCGGGGGCCCGACCGCGTAGGCGCGGCCCCCGCACCCATCCCAGGGACTCCGCCCCGCCGCCCCAATAACCCGACTTTTGTCCGCTTTGTGCGTATCGTCGGTTCATGCCCACGCCATACGGATCTTCCCGCGGCGGCATGGTGTTCGGCGCAGACGAGCTGCGTGTGCTGCGTCGAGCCCTTGCCCTCGCCCTGCTGCCAGGCCCCGCCCGCGAAGAGGACGTCCGCGACTGTCTGCGGCTGGCCCGCGCCGTGGACGAGGCGGTCGAGGAGGCGGCCCGGCTGCGCGCCTTCCTCGTCGCCGACCTCGGCCGCTACCGCGCCGCCCTGCCCGGCAGCGCCCCCGGGTACCTGCCGCTCCTGGAAGAGGCTCTGGGGGCCGGGCACCGGCCGGGCCCCGACGATCTCGCCGCGCTGCGCTCCCTGCGCGACGACCCGGCCGCCGCCCGGCTGCTGGAGCGCTGCCGCGAGCTGGCCGGGCACTCCCTGCGGGGCGGCCTCGTCGGCCAGGCCTCCGCGCCCGCGCCGCGCACCCGGCTGCTGGCCCTGCCCGGGGGCCGCAAGTCCACCGAGGACCAGGACGCGAAGCCCGCGGGCGAGCCCGCCCGTAAGCCGGCCCCCAAGGTCCCCGGCCGCCCCGCGCCCACTCCGGCCGAGGTGTTCCCGCCCAAACGGCGCCCCGCCCCCGCGCCGCAGAAACCGGACACGCCACCCCAGAAGCTGGCGGCGGGATGACGCGGCTACTCTGAAACGTATGGACTACGTCTCCGCACTCGTACCCCCCGTGGTGATGGCCGTGTTCTTCATCGGCCTGGTCGTGACGATAGTGAAGTCGCAGGGCGGTGCGAACAAGTCCAAGGAGGACGCCGCGGTGGACGCGGCGCTCGTCCGCTCGCAGGCCGAGCCGGCCTCCGTGCCGCCCACCCGGGGCTCGGGCGACGCGGGCTGAGTCCCGGCCCCGTCCCACCGCGGCCCGCGGCGTCCCGCCGCACCGCACCCGTACGTACCGAAAGGGCGTGCGATCCGGCCCCGACCGGATCGCACGCCCTTTTCGCCGCCTTTGTCGTCCATTCACTGGTTTATGTCTTTTGTCGACGTAGAGTGCTTTCGTGGTCCGCCCCCTGGGAGATCTGGAAGACGCGGTGATGACCCGCGTATGGAAGTGGAACCGTCCCGTCACGGTCCGGGAAGTTCTGGAGGACCTGCAACAGGAACGTTCGATCGCCTACACCACGGTGATGACCGTCCTGGACAATCTCCATCAGAAGGGCTGGGTGCGGCGCGAGGCCGAAGGGCGGGCCTATCGATATGAGGCCGTCTCCACCCGCGCCGCGTACGCCGCGGCCCTCATGAACGAGGACTGGGCGCGCAGCGACAACCAGGCCGCCGCGCTCGTCGCCTTCTTCGGCATGATGTCCCCCGCGCAGCGCGAGGCGCTCCGGGACGCCGTACGCATCGTGCAGGGTCCCGAGGAAACGGGCGGGGCGGCCGGTACGCCCGCCCCGGAAGCCGAAACCCCGGAAACCGGGGAAACCGCGAGAACTCCGCGAGCGCCGAAACGCCCGGGGCTCGCGGAAACGCCGACCCCGGCGCCCGGCCCGGAACACGGGGTACCTGGGGAACGGGGAGAACCCGCGGAGCGCGAAGAACCGGCGGAGCGTGAAGAACCGGGAGAGCCCTCGGCGGAAGCAGCGGAAGCAGCGGGACCGCGGAAGGATACGCGGGCGGAGTCCGAAGAGCCCCGGCCGGAACCCGGGAAACCCCGAGAACCCGGGCAAGCCCGAGTGGAACCCGCGGCGTCCGTGCCCGAGGAAGAGCGATAGCCTCCCCCGCATGTCAGCTCACGCGTCCGAACTCAAGCCGAATGCCGTCACCGTGCGCCGGGCGCGGACCGCGGACGTTCCCGCCGTACGCGACCTCCTGGACGCCTACGCGCGCCGGGGCATCCTGCTGGACAAAGCCACGGTGACGCTTTACGAGGACATCCAGGAGTTCTGGGTCGCGGAACGCGACGACAACGCGGAGGTCGTCGCCTGCGGGGCCCTGCACGTGATGTGGGAGGACCTCGCGGAAGTGCGGACGCTCGCGGTGAACACCGAGCTGAAGGGGGCCGGCCTCGGCCACCTGCTGCTGGAGAAGCTGCTGCACACCGCCCGCTGGATCGGCGTTCGCCGGGTATTCTGCCTGACCTTCGAAGTCGAGTTCTTCGCGAAGCACGGCTTCGTGGAGATCGGCGAGACTCCCGTCGACACCGACGTCTACAGCGAACTTCTGCGTTCTCCGGACGAAGGGGTGGCGGAGTTCCTCGGTCTCGAACGGGTGAAACCCAACACCTTGGGCAACTACCGGATGCTTCTGCATCTCTGACCGGTTGCCCGCACGCCTTCCCGGGAAGCCGGGAAGGCGGCTATCCGCGCGCCCCGCCGGAAGATACGGGTGTGCCGTGCGACAGGTTCCCGCCGTGGCCGCCGGAGGTCTCCCGCGCGCCCTCGCTAACGCGATCCGACTACCGGCCGAGTGGCCCGGACCGACTACGCCGACTACCCGGGCGGACTTCCCGGACTCCACAAGCGGGGTTCTTTGTCGGGGGCGTCCGGAGTTCGCCGCGTGAAGACCGTGACTTCGGTGACCGGAGATGATCGGTCAATCACCCCCTCCTTTCCGTGCCCAGGCTGCCCGTGCTACCTATGTCCGAAACGCGCATGTTTCCCGGGCTCTTCGCCTGTGCAGTCTCTCCCCAGCCTCTCCTCCGCCCTTCCCCCGCTCTTCCCTCGCTCTCTCCCCTACTCTCTACGAGGGGTTTGTGTTTTCCCGGAAAAAGCGGTTTGCTTTCGGCGTACTGCATTTATCGATGAAAGGAAAACCCGGTGGCGCAGAAGGTACAGGTCCTTCTTGTCGACGACCTCAACGGCGGCGAGGCCGATGAGACCGTGACGTTCGCACTCGACGGCAAGAGCTACGAAATCGATCTCACCACGGCGAACGCGGACAAGCTCCGCGGTCTGCTGGAGGACTACGTCAAGCACGGCCGGCGCACCGGCGGCCGCGCGGCGGGCGGCCGGGGCAAGTCCCGCGCCTCCTCCGGCGGCAACCAGGACACCGCGGCCATCCGCGCCTGGGCCAAGGAGAACGGCCACAAGGTCAACGACCGCGGCCGCGTTCCCGCCGACGTCCGTCAGGCGTACGAGGACGCGCACCGCTGAGCGGACCGGGCCGCAGGGCCCCACAGTCCGATCCGGTGACATTCCGTGGCCGCCGCGTCCACCAGCCGAGCGAGTCCGGGGGCGCCCCCACCGCCCCCGAGCCCGTCCAGGCCGGGAAGCGACTCAGATTCCCCGGCCCCGGTCTCGCCGACGCGGGGCGCGACGAGCCAGTGGCAGGGCGCCCCCGCGCCGCTTCGCGCCGGCCCCGCGCCGACGCCGGCCTCTTCTCCTCGCCCCCGGGCGGGCGGCGGCTCCGTCTCGGCCGTGGGCCCCGCCGCGGCCGTCCCCGGCCGTCCGGCCGGCCCCTCCCGCTCGCAGGAGGGCGGGTGCGGCGCTTCGACGTGCCCGCCGGTGCCGTACGCGCGCAGGGCGGTGGCGAGCGTCCCCCACTCCAGCCACTGAAGGAGTCCGGGCAGTTCCTCCGCGCTGCCGGCGGCCACCAGGAACCGCGTCGTCCGGCCGTGCAGCGCGACGGGGGAGCGCGGCCGCAGCCTCTCCAGCACGGCGAGACCGGCCGGGGCCGGGACCTCCAGTACGTCGAAGAGCGCTCCCGTCTCCAGGAGGACCGGCCCCCCGGCCCCGGCCTCCCGGACCGGCCAGCCGAGCTCCGTCCGGTACCAGCGGGCCCGGGACCGCGAGCCGCAGGGGCACGCGGAGGTCTCGACGGGCACCGGGCGGGAAGGGGGAGAGGGAGGGCGGGCGTTCATGCCCGGAGCAACAGCGGGCCGCACTCCCGGGTTACGTGCCGTGATGACCGTGTCACGGTGTGTGCGCGGAACGCGGGCGCTCGGGCGGGCCGGACGGCGCAAGGGTGTTCGCCCGTAGCGGAGGGAACGGGGGTGCGCCGCATGGACTGTCGGTGTTTGCGGGTAAGACATCCCTAGTGGGGAGGGGCGACACGCGGTTTCCGGCGCGGTGCGTTCGCCATCGGCGTAGTGATGGCGCGGGTATCCGCTTGGCCTGCGGGAACATCGTCTCGCACCATCAGGTTGAGGCAGTTGTCGGCGTCACGGTGCAGGAGGCCATCGCAACAGTCGGCAGTTGGAATGAGCGGTCCCCGCCTGCGGGACTAAGCTGCGGAAGGACAGGGAGGGGACCGACCCCTTTACTGCCTGACCGCTCTGAGGAGCGATTAACGATGTTCGAGAGGTTCACCGACCGCGCGCGGCGGGTTGTCGTCCTGGCTCAGGAAGAAGCCCGGATGCTCAACCACAACTACATCGGCACCGAGCACATCCTTCTGGGGCTGATCCACGAAGGTGAAGGTGTCGCCGCTAAGGCCCTGGAGAGCCTCGGGATTTCGCTCGAGGCGGTCCGCCAGCAGGTGGAGGAGATCATCGGTCAGGGCCAGCAGGCCCCGTCCGGCCACATCCCCTTCACCCCCCGTGCCAAGAAGGTCCTGGAGCTGTCGCTCCGCGAGGCCCTTCAGCTGGGCCACAACTACATCGGCACGGAGCACATCCTGCTCGGCCTGATCCGCGAGGGCGAGGGCGTCGCCGCCCAGGTCCTCGTGAAGCTGGGCGCAGACCTCAACCGGGTGCGGCAGCAGGTCATCCAGCTGCTGTCCGGCTACCAGACGGGCAAGGAGACGGCCACCGCCGGCGGCCCCGCCGAGGGCACGCCGTCGACCTCGCTGGTCCTCGACCAGTTCGGCCGCAACCTCACCCAGGCCGCTCGTGAGTCCAAGCTCGACCCGGTCATCGGGCGCGAGAAGGAGATCGAGCGGGTCATGCAGGTGCTGTCCCGCCGCACCAAGAACAACCCGGTCCTGATCGGTGAGCCCGGCGTCGGCAAGACCGCCGTCGTCGAGGGCCTCGCGCAGGCCATCGTCAAGGGCGAGGTGCCCGAGACCCTCAAGGACAAGCACCTCTACACCCTCGACCTGGGCGCGCTGGTCGCCGGTTCCCGCTACCGCGGTGACTTCGAGGAGCGCCTGAAGAAGGTGCTCAAGGAGATCCGCACCCGCGGCGACATCATCCTGTTCATCGACGAGCTGCACACGCTCGTCGGCGCGGGTGCCGCGGAGGGCGCGATCGACGCCGCCTCGATCCTCAAGCCGATGCTGGCCCGGGGCGAGCTGCAGACCATCGGCGCCACGACGCTGGAGGAGTACCGCAAGTACCTGGAGAAGGACGCGGCGCTTGAGCGTCGTTTCCAGCCCATCCAGGTCGCGGAGCCCTCGCTGGCGCACACCATCGAGATCCTCAAGGGCCTGCGCGACCGTTACGAGGCGCACCACCGCGTGTCCATCACGGACTCCGCCCTGGTCGCCGCCGCGACGCTCGCCGACCGGTACATCTCGGACCGCTTCCTGCCGGACAAGGCGATCGACCTGATCGACGAGGCCGGTTCCCGGATGCGCATCCGCCGGATGACCGCGCCGCCGGACCTGCGCGAGTTCGACGAGAAGATCGCCGGCGTCCGCCGCGACAAGGAGTCCGCGATCGACTCGCAGGACTTCGAGAAGGCCGCCTCCCTGCGCGACAAGGAGAAGCAGCTCCTCGCCGCGAAGACCAAGCGGGAGAAGGAGTGGAAGGCCGGCGACATGGACGTCGTGGCCGAGGTGGACGAGGAGCTGATCGCCGAGGTCCTGGCCACCGCCACGGGCATCCCGGTCTTCAAGCTCACCGAGGAGGAGTCCTCGCGTCTGCTGCGCATGGAGGACGAGCTGCACAAGCGCGTCATCGGCCAGACCGATGCCGTCAAGGCGCTCTCCCAGGCGATCCGGCGTACCCGTGCGGGTCTGAAGGACCCGAAGCGTCCCGGTGGCTCGTTCATCTTCGCCGGCCCCTCCGGTGTCGGTAAGACCGAGCTGGCCAAGACGCTCGCCGAGTTCCTCTTCGGCGACGAGGACGCGCTGATCTCCCTCGACATGTCGGAGTTCAGCGAGAAGCACACCGTCTCGCGGCTCTTCGGTTCGCCTCCCGGCTACGTGGGCTACGAGGAGGGCGGCCAGCTCACCGAGAAGGTGCGGCGCAAGCCGTTCTCCGTGGTCCTCTTCGACGAGGTCGAGAAGGCCCACCCGGACATCTTCAACTCGCTGCTCCAGATCCTGGAGGACGGTCGCCTGACCGACTCCCAGGGCCGTGTCGTGGACTTCAAGAACACGGTGATCATCATGACCACCAACCTGGGGACCCGCGACATCTCCAAGGGCTTCAACCTGGGCTTCGCGGTCCAGGGCGACACGAAGACCGGCTACGAGCGCATGAAGGCCAAGGTCAACGACGAGCTGAAGCAGCACTTCCGCCCGGAGTTCCTCAACCGTGTCGACGACACGGTGGTCTTCCCGCAGCTCACCGAGGCCGACATCACCCGCATCGTCGACCTCATGGTCACGAAGGTGGACGAGCGCCTCAAGGACCGCGACATGGGCCTGGAGCTGAGCCAGTCGGCGCGCAAGCTGCTCGGCAAGCGCGGCTACGACCCGGTGCTGGGCGCGCGTCCGCTGCGTCGCACGATCCAGCGTGAGATCGAGGACGTGCTCTCGGAGAAGATCCTCTTCGGCGAGCTGCGCCCCGGTCACATCGTGGTCGTCGACACGGAGGGCGAGGGCGAGAGCGCCCAGTTCACCTTCCGCGGCGAGGAGAAGGCGCAGCTGCCGGACGCCCCGCCGGTCGAGTCCGCGACGGGTGGCGGCCCGAACCTGAGCAAGGAAGGCTGAGGCCCTCCCCGGGGCCGTTGAAGCCCCGGGGAGCCCCGGGCCTCAAGGGGCCCGGAAGGTTTGGACAGCCCGGCACGTCCGGGAAGGCGGTCCAGGGCCGGTGTACGCACCGGCCCTGGACCGCCTTTTCGTGTGCCGGGACCGACGACCGGCGGGGGCCGGCGCGTGCGGTCGCACGGGCGGAGGCCGTGCGCGCGCCTTTCGCGGCCGGTGGCGGGGAGCCTCGGCCGTACGCGGCTCCGGGGGCGGGTCGGCCTGCGCCGTGCCGGGCCCGTGCCAGGCGTGCCCGTGCCGTGCCGGGCCGACGTGTCCCCCGTGCCGTGCCCGCCCGTGAGTCCCGTGCCGCGTCTGCCGGGCCGCGCTCGCCTGTGCCGTGCCTGCCGGCCCGCCCGTGCTGCGCCTGTCGCGCCCCCTGCCGGGCCGGCCTGTCCGCGTCGCGTTGCCTGCGCTCGTGCGCGCGCTCGTGCTCGTGCTCGTGCGCGTGTGCCGACAGCAGGGGCGTCCGTCTGGTGACCGTCTGTACGTGCGCCTACACGCAGTGATGACGGATGGAGGCTCCGGAAGGGGCGGGCGGGTCGCTTGCGGGCGGTCCCGGGAAGTCGGATCAAGGCTGTCGAGCGCGAGATCCGGGCCCTGGAGGGGGTCTGTTCGTGACGTGTGGCATAGGGCCTGCGTCACGTACTACGGACTTTAGTTGGACAATACGGACTTTTATGTACAAGTCATACGGGAGGTGAAAGGGGCGGCCGCGTGGCGACGGTCGGCGCTGCGGCTGGCACCCCCCTCTTGAGCTGCGCGTTCGCCGTGTGAACGGCGTCACGTCGACTGCGTCACGCGGGGTGGATCGGCCTTCGTCGCGGCGACTCGGTGGCGGGTTGTTTACGGGGTTTGGTAGTACAAGGGCCATTTTGGGTCCTTCTGGGGCCCGGGTTACCAATGTGAGTGTCACCCCGGCAGTGCGCCGGGTTTCCCCCACCCGGAGGTAATCCCCCCATGCTGAAGCGCGCCACGACCTCGAACTCCGGCAACACCCCCCGTCTCCGCAGCCGCGCCGCCGTCATGGCCGCCGGTCTCGGTGCCGCCGCGGTGCTCGGAGCCGGGGCCGCGAACGCCGCTGACAGCGGTAAGGCCACCGCCGCTCTCCCGGGCGTGAACGCGTCCGCCGTCCAGGCCCAGGCCCACGCCCAGGCCAAGGCGGTGCAGAACACCAAGAAGGCCGCCGAGCAGGCGAAGAAGGACAAGGCCGCCGAGCAGGCCGCCGCCAAGAAGAAGGCGGCCTCCTGGATCGACCCGGTCGCCAAGTACACGCTGTCCGCGAGCTTCGGCAACGACGGCTCCCGCTGGGCGCACAAGCACTCCGGCCAGGACTTCGCGGTGCCGCTCGGCACCAACGTGATGGCCGCCCACACGGGCACCGTCGTGAAGGCCGGCGGCAACGGCGCCGGTGACGGACCGGCCTACGGCAACGCGATCGTCATCAAGAACGGCAACGGCGTGTACTCGCAGTACGCCCACCTGTCGCGGATCGACGTCAAGGTCGGCCAGCAGGTCACGACCGGCCAGCACATCGCGCAGTCCGGCAACACCGGTAACTCCAGCGGCCCGCACCTGCACTTCGAGATCCGGACCACCCCGAACTACGGCTCGGCGGTCAACCCCGTGAACTTCCTGCACAAGGTGGGCGTCAAGGTCTGACCCCTGACCCCCCGGCCCGTGGGGACGCGACCCCCCGGCCCGTAGGGGCGCGATCCCCCGACCCACGGGGGCCGCGGCGCCCCGCGCGTCAAGATCCGTACTGAGGCCCCGGGGCCGGCGAAAGCCGGCCCCGGGGCCTCAGTCGTGCCGGGCCTCAGTCGTGCCGCGGGAAGGGTGGGACGGCCCCCCTCCTCATCCCTCCGTGCTCGTGGGCGCGTACTCCGGGAGCCACAGGACGGCGACCGCGCCCTGAGCCGGGGACTCGGCGTCGCGGGCGCCCGGGGCGGTGATGTTGCGGAAGGTGAGCCGCGCGCCCAGCACCCGGGCCTGGCCCGTCGCGATGGTCAGGCCCAGTCCGTGACCGCGTCCCGCCCGGTCCTCGCTGCCGGTGCGGAAACGGCTCGGGCCCTCCACGAGCAGGGCCTCGGGGAAACCGGGGCCGTGGTCGCGCACCCGCACCACCCGGCCCTCGACGGACACCTCGATCGGCGCCCGCCCGTGCTTCGCGGCGTTCGCGAGCAGATTGCCGAGGATGCGTTCCAGGCGGCGCGGGTCCGTCCTGACCTCCGACTCGTACAGCACCCGTACCGAGGCCGCCGGGTCGAAGACCGCGACCCGGCGCCGGACGAACTCGCCCAGCATCAGGTCCTGGAGTTCGGCGCGCTCCGCCGAACTGTCCAGCCGGGCGACCTCCAGTACGTCCTCGACGAGGGTGCGCAGCAACTGGGCCCGGTCCCGCACCAGCTCCGTCGGCCGGCCGGGCGGCAGCAGCTCGGCCGCCGTCACCAGCCCGGTGACCGGGGTGCGCAGCTCGTGCGCGATGTCGGCCGTCACCCGGCGCTCCGCCTCCAGGCGCTGGCGCAGCGTGTCCGCCATGGCGTCCACGGCGCGCGCGAGATCGTCGGTCTCGTCCCGTACGACCCCGCCGATCGCCTGCCGCACCCGTACGTCCGTACGGCCCCTGGCCACCTCGCGGGCCGCGGCGGCGGCCTTGCGCAGGCGGCGCGAGAGCTGCCCGCCGATGAGCACCCCGAGCGCGCTGCCGCCCAGCACCACCGAGATCGAGCCGATCACGAGGGCCTGGTCGAGGTCCTTCATGATGTCCCCGCGACGCCCCGTGGAGTGCGTGTGCAGGGACAGCACGTGTCCGTTGCTCAGCGGGAGCGCCGCCCACACGTCGGGGCGGCCGTTGGCGTGGTCCTGGATGTAGGTCGCCCGGCGCTTCTTCGCCACCCGGTCGCGCAACGCCTTCGGGAGGGCCGGGTCGTCGACCTTCGCGCCGAACTGCAACCGGCCGGTCGCCTCGTAGATGCGCTGCGCGAACTGCACCCGCTGGTCCTGCACGTCCCGCGAGGAGTCGAGCATCGAGACCTGGGCGGCGTTGTGCACGACGAGACTCAGCGCGAGCGCCACGAACGCCCCGACCAGCGCGATCGCCGCGCTCAGCTTCCAGCGCAGCCCCGTCCGCAGCGAGGTGCGCAGCCGGTACAGGCGCGGTCGCGGACCGGTGCCGGTGGCACCCGAGGGGGAGGAACCGGAGGACGGGGCGCCCGGAGAGGCGGCGGCGGGACCGGTGGCCGGACCGGTGGGGGACCCGGCACGGGCGCGGCCGAAACGTGAGGTCACGAGGTGCTCACCCGCCCGTCAGGCCCGCAGCTTGTAGCCGAAACCGCGCACCGTCTCGATGCGGTCCTGGCCGATCTTGGTGCGCAGCCGCTGCACGTGGACGTCCACGACCCGGGTGTCCCCGCCCCAGCCGTAGTCCCAGACCCGCTCCAGCAGCTTGTCGCGGGTCAGTACGGTGCCGGGGGCCGCCGAGAACTCCAGCAGCAGCCGCATCTCCGTCGGCGTCAGCGCGATCAGCGTCCCGTCCCTGCGCACCTCCATGCCCTCGGTGTCGACCTCCAGGTCCCCGAAGCGCAGCGGCCCCTCGTCCGCCTCGTCCCCCTGCTCGCCCGCCGTCCGCTCGGCCGGGCCCGCCGCGTGCCCGAAGCGCCGCATCACCGCGCGCAGCCGGGCCACCAGCACCGACACGTCGAAGGGTTTGGTCACGTAGTCGTCGGCGCCCGCCTCCAGGCCGAGCACCACGTCGATCGAGTCGGCCCGCGCGGAGAGCAGGATCACCGGGACCGTCGACTCGTCGCGGATACGGCGGCACAGGCTCACCCCGTCCATGCCCGGCACCATCACGTCGAGCAGGGCGATGTCGGGGAGAGCGGCCCGGAACTCCTCCAGGCCCCGCAGCCCGTCGGGCACGGCGGTCACCGCGAAACCGACCCGTTCCAGTGCGAGCTGGGTCGCCTCCCGGATCACGTCGTCGTCCTCGACGAAGAGGACCCGGGGGCCCGCTGCCTGCGCGGAAGTCTGGTCGGTCATGGTGGCGCGCTGCTCCGGTCGGGGACGGGGTGGGGGAGAGGGACGGCGGGGCGGTCGGTCAGCCTCCGGCGGAGCCGGACTTGTCGTCGTCGCCGCCGACCGCCTTGCTGTAGTCGTTGTGCAGCCGGTACGCCTCCTTGAAGACGTCGTCGTGCCAGGCGTACGTGATGACCTCCTCGCTCGACGGATAGGCGACCGGGTCGCCCTTGCGGTACAGCTGCTTGGTCACCACCAGATCACCCCGGTCGATCTCCGCGTACACCGGAGGGTCCTCGGCCTGGAAGACGTTCACGTAGGAGCCCTCGCGCACGCGGTACACGTACGTCGCCACGCCCACCGCGTCCCCGCAGGTCATGACGTTGACCAGGACGTCGGGCGCGCTGCCGCGGGTGAGGTCGCCGAGGCTGACGTCCACCGGGTAGTCCCGGCCGCAGGGCCGGAGATCGTCCTTCGTCTCCTGGCTCACCTCGGGGTCGGCCCGCAGCATCCGGACCACCTGGGCCTGGCTGAGCGAGGGCACGGGCGAGGAGGTCGCGGCCGGGCTCGGCGAGGGCGAGGGGCGGCTCACCGCGTCGGTGCGGGCCGGGCCCTCGTCCCTGGTACCGGTGCCCGAGGCGCCGCAGGCCGTGAGGGCGGCCGTCCCGAAAGCGGTGAGCACGGCCGCGCCCACGAGGGCCGGCCGCCGCCGTCTGTGCGCGGGGCGCCCTTCGGCGCCCCGCGCGGACCGCCGTCCAGAAGAACCTAGGCCGCGCACCGCTCCCGCTCCTCACGTTCCTGCGCGCGGTCCTCCCGCGCCCGGGTCTCCAGCTCCTCACGGAGCCGGGCCAGCGCACGGTGCAGCGTGCTCTTGACCGTGCCCGCCGACATGCCGAGAGCGGCAGCCGTCTCCTCCGTGGACATCTGCTCCCAGTGTCGCAGCACGACGACACTGCGCTGCTTCGGAGCGAGAACCGACAGGATGTCCATGAGGAGGGAGCGGTCGGCGTACTGCTCGGTGCCGTCCTCGACGCTCGGCTCGGGCAGCTGCTCGGTGGGCACCTCGTCGAGCCGGCGCGCCCGCCACCACTCGGTGCGGGTGTTGATCATGACGCGGCGCAGGTAGGCGTCGGCCAGCCGCTTGTCGGCGATGCCCTCCCAGCGGCCGAAGGTGCGCACCAGGGCGGTCTGCAAGAGGTCCTGCGCGTCGACGGGGTCGGGCACGAGCCGACGCGCGCTGCGCAGCAGGGCGTCCTGCCGGGCCCGTACGTACTCCTCGAAGTCGAGGATCTCGCCCGGCAGCCCGTCGCCCCCGCCCCGGACCTCCGCCCCCTCGCTCCCGCCGTGCCGCATCGCCGGCACCGCTCCCAGAACCTTGCCCCCGGCCACCCCGTGCGCCATGGTCTTCGCCTCCGTCGTTCCCCGTGTGCTCTGGTCGGAGCACTTGGGAGGGACGCTACGGAGAGGGTGTAACGGAGCTTCGCGCTCCACCGGTAGACCAGCGCACGGCTGTGCGTAGGTTGTGTAACAGCCCAGCGTGCGCGGCCGTGCGCGGGGCATAACGGGTGGTACGCGGCTTTCGTTCCCCAGGGGGGCCGGGGGGTGTCAGGGGCGTTCCGCCGGCGCGCCGGACGGCCGGGCCAGCGGCGGGCGGCCCGTCCCCGGCGGCTGCTGCTGCCCGGTCCGTACGACCTGCTGACCCGCCCCGGCCCGCGGCGCACCGTACTGCGCGGTGCCGGCCGGCCGGTGACCGGGCAGCCGGTAGTAGCCGCCCTCCAGCGGTTCGACGAGCCCGTCCGCGACCAGCCCGTCGAGCGCCCGCGCCCGCTGCACCGGCTCGTGCCACACCCGGTCCAGCGCGGACTGCGGTACGGCGTGGTGCGCCTCGCGCAGCACCGCGAGCAGCTTCCCGCGCACCTGCCGGTCGGTACCGGCGTACGTCTGCCCGCGCCGCGGCGGCCCCTCGTGCTCGGGCTTCCCGGCCAGCAGCCACGCGCAGCGCGAGGCGAGCGGGCAGTGCCCGCAGTCCTCGTTCTTCGCGGTGCACACGAGGGCGCCCAGCTCCATGGAGGCGGCGGCCCAGCGCGCCGCCGTCGCCTCGTCCTCGGGCAGGACGGAGCGGGCGAGCCGGCGCTCGGCGGCCGTCGTCGCGTTCGGCGGGTAGCGGTCCCCGCTCACGGCGCGCGCCAGGACCCGCCGCACGTTGGTGTCGAGCACCGCGTGCCGCTGGCCGTACGCGAACGAGGCGACGGCGGCGGCCGTGTACTCCCCGATCCCGGGCAGCGCGAGCAACTGGGCGTGCTGGTCCGGTACGTCACCGCCGTGCCGTTCCGTTATGGCGACGGCCGCGCCGTGCAACCGCAGCGCCCTGCGCGGGTAGCCGAGCCGGCCCCAGGCCCGCACCGCCTCCCCCGAGGGTTCCTTCGCCAGGTCGGCGGGGCGCGGCCAGCGGGCCATCCACTGTTCGTACACCGGCAGCACGCGGCTGACCGGGGTCTGCTGGAGCATGAACTCGCTGACCATCACACCCCAGGCCCCCGCCTCGGGCCGCCGCCAGGGCAGGTCCCGGGCGTGCGCCTCGAACCAGGCGATGACGGGGGTGTGCAGCGAACTGGAGTCCTGGGCGGGCGAGGGGGCGGGCACGGGCGCGGTCTTCGTCGGCAAAGTCATGGCGCCCCGATCCTGCCACGCCCCGGCACCCGCACGCCGCCGGGACACATCGCACCGGGCCGTGAGCAGGGGCGACGCGGGGCGCGCGGGGGGCGCACGGGGGGCGGACGCGGTAGGGAGCCCCCGCCGCGTCCGCGTACGAGGAGGCGGGGCCCCTCTCCGGCTGAGGGAGCCCGGACCGAGGGCCGGGGCTCAGCGCGCGTAGGGCGCGGCGTGGGCGGCGCGGCGTTCGCCGGGGCCCGCGAGCCACTGCGCGGGGCCGAAGGAGGAGGCGCGCATCGCGCTCGCGAGGGCGGCGAGCGGGCGGGTGCCGAGCTTCACCACCAGGATCGAGACCAGCGAGCCCAGGACCAGGCCGACCGCCACGTCGTGCGGGTAGTGCACGCCGACGAAGACGCGCGAGAAGGCCATCAGCAGCGCCATGGGCACCGTCAGCCAGGCGATCACCCGCCAGGCCAGCAGCAGGCCGACCGCCGCGCCGCCCGCGATCGTCGCGTGGTTGCTCGGGAAGGACCAGTCCCCGCGCACGGGGCACGCGATGAGCGAGACCGCGCCCTGCACCGCGCGGCACGGCCGCTCCTCGGTGATGCCCGACTTCGCGATCTCGCTGATGACGTACGCCACTCCGGTACCCAGCGGGGCGAGCACCGCGACGGCCAGCGCCATCGGGTCGCCGCGCCGTGCCCGCCACCACGCCACGAGGAAGAGCACCGCGAACAGCAGCAGTCCGGCTTCCGTCCAGGCTTCGGCGACGTGCTGGAACCACCCCGGCGTGCGGTGGCCGAAGTTCACGATGTCGAGATAGAGGTCTGAGTCGACGCTGGTCATGCCATCCATGGTCGGGGACGCTACGCGGTGCTCCCGACCACGCGCGTCCCTCTCCGGTACCGTCCGTACCCCTGTCGTTCGGCGGGGGTACACCCGCCGTTCGGCGGGGTCGCCCGCGCTGGGAGACCGCACCAGCAGGGCAAATGCGGGCAATGCGGGTCAAGTCGGCCCCCGGGGTGAGGTGTTGGCCTCGTGCCGGGGCCGCCCGCCGGTGGCCGGGGGTGCGGGCGCCGCCGGACGGACCCGGAATGATGATCCGCAAAAGTTGTACGCCAAGCGGCGGGTGGCGCCGGAAGGCGCGGTGATCTCTCGTAGAGTTTGCGCCGTGGGATCTATGCGTAATCCGGTCGGGCCGCTTCCCTCCAGCATCTACTGGCGACGGAGGGGGATTCTCGGCGCCGTCCTGCTCCTCGTCGTCCTGCTGGTCGTCTGGTTGCTGAGTCTCGGCGGCTCGGGCGGAGGCAAGAAGGACGACGCGAACGGGCCCAACGGCGGTCACCCCGCGCCCTCCTCCATCACCCCCGGCCCGGGGGACTCGGGCCCCGCCATCAGCCAACACCCGGGCGGACGGGACGAGTCGGGCGATTCCGCCGGTTCCGGGGGCAGTTCGGGCGGCGGCTCGGGGGACGGTGCGGGGGACGGCTCCTCGGCCGGAACCGGCGGCTCCGGGGACGCCAAGGGCTCCGGCGGTTCCGGCGACTCGGCCGGTTCCGGGGGTGACAGCGGTCAGGGCGCGGACGGTCCGGGCGCGGCGGGCTCCGCCTCCGGCGCCTCCGGCGCGGTGGCCGGCGGCCCGGCGAACCTGCTCCCGGCCGGCTCCTCCCTCGCCAACTGCTCAGCCTCAGCGGTCGAGTTGACGCTGCGCAGCAAGCGCAACACGTACGAGCCCGACCAGAAGCCGGTGCTCCAGCTGACCGTCAGGAACAACTCGGGCAGCGACTGCAAGATCGACCTGGGCCCGCGCCGTACGGTGGTGACCATCGCGCTCACCGGCGAGAAGAACAGCTTCTGGGCCTCCGACGACTGCCCCGCCGCCGGCGGCGTGCTGCTGCGGGTGCCCGCGCGCGACAGCGTCCGCTACGACGTCACCTGGAAGCGCGAGGCGAGCACCGGGCGGTGCGCGACCCCGAAGGCGAAGCCCGAGGCGGCCAAGCCCGGCACCTACCTCGTGGAGGCCAAGGCGCCGGGACTGCCGAAGGCCCGCACCTCGTTCCGCCTCGACAAGGACTGAGCGCGCGGGCGGGGGACACGAGGGGGCGGGACCGGGTCTCTCCGGTCCCGCCCCCTCGCCCGTACCGCCTGTCGCTCCCCGGCCGGGCCGGGATCAGACGTAGCGCTCCAGGATCGAGGACTCGGCGAGCCGTGAGAGGCCCTCGCGGACGCTGCGGGCGCGGGCCTCGCCCACGCCGTCCACCGTCTGGAGGTCGTCCACGCTCGCCGCGAGCAGCTTCTGGAGACCGCCGAAGTGCTCCACGAGCCGGTCGATGATGGCGCCCGGCAGCCTCGGCACCTTGGCGAGCAGCCGGAAGCCGCGCGGGGAGACCGCCGAGTCCAGCGCCTCGGGCGAGCCCGTGTAACCGAGGGCGCGGGCCACCACCGGCATCTCCAGCAGCTCCGTGTGGGTCAGCGCGTTCAGCTCGGTCAGCGCCTCCTCCACGGTGCGCGAACGCTTCGCGGTCGGCTCGGGCACGTAGTCCCGTACGACCAGCTCGCGTTCCGGCTCGACCCCGGCGATCAGCTCGTCGAGCTGGAGCGCGAGCAGCCGCCCGTCGGTGCCCAGCTCCACGACGTACTCGGCGATCTCGGTCGCGATCCGCCGGACCATCTCCAGCCGCTGGGCGACCGCCGACACGTCGCGGACCGTCACGAGGTCCTCGATCTCCAGCGCCGAGAGCGTGCCCGCGACCTCGTCCAGGCGCAGTTTGTACCGCTCCAGCGTCGCGAGGGCCTGGTTCGCGCGGGACAGGATCGCCGCCGAGTCCTCCAGGACCCGGCGCTGCCCGTCCACGTACAGCGCGATGAGCCGCATCGACTGGCTCACCGAGACCACGGGGAAACCGACCTGCTTGGAGACGCGGTCGGCGGTGCGGTGCCGGGTGCCGGTCTCCTCGGTCGGGATCGTCGGGTCGGGCACGAACTGCACGCCCGCCCGCAGGATCTTCGTCAGGTCCTTGTCGAGGACGATGCCGCCGTCGAGTTTGCACAGCTCCCGCAGCCGGGTCGCGCTGAACTCGACGTCCAGGATGAACCCGCCCGTGCACATCGACTCGACGGTCTTGTCCCAGCCGAGCACGATGAGCCCGCCGGTGTTGCCCCGCAGAATGCGCTCCAGGCCGTCCCGCAGGGCGGTACCCGGCGCGACCGCGCTCAGTGAGGCGCGCATCAGCCCATCGGAACGGGAACCGCCGCCCGATTTGCCGGGAGCCGCTCCCCGGTCGCCTGCTGCCACTGCACTCCTCCGGTCGCAGATCTACTGTGCCTCGGATGCCCAGGAGCCAGTCACGGGTACGGCCGGAGAGCTGCCGGCGCCCGGCGACCTCCCGACTGGATCCGATGTCCGCACGGCGGACCAAGGACGGGACACGCGGACCGCACCGTGGGGGCTGGGCCGCCGACTGACCTGTGGACTTCCGTACGGACGGGCGAGACCAGGGCAAAGTCTACCGGCGCCACCCCCGCCGACGGCGGGGCCGGGGCCAGACGCCCCGCGACCAGTCCCGAAATGTCCGAAGTGCTGGGCGCGCCGTCCGCGGCGCCGGGCGCGTGCGCGCCCCTCGGCGCGGGGTGCGCGGCCGGGTGGGCGCCCCCCGCGCGAGGAGTGCGCGGACTCACAGCTCCCGGGTCCGCAGCTCGCGCGGCTCGCGCGGCTCACGCGGGGCGCGCGAGCGGCCCCGGGGCAGGACGCGCAGCGCGTCGCCCATGTCCGCGACCTCGGTGACCCGCATCCCGGCGGGGACCTTCCCCGGGTCGGAGGGGACGAGGGCGTGGGTGAAGCCGAGCCGGTGCGCCTCGGAGAGCCGCCGCTGTACGCCGGTGACCCGCCGCACCTCGCCCGCCAGGCCCACCTCGCCGATCGCCACGAGGTTCTTCGGCAGCGGTACGTCGCTCGCCGCGCTCGCCAGGGCCAGCGCGATCGCGAGGTCGGCGGCCGGCTCGGACAGCTTCACGCCGCCCACCGTCGCGCTGTAGATGTCGCGTTTGCCGAGCGCGGTGATCCGGCCGCGCTGCTCCAGCACGGCGAGCATCATCGACACCCGGGAGGTCTCCAGGCCCGAGGTGGTGCGCCGGGGCGAGGGGATCTGCGAGTCCACGGTGAGCGCCTGCACCTCGGCGACCAGCGGGCGCCGCCCCTCCAGAGTCACCGTCAGGCAGGTGCCGGGCACGGGCTCGTCGCGCCGGGTCAGGAACAGGCCCGAGGGGTCGGTCACACCGGTGATGCCCTCGTCGTGCAGTTCGAAGCAGCCCACCTCGTCGGTCGCGCCGTAGCGGTTCTTGACGCCGCGCACCAGCCGCAGCCGGGCGTGCCGGTCGCCCTCGAAGCTCAGCACCACGTCGACCAAGTGCTCCAGGAGCCGGGGGCCCGCGATCGCGCCGTCCTTCGTGACGTGCCCGACCAGCAGCGTCGCCATGCCGCGCTCCTTGGAGGCCCGGATGAGGGCGCCCGCCACCTCCCGCACCTGGGCCATGCCGCCGGGCGCGCCGTCGATCTCCGGGGAGGCCACCGTCTGCACCGAGTCCAGGATCAAAAGGGAGGGCTTGACCGCGTCGAGGTGGCCGAGGACGGCGGACAGGTCCGTCTCCGCCGCGAGGTACAGCTCGTCGTGCAGGGCGTGGATGCGGTCGGCCCGCAGCCGCACCTGGGAGGCGGACTCCTCGCCCGTGACGTACAGCGTGCGGTGCTCGGGGCCGGCCGCCTTCGCCGCGACGTCCAGCAGCAGCGTCGACTTGCCCACGCCCGGCTCCCCGGCCAGCAGCACGACCGCGCCCGGCACCAGTCCGCCGCCCAGCACCCGGTCCAGCTCGGGGACGCCGGTGGAGCGCGCGGTGGCCTGCCGGCTGTCGACCTGCCCGATCGGCAGGGCCGAACTCGTGACCCGGCCGGGCGTCGTCGTCCGCACGGCGGGCGCGCCGTACTCCTCGACCGTCCCCCACGCCTGGCACTCGGGGCAGCGGCCGAGCCATTTGGCCGTCTGCCACCCGCACTCGGTACAGCGATAGGAAGGACGGTCTTTCGCGGACTTGGTACGGGCAGCCATGCCGTCACCGTAACGGGCGCCTCGGACAGCGCCGTACCGCGCGCCCGGACCCGGTCGGCGCCGGGGGTGCGAGACGCGTGCGCGGGTCCGCGGAAGCAGCGGAAGACTGTCCCCTTTCGAGTGATCTGTTCACCCGTAAGGATTAAATGGGCTCAAGCTGGACCAAGTGGTCGCGCGCGGGCGCCTACGGTCGGCCAGGTGATGAGCAGCAGGACGGACCACGCCACGCGCACACCCCGTGCACGCCGACGGCGCCCCGACGCCCCGTCCGGCCCGGACTCCGAGACCGGACAGGGGGCGGCCGCACCCGTGCCGGGCGCCGCCCCGGGCTCCGGCGGCGACCCGGGTGACCGGCCCTTCTCCCGTCACCAGTACTCGTACGAGCCCCCGCGACACAAGCGCGACGGGGACCGGCCGGGGGGCGGGCACGGCGACCGCCCCGACGGGCACGGGAATCGTCCAGAGGAGCACACGGAGCGTCCCGGGCGACGTCACGACGACTGGCTCGACGGGCTGTTCACGTACTGCCTGTCCGTGCTGTGCGATCACGACGCGGCCCTCGACGTCCTGCGCGAGGTCCTCGACCTTGCCGAACGCCGCCACACCCGCGCCCCCAAGGACGCGGACGGCCTGTGCGCCTGGCTCTACGCGCTGGCCCGGTGGATCTGCCTGCGCCGCATGGCCGAGGACCGGCGCGCCCGGCACACGGTCCCCACGCCCGGCCGGGCGGGCGTCCCGGTCCCGGAACCCGACGAGGAGACCCAGCGCGCCCGGCGTCTCGAACTGG
Organism: Streptomyces sp. NPDC007088; assembly: GCF_042869355.1. Taxonomy (NCBI): domain Bacteria; kingdom Bacillati; phylum Actinomycetota; class Actinomycetes; order Kitasatosporales; family Streptomycetaceae; genus Streptomyces; species Streptomyces sp. NPDC007088. Next base: position 285,469 of record NZ_JBIAFO010000011.1, read on the forward strand.
CCTCCCTCGCCTGGCCGGAGGCCGCGGGGACCAGCCCCGAGCAGCGCGAGGCCCTGGAACTCGCGGTACGGCACGGACTGAGCCCGCAGCAGGTCGCCTCCGTCGTGGGGCTCGCCCCGATCGCCGCGCGGGAACTCCTCGCGGCCGCCGCCTGCGAGGTCGAACGCACCCGCGCCGCCCTCGGTGTCGCCGCGACCGGAGGCTGCCCCGTCGCCATCCGGTACGCGGGCGACCGCCGCATCCCGCTCGGCGCCGCGCTGCGCGGGGAACTCGTGCGGCACGTCGACGACTGCCCGCGCTGCCGCCGTACCGCGGAACGGGCGGGCGCGGGCGACCCGTGGCCGGGCACCGCCGTCACCCCGGACTCGCTGCCCGTGATCCCCGCCCCGAGGAACGCGCTCGCCGCCCTCGCGAAGCTGCCCGTGCCGCGCCGCAAGGGCGCGGCCGCCCCGCGCTTCGACCGGCGCGGCTTCCCGATGGACCCCAAGGACCGCGCCGCGCGCCGCGACCGGCTGCGCGCCCGCGCGGTGACGACGACGGTGGTCGCCACGGTCGTCGCGGCCCCCGTCCTCGCGCTGTGGGCCGCCTACCGGGGCGTCCCCTTCACCGACCACAGCCCCGAGGGCCGCCACGCGGCCACCGCGCCGGAGGCCGGGGGCGACGCGGGCCCCGGCAGGGACCCGGACGGCACCACGGGCGGCGCCAAGGGCGGCGAGGGCCGCCCGGGGCAGCGCGGCGGCAAGAGCGCCAAGGGCGTGTCCGCGACGGTCATCGACCCGGGCGGCAAGCACGGCAAGGGGACGACGGGGCTGGCCGTGGCCGCCCGCACCAGTGGCGACACGACGTTCGTCACGCTCACCGCGAAGGGCGCCGGGGACATCCGCTGGACGCTCGCCAGCCGCGCCGCCTGGCTGAGCATCGGCCGCACCTCGGGCCGGCTCGCGCCGGGCGACTCGGTCACCGTCCCGGTCCGCGTCGTACGGGACCGCACCCCGGCCCACCCGTGGAGCGCCGCCGTCACCGTGGCCCCGACCGGCGCGCTGGTCCAGGTCAGCGGACCGGGCCGGAGCAGGCCCGCGCCCCCGCGTCCCCCGGCGGGCGGCAACGGCCCGGGGCACTCGACGGCGCCCACGCCGCAGGTGACCGACGAGGCCCCCCAGCCGCCCCCGGACCCCGAGCCGCAGCCCAGCAGCCCGGAACCCGAGCCCACCGAGCCGGCCACCACGCCCCCGCCCGACCCGCCGGTCACCGAGCCGACGACGGCGCCCACCGAGGAACCCGCCCCGGCCCAGGACGGGGCGGTCCGCAAGCACCGGCACCACTGAGGAGCCGGGGCGCCGCCCGCCCGCCGGGCCGGCGGCGGGTCACTTCGCGGCGGGCCGTACCGGGTCCGCCGGATGCGGGGCGACCAGCGGGAGCTGGGAGGCGAGCCGGGCCTCGCACAGTTCGACGAGGCGGTCGTAGCCCTCCTTGCCCATCAGCTCGATCAGCTCGGGCCGGTACGACACGTACACGGGGTCGCCCGCGCCGTGCGCGGAGGTCGCCGAGGTGCACCACCAGTGCAGGTCGTGACCGCCCGGACCCCAGCCCCTGCGGTCGTACTCGCCGATCGACACCTGGAGGATCTGCGAGTCGTCGGGCCGCTCGATCCAGTCGTAGGTCCGGCGCACCGGGAGCTGCCAGCACACGTCCGGCTTGGTCTCCAGCGGCTCACGGCCCTCGCGCAGCGCGAGGATGTGCAGGGAGCAGCCCGCGCCGCCCTCGAAACCGGGCCGGTTCTGGAAGATGCAGGAACCGTTCCAGCGGCGGGTCTGCCGCTCCCCGTCGTTCTCGTCCTCCTGGACCCAGCCGCTGTCGGTGCCGACGTCGTGGTGCTGCCAGATGTCGGGGGTCAGCCGCTCGACGAAGCCGGCCACCCGCTCCTCGTCCTCCTCGTCGGAGAAGTGCGCGCCCAGCGTGCAGCAGCCGTCGTCGGCCCGCCCCGCCTGGATGCCCTGGCAGCCGCTGCCGAACACGCAGTTCCAGCGCGAGGTCAGCCAGGTCAGGTCGCAGCGGAACACCTGCTCCTCGTCCGCCGGGTCGGGGAACTCGACCCAGGCGCGCGCGAAGTCGATCGGCTGCTCGTCGGACTCGGCGATCACCGCCACCCGCGGCTCCTTGCCGGATACCTTCCGCTTCTTCCCGCCGGCCTGCTTCGGCCGCTCGGCCCGCTGCTGCCCGGTCCGCTCCGGCCGCTCGGCCCGTTCCTGCCCGGCCTGCTTCCGCTTCCGCTTCTGCCGCGGCATGTCCGGCTGCGCTTCGCCCGGCATGTCCGGCTGCGCGTCGCGCGGCATGTCCGGCTGCGCTTCGCCCGGCATGTCCGGCTGTGCGTCGCGCGGCATTTCTGCGGGCTTCGCCTTTTTCGTCTTCGGCACGGGGCCCAGGGTAAGCGCGCGGGGGCCCGCACCGGCAACGACGGCCCCGCGCGCCCTCCCCGTGGCGCCGGGAGAGCGCGGACGGGCGCGTCGACCGCGTCACCTTCGCGTGAATCCCGGCCCCGGGCCCCCGCGGCGGCAGTAGCGTCTGCGTCCATGAGGCTCGGAGTTCTCGACGTCGGCTCGAACACGGTGCACCTGCTGGTGATGGACGCCCACCCCGGCGCCCGCCCGCTGCCCGCGCACTCCCACAAGGCGTACCTGCGGCTCGCCCAGCTCCTCGACGAGCGCGGCGCGATCGGTCCCCAGGGCGTCGACGCCCTCGTCCGCACGGTCCACGAGGCGCTGCGGGCCGCCGAGGACAAGGGCGTCGAGGAGCTGCTGCCCTTCGCGACCTCCGCCGTGCGCGAGGCGGTCAACGCCGACGAGGTCCTGCACCGCGTCGAGACGGAGACCGGCGTACGGCTCGACGTCCTCAGCGGCGCCGACGAGGCCCGGCTCACCTTCCTCGCCGCACGCCGCTGGTTCGGCTGGTCGGCGGGGCGGCTGCTGCTGCTCGACATAGGCGGCGGCTCCCTGGAGATCGCGTACGGCATGGACGAGGAGCCCGACACGGCGGTGTCGCTGCCGCTGGGCGCGGGCCGCCTCACCCACACCTGGCTGCCCGGCGACCCGCCCGCCCCGGAGAGCCTGAGGGAGCTGCGCAAGCACGTACGCGCGGAGATCGGCCGCACTGTGGGTGACTTCGTCCGCCTCGGCCCGCCGGACCACGTCGTCGCCACCTCCAAGACCTTCCGGCAGCTCGCCCGGATCGGTGGCGCGGCCCGTTCCTCCGAGGGCGTCCACGTCCACCGCGAACTCAAGCGCCGCTCCCTGGAGGAGTGGGTCCCCAGGCTCGCCGCGATGAGCGCGCGGGAACGCGCGGAACTCCCCGGGGTCTCCGCCGACCGCGCCGGACAGCTCCTGGCGGGCGCGATCGTCGCCGAGGGCGCGATGGACCTCCTGGGCGTGGAGCGGGCCGAGATCTGCCCCTGGGCCCTCAGGGAAGGCGTCATCATGCGCCGCCTCGCCCACCTGCCGGCGCGGCGGACGCACCCGGCCGCGGCCTCTCCGGGCCCGTCCGGCGGCTGAGGACAGGCCCGTCCGGGGCTGAGGGCACGGCGGTGGCGGGCCGGGGCCCGGGAACCACGGGGGTGTTCAACCGCACACCCCGCACACCCCTCCCCTCCGCACCCTGGACCCCTGGTCCGCCCCCACGCCCTTACGCTGGTTCCGTGGCAGAACCAACCGTGCGCGTCCCGGACGCGAAGGTCGCCCTGTCGACGGCCTCGGTGTACCCGGAGTCGACGGCGACGGCCTTCGAGATCGCCGCGCGCCTCGGATACGACGGCGTGGAAGTCATGGTGTGGACCGACCCGGTCAGCCAGGACATCGAGGCGCTGCGCCGGCTCTCGGACCTGCACGGCGTGCCGGTGCTCGCCGTGCACGCCCCCTGCCTGCTGATCACGCAGCGCGTGTGGACCACCGACCCGTGGACGAAGCTCCAGCGGGCCAAGGCCGCCGCCGAGCGGCTCGGCGCCTCGGCCGTCGTCGTGCACCCGCCGTTCCGCTGGCAGCGGCAGTACTCCCGGGACTTCGTGAACGGGATCTGGCGGATGGCCGAGGAGACCGACGTCCGCTTCGCCGTCGAGAACATGTACCCGTGGCGCTACCGCGACCGGGAACTGCTCGCGTACGCGCCCGACTGGGACGTCACCAAGCACGACTACCGGCACTTCACCGTGGACCTGTCGCACACCGCGACCGCCCGCACCGACGCGAGCGCCATGATCGCGCGGATGGGCGACCGGCTCGCCCACGTCCACCTCGCGGACGGCTCCGGTTCCGGCAAGGACGAGCACCTCGTCCCCGGGCGGGGGACGCAGCCCTGCGCGAAGACCCTGGAAGACCTCGCGGACTCCGGCTTCACCGGGCACGTCGTCATCGAGGTCAACACGCGCCGCGCCATGTCCAACGCGGAACGCGAGGCCGACCTCGCCGAGGCCCTCGCCTTCACCCGCCTCCACCTGGCCACGTCACGGCGGGAGCCGGACCCGCAGCGGGCGCGCAAGCCTTGACGGGCCGAGGGCGGGGGCAGGAAAAGGGACAGGGACAGGAAAAGGGACAGGGACAGGGACAGCAACAGAGGCAGGGGAGCGGCCCGGGGCAGGCGGGGCAACGGGGCCGGACCCCGGACGCCACCGGGACGAGCGGCCCGGACTCCGGCTCCGGTACCGGCCCCGCTCCCGGCGGCCCCGCTCCCGCCTCCGCCGGGCCCGCTCCTGCTTCCGCCGGGCCCGCTCCCGCCAAGCCCGCCCGTCGTCGCGGTCGTCCGCCGAAGGCCGCGGCCGAGGACGGGCCCGGGGCCCGCGACCGCATCCTCGCCGCCGCCCGTACCGTCTTCGCCGAGCGCGGTTACGACAAGACCTCGGTCCGGTCCATCGCCGCGCTCGCCGGGGTCGACGCCTCCCTCGTGCACCACTACTTCGGCACGAAGGACGAGGTGTTCGCGGCGGCGATCGAGCTGTCCTTCGAGCCCGCCGCCGGGCTGCCCGAGGCCCTCGCCCACGACCCCGGGAGGATCGGGGAACGGCTGGCCCGCTTCTTCCTCGGCGTGTGGGAGGACCCCGTCACCCGCGCCCCGCTGCTCGCGATCGTCCGCTCGGCGCTCACCCACGAGGCCGCGGCGAAGGTCCTGCGCGGATTCGTGCTGCGCCGGCTGCTGGAGCGGATCGCCGGTGAACTCGACGTGCCCGACGCCCGGTTCCGCGCCGAACTCGCCGCCTCCCACATGGTCGGCGTCGCCGTCCTGCGCTACGTCGTGCGGGTCGAGCCGATGGCCTCCGCCGACCCCGAACACATCGTCGCGGCCGTCGCCCCCGCCCTCCAGCGCTACCTGACCGACCCGGAGCCGCAGGGACCGCCCCCGGTCTCCGGACCCGGAGGCTGACCGGGCCGCGAGGGGCCGCCCCGTCTCCGGACCCTGAGACGATTCCCGTACATCTGTCCCGGATTCCGGACACCCTGTCCAGATCTTGGAGACGCGGCGTACGCTCGACAACAGCCACCCTGGCCGTACCGGAGCCTGGGGAACCCGGAGAGGCCCCGCGCCGAACCGGCACACCCCCGGCCCCCTTCTGCTTTACGAGGAGCGAGCGACGATGCCCGAGCTGAGGTCCCGCACTGTCACCCACGGCCGCAACATGGCGGGTGCGCGCGCCCTTATGCGGGCGTCGGGCGTAGCCAGTGAGGACATCGGCAAGCCCATCGTGGCGATCGCCAACTCCTTCACTGAGTTCGTGCCCGGCCACACCCACCTGCAGCCGGTCGGCCGGATCGTGTCCGAGGCGGTCAAGGCGGCGGGCGCGGTGCCCCGCGAGTTCAACACCATCGCCGTGGACGACGGCATCGCGATGGGCCACGGCGGCATGCTCTACTCGCTGCCCTCCCGCGACCTGATCGCCGACTCCGTCGAGTACATGGTCGAGGCGCACTGCGCCGACGCCCTGATCTGCATCTCCAACTGCGACAAGATCACCCCGGGCATGCTGATGGCCGCCCTGCGCCTCAACATCCCGACGGTCTTCGTCTCCGGCGGCCCGATGGAGGCCGGCAAGGCCACCCTGGTCGACGGCACGGTCCGCAAGCTCGACCTGATCAACGCGATCAGCGACGCGGTCAACGAGGACGTCTCCGACGAGGACATCCTGCGCATCGAGGAGAACGCCTGCCCGACCTGCGGCTCCTGTTCCGGCATGTTCACCGCCAACTCGATGAACTGCCTGACCGAGGCCATCGGCCTGGCCCTGCCCGGCAACGGCTCGGTCCTCGCCACGCACACCGCCCGCAAGGCGCTGTACGAGAGGGCCGGCTCGACCGTCGTCGAGATCGCGAAGCGGTACTACGAGGAGGACGACGACTCCGTCCTGCCCCGCAACATCGCGACCCACGCGGCCTTCGAGAACGCCATGGCCCTCGACATCGCGATGGGCGGTTCGACCAACACGATCCTGCACCTGCTGGCCGCCGCCCAGGAAGCGGGAGCGGGCTACGACCTGCACGACATCGACGCCGTCTCGCGCCGTGTCCCCTGCGTCGCGAAGGTCGCGCCGAACGTCGCCCCCACCACCACGTACTACATGGAGGACGTGCACCGGGCCGGCGGCATCCCCGCGATCCTCGGCGAGCTGTACCGGGGCGGCCTGCTCAACGAGGACGTGCACACCGTGCACTCCACCTCCATCAAGGACTGGCTGGAGTACTGGGACATCCGCTCGGGCTCGACCGCGGAGGAGGCCGTCGAGCTGTGGCACGCGGCCCCCGGCTGCCGCCGCTCCGCCGAGGCGTTCTCCCAGTCGGAGCGCTGGGACACCCTCGACACGGACGCCGCGAACGGCTGCATCCGCGACGTGGCGCACGCCTACTCGCAGGACGGCGGCCTCGGCGTCCTGCGCGGCAACCTCGCGGTGGACGGCGCGGTCGTGAAGACCGCCGGGGTCGACGAGTCCATCTGGACCTTCGAGGGCCCGGCCGTCGTGTGCGAGTCGCAGGAGGAGGCCGTCGAGAAGATCCTCACCAAGCAGGTCACGCCCGGCGACGTCGTCGTGATCCGCTACGAGGGCCCCAAGGGCGGCCCCGGCATGCAGGAGATGCTGTACCCGACCTCCTTCCTCAAGGGCCGTGGCCTGGGCAAGGTGTGCGCGCTGATCACCGACGGCCGCTTCTCCGGCGGCACCTCGGGCCTGTCCATCGGCCACGCCTCCCCGGAGGCCGCCTCGGGCGGCACGATCGCCCTCGTCGAGGACGGCGACCGCATCCGCATCGACATCCCGAACCGCTCGATGGAGCTGCTCGTGGACGACGAGACCCTGGCCGCCCGCCGCGCGGCCCTCGGCGGGGTCTACGCCCCGAAGAACCGCGAGCGCAAGGTGTCGGCGGCCCTGCGCGCCTACGCCGCCATGGCGACCAGCGCCGACCGGGGCGCGGTCCGCGACGTGACCCTCCTCGGCGGCTGAGGGCCCGCCCCTCGTACGCGTCGTGCGGCGCCGTGACCCGACCCGGGCCACGGCGCCGCGCCGTCTCCCGCCCCGCCCCCGGTGACACAATCGGCCCGTGAGCACTCAACCGGCCCGCGAGGACAAGACCGGACCAGCCCCCGAGGACAAGACCGAAACCGCCCGCGGGAACAAGGCCGGACCAGCCCCCGAGGACAAGACCGAAACCGCCCGCGGGAACAAGGCCGGACCAGCCCCCGAGGACAAGACCGAATCCGCCCGCGAGGACGCGACGGCACGGGCGCGCCAGGACACGGGGGCGGGTCCCACCCCCAAGGGCCCCGCCCCCGAGCCGATCCGCTTCTTCGGCACGACCTGGCTGCGGCACGACGGCGGGTACGCGTGGCGCCGCGCCGCCGTGGCCACGGCCTCCCTGCTCGGCGCGCTGGCCGGGGCCCTCGTCCTGCGCCTCGCCTACGACGGGGTCCGCCTCGCCGAGGCCGGCGGTCTGGTCACCGTCCTCCTCGTCGGGATGTTCGCGCTCTGCACGGTGCTCGCCTTCGTCCGCACCTGGGAGTCCTACGGCACCCGTCCCGACCCGGCGACCCAGCAGTCCCTGCGCGGACTGCTCGCGATCGGCTTCGTCGGCCGCCTCTTCGCCCACTTCCTGCGCTGCCTGAGCGAGGCCCCCGGCGAGGGGCTGCACCGGGCGGAGTACGAGAAGGCCCGCGCCCACTACGAACGCCGCACCGCGGGCCGCGCGGGCGGACGGGCCGCGCGACCGCGCGGGTAGCCGCCGCCGGGACCCACCCGGCAGAGGCACCTTTCCCCTCGCCTCCCTCCGGGCGCAGGATGATCACATGACGAAGCCCCCCGCCCCCGACGACCGCTCCCGAGCCCACTCCTTCAACGCCGTGGCCGCCTCCTACGCCGCCCACCGGCCGTCCTACCCGGCCGCCCTGTTCGACGCCGTCGAGGAACTCTCGGGCCGGCCCCTGGCGGGCGCCCGGGTCGTCGACGTCGGAGCGGGCACCGGCATCGCCACGCGCCTCCTGCGGGAGCGCGGCGCGCGGGTCCTCGCCGTGGAACCCGGGGAGGGCATGGCCGCCGAACTGCGCCGCGGCCTGCCCGAGGTGCCCGTCGTGCGCGGGGACGGCGACGCCCTCCCGCTCGCCGGGGCCGCCGCCGACCTCATCACCTACGCCCAGTCCTGGCACTGGACCCGGCCCGAGCGCTCCGTCCCTGAGGCCCTGCGCGTCCTGCGGCCCGGCGGGGCGCTCGCCGCGTGGTGGAACGTGGCGGACTCCACCGTCCCGTGGATCGCGGCCCAGGACGCGCGGCTGCGCGAGCACTTCGGCCCACAGGGCGGGGCCCTCGGCAAACACGCCTCCGAGGACGAACGCGCCCCCGCGTCCGAGCGGGAGCGGGCACCGGCGCCCAACCCGATGCCGGGACCCGGCGGCAGGAGCGTGAGCCCGCGCTACGGCAGCGGACGCGACCGCGCTCTCGCCTACTGGCCAAAGACCCGGCACCGCGAGATCCGCTGGAGCCGCCGCATCCCGGTCGACACCCACCTCGCCAACCTCGCGAGCCACTCGATCGTCCTGATCCAGGACGAGGAGACCGCCACCGCCTTCCTGGCCGCCGAACGGGCCGCGCTGCTCGCCGAGTTCCCCGACGGCCGGGTCGAGGAGACCTACGTGGCCGAACTCAGCGTCGCGATCCGCCCCGGCCAGGCCCCCGCCTGAGAGGGGCGGGCGGGACCGGACGCCGGGGCGGGACCCCGGCGTCCGGCGCGGCGCACGCGCCCGGGGTCAGGGAGAACGCGTGTCCAGCGGCACCCCGCCGCCGCCCCCGGCCGCCCCGACCCCGCCGCGCGCCGCGGCCCAGGTCTCCAGCGCCGACTGCGAGGCGTGGTCCAGGTGCCGTACCCCGCTCAGGTCCAGGGCCACCGGCCGCCCCGCAGGTACGGCCTCCAGCGCGTCGAGCAGCTTCGGCAGCCGCAGGAAGGTGACGTTGCCGCTGACCAGGACGAGGAGCGGCCCCGTCCCCTCCCGCCCGGCGACCTCCACGTGCGCGTGGCTCATGTCCCAGGCCGTCTTCGCGACCGACAGCAGCAGCCCCAGCAGGACCCCCTCGAACAGGTTGGTCAGCACGATCGCCACCGCCGTCACGGCGAGGACCACGGCCTCGCCCCGGTGCCCGCGCCACAGCGGGAGCAGTGCGCGCACCGGGATCAGCTTGCCCCCGGCGTGCACCAGTACCGCCGCGAGCGCCGCCACCGGAATGACCTCCAGCGCCCACGGCAGCAGCGCGGCGAACAGCAGCAGCCAGCAGCCGTGCAGGACCCGGGACGCCTTCGTCCGCGCCCCCGCCCGTACGTTGGCGGAGCTGCGCACGATGACCGCCGTCATCGGCAGCGCCCCGAGCGCCCCGCACACCGCGTTGCCCGCCCCCTGCGCGACCAGCTCGCGGTCGTAGTCGGTTCGCGGGCCGTCGTGCATCCGGTCCACGGCCGCCGCGCTGAACAGCGACTCGGCCGAGGCGATCAGCACGAAGGCGACGAGGGTCCCGAGCACCCCGACCTCCACGAGCCGCCCCAGCTCCTCGGGCTTCGGGGGCTGCACGGAGCCGAGCAGCCCCCGCACCTCGACCCGGTGCACCGGCAGCCCGAACCCGCCGGTCACCGCCGCCGCGAGCCCCACCGCCACCAGGGGCGCGGGCAGCACCCGCGCCCCCGCCCGCCACCTCGGCCACAGCACGAGCACCGCGAGCGTGCCCAGGCCGATCGCCAGCGCCGTCCCGTCCGCCTCCCGGACCAGCCCGGCCAGCCCGGCGAACTTCCCGGGACCGCCCGACGGGGCCTCGACGTCCGCGAGCGCGTAGACCTGCCCGGCGATCAGCACGAGCCCGATCCCCGCCAGCATCCCCTGCACGACGGCCACCGACACGGCACGGAACCAGCGCCCGAGCCGCAGCAGCCCCAGCAGGATCTGCGCGAGCCCCGCGACCAGGACCAGCAGCCCCAGCGCCCCGAGCCCGTACCGCTGCACCGCCTCGTACACGAGGACGGTCAGCCCGGCGGCGGGACCGCTGACCTGGAGGCTGCTGCCGGGCAGCGCGCCCGCCACCAGACCGCCCACGATCCCGGTGACCAGGCCCAGTTCGGCCGGCACCCCGGAGGCCACGGCGACCCCGACGCACAGCGGCAGCGCCACCAGGAAGACGACGAACGAGGCGGTGACGTCGGCCCGCCACCGGCCGGGCCCGGCCCCGGCCGCCCCTTCGGAGACGGGACGAGGAGCGGCAGGGGAATCGGGGGAGTCGGGCGCGACGGGATCAGGGGGAGAAGGGGTGGACGGCGTGGACGACATGGCACCTCCAGCTGCACGGACGGAGAGGAGACGCGTGGGTCGCCGGCGCGGGGGAGCGCACCGGCAGGCCGACCACGGCACCCCCGAACGCCCGGGGCACCACCGCACAGTCGACCACCTGTGACGAGAACCATCCTCTCCGTAACCGAGGCCCCCTGTCCGGGCTTTTCGAACACCCGCCCCCGCGACGGAAGTGCGGGGCCGCGCCCGTCCCGCCCCGCACGTCCGCCGCACCCTTTCGAGCCCCCTCCCTTGACACGCGATCCGCCCCGCGCGAAGAATTAACCAACCGATGAATAAAACCGGGCTCCCGCCCGACGGTCATGCGCCCCACCTGAACCACCCGCCCCCAGTCCACCTGGAGCCCCGGATGCCCGGCCCAGCGCCTTCAGCACCTTCAGCGCCCTCCGCACCCTCTGCACCTTCAGCGCCCGCCGCGGCGACCCGCACCGCGCCGGAACGGGAGGCCGCCGTACGCGCCCGCGGCCTCACCGTGCGGCGCGGCCCCCGCACCGTCCTGCACGCCCTCGACTTCACCGTCCCCGCCGGCACCGTCACCGGACTGCTCGGGCCCTCCGGCTGCGGCAAGTCCACCGTGATGCGCGCCGTCGTCGGCACCCAGGCCCGGGTCGCGGGACACCTCGACGTCCTCGGCGCCCCGGCGGGCGCCCCCGCCCTGCGCCCCCGCGTCGGCTACGTCACCCAGGCGCCCTCCGTCTACGACGACCTGACCGTCCGCCAGAACCTCGACTACTTCGCCGCCGTCCTCGACCCGGGCCACGCCCGCGCCGCCCACCGGACCGCCGAGGTCGACCGCGTACTCGCCGACGTGGACCTCACCGAGCGGGCCGGCACCCGCGCGGGCGCGCTCTCCGGCGGCCAGCGCAGCCGGGTCTCCCTCGCCGTGGCCCTGCTGGGCACCCCCGAACTCCTCGTCCTGGACGAACCCACCGTCGGCCTCGACCCGGTACTGCGCCGCGACCTGTGGGCCCTCTTCCACCGCCTCGCCGAGGAACGCGGTACGACGATCCTGGTCTCCTCGCACGTCATGGACGAGGCCGAACGCTGCCACCACCTGCTGCTCCTGCGCGAGGGCCGGCTCCTGGCCGCCGACACCCCCGCGGGCCTGCGCACCCGCACCGGCACCGACTCGGTGGAGGCCGCCTTCCTCCAACTGATCACCGAACCCGAACCCGAACCCGAAGCCGAACCCGATCCCGAACCCGCGAACGCCCCGGCCCCCGCCACCGTCCAGGCCGCCCCCGCCCCGGCCCCGCCGCCCGCCGAAGGCACGCGCCCCCTGACCCCCGCCCGTACCCTCGCGACGGCCGCCCGGGTCCTGCGCCAGCTACGCCACGACCCGCGCACGATCGCCCTGATGCTGCTGGTCCCCTGCCTGATGATCTTCCTGCTGCGGTACGTCTTCGACGCGGACCCGCGCACCTTCGACGGCATCGGCGCCGCGCTGCTCGGGATCTTCCCGCTCATCACGATGTTCCTGGTCACGTCCATCGCGACCCTGCGAGAACGCACCTCGGGCACCCTGGAACGCCTGCTGTCGCTCCCGCTCGGCAAGGGCGACGTGATCGCCGGGTACGCCCTCGCCTTCGGCGCGCTCGCCGTCGTCCAGTCCGCGCTGGTCACCGCCCTGTCGGTGGGGGCCCTCGGACTCGACGTCACCGGCTCCGCATGGCTCCTGCTGCTGGTCGCCCTCCTCGACGCCCTGCTCGGCACGGCGCTCGGCCTGTTCGTCTCGGCGTTCGCCGCCTCCGAGTTCCAGGCCGTCCAGTTCATGCCGGCGGTGATCTTCCCGCAGCTCCTGCTGTGCGGACTGTTCACCGCCCGCGAGCGCATGCACCCCGCCCTGGAGGCCGTCTCGGACGTACTCCCCATGTCCTATGCCGTCGACGGCATGCACGAGATCCTGCGCCACCGCGACATCACCGGCGACTTCCTGCGGGACGCCCTCGTGGTGGCCGGCTGCGCCCTGCTCGTCCTCGCCCTGGGCGCCGCGACCCTGCGCCGCCGCACCGCCTGAGCGGCTCCGCGCACCGGAAGCCGCCGTACCGCCCCTCGGACAGCCGCCCCCGCCCCCGCCCGCCGGTGCGAGACTGGCGCACGGACGACACAGCCCCACGCGGAGGGTGACCACCCCGATGACCCTGAAAGTCGCCGTGCTCGGCACCGGAAAGATCGGCGAAGCGCTGCTCAGCGGCATGATCCGGGCCGGCTGGGCCCCACAGGACCTGCTCGTGACGGCCCGCCGCCCCGAACGCGCCGAGGAACTCCGCGCTCGCCACGGCGTCACCCCGGTGAGCAACCCGGAGGCCGCGAAGTCGGCGGACATCCTCATCCTGACCGTCAAACCGCAGGACATGGGCGCGCTGCTCGGCGAACTCGCCCCGCACCTGCCCGCCGACCGGCTGGTCATCAGCGGCGCGGCCGGCATCCCCACCTCGTTCATCGAGGAGCGCCTGACGGACGGCGTCCCCGTCGTCCGCGTCATGACCAACACCCCGGCCCTCGTGGACGAGGCGATGTCCGTCATCTCGGCCGGCACGCACGCCGCCGAACAGCACCTCGCCCACGCCGAGACGATCTTCGGCGGGGTCGGCAAGACCCTCCGGGTCCCCGAGTCCCAGCAGGACGCGACCACCGCGCTCTCCGGCTCCGGACCGGCGTACTTCTACTTCCTGGTCGAGGCGATGACGGACGCCGGGATTCTCCTGGGCCTGCCGCGCGACAAGGCGCACGACCTCATCGTCCAGGCCGCGATCGGCGCGGCCGTCATGCTGCGCGACTCCGGCGAGCACCCCGTCAAGCTCCGCGAGAACGTCACCTCGCCCGCCGGGACGACGATCAACGCGATCCGCGAACTGGAGAACCACGGGGTACGCGCCGCCCTGATCGCCGCCCTCGAAGCGGCCCGCGACCGCTCCCGCGAACTCGCGGCAGGCGCCTGAGCGCCGCGGCCCGGCCCGGGGCGAGTACCGGGCCGGGCCGCGTCCCTCCCGGCTACCGGGCCGCCGGGAGCAGCCCCACCGCCGCGTAGGCGGCGTCCACGACGGGCCGCGCGATCGCCCGCGCCCGCGCGGCCCCCTCGGCGAGCACCCGTTCGGCCTCCCCGGGTTCTGCGGTCAGCTCCCGGTGCCGCTCCCGCACCGGCCGGAGCGTCTCCACGACGGCCTCGGCCACCTCCTTCTTCAGCGCCCCGTACGAGGGGTACGCACCGGCGAGCGCGGCCGGGTCCCCGCCGGCGCAGGCGGCGAGGATCTCCAGCAGGTTCGCCACGCCGGGCCGCCCGGCCGGGTCGTACACGACCTCGCGCCCGCTGTCGGTGACGGCCCGCAGGATCTTCTTCCTGATCACGTCGGGCTCGTCCAGCAGATAGACGATCCCCGCCGTGGCGGCGTGCGACTTGCCCATCTTGGACGCGGGGTCCTGAAGGTCCATGACCCGCGCCGCCACCGGGGGCCTGGTCGCCCGCGGCTGGACGAAGGTCTGCCCGTACCGCTGGTTGAACCGCACCGCGAGGTCCCGGGTGAGTTCCACGTGCTGCGTCTGGTCCGCGCCCACCGGTACCTCCTCGGCGCGGTAGGCGAGGATGTCGGCCGCCATCAGTACGGGGTACGTGAGCAGGGAGAGCCGGACGCTGCCGCCCCGGGCCCGCTCGACGACGGACTTCTCCTTGTACTGGATCATGCGCCGCATCTCCCCGTCGGTGGCGACGCACTCCAGGAGGTACGAGAGCCGGGCGTGCTCGTCCACGTGGCTCTGCACGAACAGCGTGCACCGCGCGGGGTCGAGCCCGGCGGCGAGCAGCAGACTCGCGGCCTGCCTGCTGAGCCGCCGCACCCTGGCCGGGTCGTGCTCCACGGTGAGGGCGTGCAGGTCCACGACGCAGAACAGCGCCTCGGCCTCGTACTGGCCGGCCTGGGCCCAGCGCCGGACGGCCCCCAGGTAGTTGCCCAGCGTCAGGTGTCCGGTCGGCTTGATCCCACTGAAGACGCGTGTCATCGCAATTCTCTCCACTCCGTGTCGGTCCGGGTGCCCTGCCCGTGACAGCCGCCCCGGCGGGGACCGTGCCGGCTCCGGAGGGGGAGAAACGCGAACGGCCGCCGGAAGCGGCGGCCGTGGGAGGAGGTGCGTACGGAAGGCGGCCGCCGTCAGGCGGCCCGCCAGCACTGGGTGCCTGTACGCGAGGTCATGGCCCCACCGTAGCGAGAGAACGCCCTCCGCACACGGGGTTTGACACGCGTGGGGCGGGTACGTAGGGTTCTTCGAGTTGCCACGGAGCCGTGAGGTTCCGGGACGACTTCTCACCGCGCGAGCGGTAACCCACTCAGCATGATCTTCCTTCACGGGACCGCTTTCGGCACCCCTTTTTTCTGGTGTGCGTGAAATCGGATTGCGAAGGGCTCGATTATGAGCCCGGAGGAGAATCCACTACTGTCTGGGACGTCGGAACGGCCGCGAGGCCGGGAAGGCAAACCCTGTCTGACCGGGGATCAGGCCCGAAAGGATCTGATAGAGTCGGACTCGTCGGAAAGGGAAACGGGAAAGCCGAAAGGCCGGACCGGGAACCGGAAAGGCACCGAGGAAATCGGGACCGCGAGGATCTGATAGAGTCGGGAACACGAAATACCGAAGGGAAGCGCCCGGAGGAAAGCCCGAGAGGGTGAGTACAAAGGAAGCGTCCGT